>CAMTOV010000082.1 GCA_947074235.1 uncultured Bacteroides sp. | reverse complement strand
TGCACCCAATCTATATCATACAATTGTTTTCGTTTTTTCTTTTCATTTATTAATACCAATTTCCCGCCTAATCCACCAACCCAAAGGCTCCCATCATCTTCAAAATGAATAGACAAAATGTAGTTTGTAGTTAGGTCTTTGGTTTTAGTAGACATATGAGCAATAATCTCGCCATGTTTATTCAAATGATACACTCCATTTCCATATGTGCTTGCCCACATTGTCCCTTTTTCTCCTTTACAAAGACCTGTTATCACGATACCTTTAAGTAAGTGCATCCATTTACCAGTTTTCATACTACATATACTAATACCTGAATCTGTTGAAAACCATATACTACCATCTATATTCTCTTCAACTCCATTGATATTATTATCAATCAAAGAATTTGCATTGCCAGTTTCATGCACTAAAATGGTAGTAGGTGTATGCAAAAGAATAGCTACCGAAACACCCCCTGTATAACTACCTACCCATATATTGCCTTGAGTGTCTTTAATAACAGTATAAACCCCATTCCCCTGTAAACGAGTATGTCGTATATTATCGGCTATACCCATAAGTAGACTCGATTTATAGTTATCTTTATTGACAGAGTATACACCACCTCCATCTATTCCCACCAATAAAGTTTGATCATCATAACTGGTTATCGAACGTATGGGATTTAAATTTTCTTCATTTTGTTTTATCGAGATCCAGGATTTATCATTCATATTAAAAGCTCTAAGGCCTTCATTGAAAGTACCGATCCATAATTCATTCTTTTCATCATCATGATATAAAGTTTGAACATACATATCGGGATTTAGCACCTGAATCCCATTCATGTAATCAGATGACAGTAGATATACACCTTGAGAAGTAGCAATAATATTACAATTATTAATTGAAATAATATCAGTCACATATTTATTTGATAACACACAAATCAACTCATTATTATGATCTATCTTGTATGCGCCAGATTGTGTTCCGAACCAATAATTACCTTGATTATCTATGTAAAATTTATTAAGTGTAACAGGTTCTTGAATCAGATGATCCAAGGCAAGGATAAGGATAAATGCATCATTTTTTTCTGAATATTTAAATATTTTGCCTGTTTGATCATAAACCCAAAGTCCGTCCTTTTCGCTATAAAACAAACGTAATATCCTACCAGCCATATCACCATGATAGAATTGGCCTGTTAATTTATAGTTCTTAATTATGTTGCCATTATATCTATCAACACCATCCTTAGTCGATATCCAAATAGCACCAAATTTATCTTCAACAATCGAAAAAACGCGTTGACTGCTAAGTCCATGAGATGTACTCAAATGTTGAGTTTCAAATACATCCCTATTAATGGCAGCAAAAGCATTTAATGTTGATAGAAATAATAAAATAAATATATATATGGTCGTGTTCTTCATAATTAGCATAATACATCGTATATTATTGCAAATATGCAAGTTTTAATAGTAATATCAAAATATAACATATAACTGTAAAGTTTTTCTAGGATAAGATACGGTTAAATGCAAGGTGCAAGTCTATATATAAATATAGCTTGCACCTTGCACCAAGCATAAAAGTTTGAGAATTAAAATCTTGTATATATCAAAATTAATAGGTAGATTTGAACCTGAAATAAGTGTAGTCAAACGAGTGCCAAAGCCCGCCAAATTGAGGTATTTAAAATTTGGGGCTAATTCGTAACAGGGCTATTTTGCTTACAGGTAATATATTGATTTTTAAAGATATAAGGGTGTAGGTTCACGGACCTCTCTCTCCGCTGAAAGATGAAGCCGAAAGGCGCCATCAAGGAGCTAAACCCTACAAAATCAATATTTTGTAGGGTTTTTTGTTGTTTATACGTTACCCCTCTTAGGTCACAAAAAAGCCAAAAACTACCCTACTTCTGTGACGAAATCGTGACCTAATAATAAAAGCCCAAAATAGGTCACAAAAACATATTTATTTGGCACTCTAATGCCCCCTTTTGGCACGACTATAATTATTTCATAATCAGCTAGCAAACTAATTTTGTAACGTTTAAAAATGAAGTAATGAAAAGTACATTTAAAGTTCTTTTTTATGTAAAAAGAAATGCAGTTAGAAAAAATGGTCACATGCCAATTATTGCACGTATTACCGTTGATGGAAAGATTGCGCAATTTAGCACCAAACATAAAATAGATCTAGAAATATGAAGTGTTAGTCTTTGTAGAGCTTCTGGCTCTAATAGAGAAAGTAAACACATTAATGCTCTTCTTAATGAGATTAAGACATCTATTCATAACATTTGTCATGAAATGCAGCCTAAAGACAGTGTTGTCACTTCTGAGAAGTGGAATTGTTAACTTTGGGTGGAAAAATAGAGTTGACGGGTGGTATAGTTAATAAGCTTTATGATGATACAACTCCTGCTCAACGTGAATTTTATAATTTCTATCGTACACCATGCGATGAAGTTATCCCCGAAGGAGCGACCTTACAAACAACTACTCATCCTACATTTACTAGTAATGCTAAGTTTCTAAACTTTTAGCCGATGATTGATATTGATAACATTTATACAAGAACACTATTATTTATCATATGAGGAAATGCGATGCCGAGAAGTTTTAGTGAAGATGCCTATAATGCCTCAAAAGCGACTAAAGAACTGATGATAATACTCGGTGCTAACCACATATATCTATATGATAGAGTAGACTTAATGTCATTTGATAAGCTAGAATCGTTCTTTAAAGAATTCTTATAAGATTAAAAACAAGCCAAATCAAACAATAATCGAAAGAGATTTGAATAACTACGGTTTAAAAATAAAGCATGGTAAGTACCAATGCGAGTAGAATGTTTTGCTATTAAACTTTCAGGTAAAGAAAGTTACTGTATATTAACAGCGTGTCCTGCTGCATTTGGTGCTTGGTCTATCACACCACCTATACTTACATTGTTAAATTCTATCTGTTCGGCGTTGGTAAGACTCATAGCAACACCAGCGCTATCTATTGTCACATCGCTAAAGCGGAAATTGCGCACAGGTAATTCAGAGAAACCTTGAATAATAATACCTCCAGCATCGGCTTTTTGGCATTTCATATCCTCAACGTATACATTTTGTATGTCGGTGGCAAATCCTGCTCCCTGTCCATGATAGAAAGAGGTGACATAAAAGCAATCTTCTACATGCCCAAACTCTACGTTGTTTATATACACATCTTTAATATATCCTCCTCTGTCGGGATTAGACTTTAGGTAAATGCCACGTTTTAAGTAACCACCATAACTGCAATTCTCAACAAACACATTACGTACGCCAGCCGACATTTCACTGCCAATCACTACACCGTGCAGTCCCTTGAAACGACAATTGCGGATGATGATGTTTTCAGATGGGGTAGCAGTTCGTCTACCTTCATAGTCGCGCCCAGCTTTTATAGCCACATTATCGTCGCTGTTATCGAAATTAATATTCTCAATCAGTACATTACGCGAATATTCGGGATCGATGCCATCGTTGTTTGCATTGCGAGCAATGAAATTGATTGCACGAAACGTAGCATTTTCAGACTGAAGCAAATGGATGCACCAAAACGGTGAATCGGTAATAGTTACATCTTCCACCAAGATATTTTTGCATCTAAAGAATTGAATCATATGTGGTCGAAGTGAATGACCAGCACCAAATTGACGCTCCTCATAGGGCGTGTTGTTGTGGTTCATCTCTCGACTCAACATCTGTGATTCCTTTTGATCTTTGCGCCAAGTTGCAAAGGTCTGCGCAGATTGTCCATCGATAGTTCCTTTGCCAATGATAGAGATATTTTCTTTCTCGTAGGCATAGATAAATGGACTGTAATTGTAAAGGAATGTCCCTTCCCACGAAGTGAATACTACTGGTAGGTATTTCTCTGGGTTAGATCCAAACACAATGCGAGCACCCTCTTGTATGTCGAGACATACATTGCTTTCTAAATGTAGTGGACCATCTACAAAATAATCGCCCGGAGGCACAATGATACGAATACCCCCTTTTCGGCTAGACATCTTTATGAGTTTATCAAACACAGGCTTAGTGTCACTCTTTCCATTGGGTTTGGCGCCATATCGTGTGATGATGGCGCTATATACAGGAGTTTCAGGTGATTTTATCTCATCAAGAATTTGCTGCATCTTTTCTTCGCGACTATCTTGTGCGCAAAGATTAAGATGGTTGCATAACAGTAGAAGTGCAAAAAGCAAGAGAGAGCATTTCTTATTCATTTTTATTGTAATTATAAGATTGAGTTACAAACATAGTTACAATATCTCAGCAATGCAACAGCCATAATAATTAGCTACTCGATGGAGTTTATTATTAACATTTATCGAGCGTTTTTATGTGTGATATTAATTCCATTAGCCTCAGCGCACATAGTCATTAATATACATGTACGCTACTCTGCGCCGATGGTAGATAGTTTACCCCAATCCAAGTTATCATCAATAAGATGAATGCGATAATTACAAACCAAAGCGATATGCGGTTGCTCCTAGCATCTCTTTTTAGTCTAATGTGTATATATCCCAAATAAGCAGCACAAGTTACAAATGCCCATGTCTCTTTAGGATCCCAAGACCAATAATGGCCCCAAGCCTCTTTTGCCCAAATAGCACCCATTAGAAGACCAAGCATCAAAAAGCCATAGCCTACATAAATCATGTTGTCTATAAAACTAAATATTCGCTTATCTTGGTTCTTTTTCCATAACAAGATGATTGCCCCGATAGTTGCTGAACCAAACATAGCATACGATAGAATATACGACGTCACATGTGGTATGAACCATGGACTTTGCAAAGCAGGCATCAAACTTTTTGAATGTATTTCGGGTTTTAGCAGATTGACAATAACAAATACTGTTGCTACTATTGCCGTAAAGCTCAATAACCAAGGATATTTCCATCGCTTGTAGGCCACATAGCCAACTATCGACAAGAACATTGAATACCACAATCTAGTTTCACCCATAGTGCGCATGGGTGGTCGTTCGATATGAATCCAGAATCCTATGATGAATATCGCAAATATGGCTATACCAAGCAGCATCAATACATTAGACAAGCGTGCCAATTTTTTAGAATAAACCATAGCACCTGCACCTAGCCATAACGCAATAGCTGGTATTGCAAAATAGATGAAATTACTCCATGTCATCTTCAACCCCCTTTCTGCCCTTGCCTGTCCAAACCATAGACATAGCACCAAGCATCATCATTATTATTCCTATATAGACTGGCGTTACCCATGGGTCGTAAACCAACTCAAAACTACTGTACGACGACAATCTGCCGGCATTATTATCGTATCCATATTGATAAATTGTCCAGTTATCAACACTCAAAGGTTTGTTTACCTCTATACGATCACTTATATTTTTCTCGCTTTGTGTATAAACCACTACATCCGACATGAATTTGCGTGGTTCGGCTACTGTCATTACCAGGCTCGTTTGGTCATCCAATGGAAGAGTCATATACAATTGTGCTTGATTACCTCCACATATCCATCCACTACGGGTTATGTTATCTTTAGTAGCATGCACTTTAACGGCAGGTGTTGCTCCGGGCATAAAAACTTCTTGATAAGTGCTGTCGCTGTTTCTTACAGCCTGATGAATATATTTCTCCATAACGATGTGCCATCCGTTCACTTCTCCTTGTGGCATATCATTATCAATTTGAAAATACTCAGGTTTGTCATTTGGCAACACTTCACCATTTTCCATGTCTATTATAGCCAATTTAGGCGGATAATAATCCATATCAAAATCATTGAGCGTAATAGCTATCGGTAGTTCTTTTACATTGTTTTGATCATCATATACTCTCCACTCTGTTTCTCCTTCTCGAACATACATAATATATCGTTCCATATCCGAATATCCCAATCCTGAGCAAAGCAGCAATAGCCACAATCCAATGTGGTTAAGATAGAACCCATAATCTTTCAATCTAAATGCTCGCAACCGTCTTACTGTAAGTGTTCCGAGCGATAAGAGAGTAAGCGAATAGATGATGACAAATGCCCACGAAGAGGTCATAGCATCAAATCCCAATAATGAATGACTGTGTGTAGCCTGCGGTGTAAGTCCCATTATTATAGTCAAAAGCAGCAACGCCACTATCAGAGCCACGCTCATTTCTACACCACTCAGCCAGTTCGCAAATCTGCTTTTCTTGCTGAATAATCCCAATACGATGCATAAAAATGTAATAACTCCTGCTAGAATATAATTTGCAGGTTTTGCCAGTAGATAGAAGTTAAATTCACCTATCACTATCTGTAGCATAAAGCCTATTAGCAGAAGCGAACCTACTATTGTGATAGCTTCTGCATAACGCCATGGGGTTTGCCAAATTTTTCGTTTACTATCTGTCGGCATTAGCTATTCGATACGATTTTACCTTCAGCTTTGGCTTTCTCTACCCAAGTTGGAAGCGTTGTTTTAATCCAATTATCTTTATCTTTATGAAGCTTCTTTATATCTAATCCTATGTATTCCTGTGCCTTTGCTTTTGTCGATACATCAGGCATTTCAACTTCTCTAACTCCAAGTGCGAAGAGTGTTTTTTGCAATTCCAATTGAGCTTGCATTGAGCGGTCTAAGCCATGAGCAAGAATTCTTTGTGTTTCTACAGGAGCATGAAATGAGCTACCATGTGATGCTACTGCAAAATCCCAACGCCATTGTGCCTGACGAATGAGTTGTAGGGCTTGTTGCATATCTGTTTCGCTAGCACCGTTGTCCCATGCAGCTTTTGCCATAATGTGAGCTTTGGTTAGTTCAGTCTCTATACGATCGCGAATTTCAAGAGCTTTATCTTGATATTCGTATACATACTTTCTCAGATTGTCTTCGCTATCACGATGGCATGTTTGACAAGTCGATGATATATTTTTTAGTGGACTCATAATTTGATGGTCTGAATATTTGATACCACCTTCGGCTTTATAAGGCATGTGACAGTCTGCGCAACCCAATCCACGTTGAGCATGTGGGCCCAATAAGAATATTTCATAATCAGGATGTTGTGCTTTAAGCATCGGTGCACGAGATAATGTATGAGTCCAGTCAGCATAATTTGAATTGTCAAAATACTCTTCCATTGCTTCTACAGTCATACCACCATCCCAAGGGAATGTTAGATATTTCCCATCACCTTGGAAATAATATTCTACATGGCATTGAGCACAAACCAAAGAACGCATTTCTTGTGGAGTGGCATCTTCTATTTTTTTGCCTTGTCGTTCGAAAGCCTCAATTAAAGCCGGACGGGTTATTGTTAGATTCATGGTTTGAGGGTCATGACAATCGGCACAACCAATCGGATTTACAACTTCACAGCCGTGTTCGCTCCACGAAGCTTTATAGAACTCTTCGAGTCCTTTTTCTTGCATCATGCGTGGTACATCTGGACTCTTGCATGTCCAACAGGTAGATGGTTGCATGTCTTTTGTTTCTCCATCGGGTGTCCCCGTACGAAGAGTATGTGTTACATCCTCTATGGCAAACATGTGTCCGCGTGGTGCTGTGTAATCTCTCGAAAAGGCATAACCAGCCCAAAGAACAACCATTTCCGGACGACTTTCTAATATGTCCTCGCTCATGTTGCCTAAATGTTTACTGCGGAAATCCATGTTCTTTGTCTTTTTCCACGTATCATACTCACGTGGGTAATTCAAACCCCATTCTTCATTTTTGGCATTAATACCAGTAATTTCTATTTTCTTGTTAGCATAAAGTGTAGCTATCTCGGCTCTACGCTCTGTTATTGAAGATGCTAGTAGCCCTAGTAAGAATACTCCTACCATGACAATGGCAAAGATTGCCCAGCCAATGGCAGGGTTTCGCTTAATTGATTCTGATAATTTTTTAAACATAATCTATTCGGTTTTTTTAGAGTTCATCATGTTTTTAAGCCACGAGGGCACAGGCGATGCAGGCATCGGTGCTATTACATTGGGCGAAGAAGAAATATTGCTTACTACCGTATGAGGAACATTCGTATGACAATCCCAGCAGGCTTTTCCTTGTCCATTTTGAGCTTGTGTATATCCTATCATTCCGGTGTTTACAAATTCTGTATTTAGTTGAGTGTGACATCTAATGCAATTGTCCATTATCACCTTGCTGCTTGCTTCTCGAGCTCTAATCACCTGTGGCTCAGCTTTTAGGGTAAATATAGCTGAGTGGTAAAGACCATCAATTGCTTTGAAGTAATATTTATTAAATGCATTATCTTGTGGCACATGACAATCGTTGCAGGTAGCTTGATTTCCATGTGAACTATGCATCCAAGATTGATAGTAAGGGGTCATTATATGGCAGTTTACACAGGCCGAAGGATCGTCTGTTGCATAAGTATGCACTCTAGCAATATAAATGATATAAGCACTAAGACCTGCAATAACTCCACCCGTCACAAATAAAAGTACAACAAAGCACGGGGGAATATTTTTTAGTAATTTCCTCATTAATTATGTGTATAGTGTTGATAAACTAAACGAAGATAAAAAATAATTTGAATTAATGCTTCACTTTTGATAGATATTAATAATATGTTATAAATAATTATGTATTAGATGTTTAATGTTGAAGTTTGAAAGAAATTTGGCTTTACTTTATTCTATGATAAGTTATTATGATTGTTTTTATGTGTTATGTGTGTCAGTCTATTGCTGGCAATGATTTTTTTTAATGAGCTTTAGCTAATTGAGTAAAGAGTAATGCTAATTATTTTTGTACTACATCTACTACTCGTTTTCTTATTTTTAGTGTGTAGTAAATTAAATATAACACGCCTACAAATAGCACCGCAATTGAACCATCTAGCCCTACACGGTCAAAGGCAAGTCCCATGCAGATAGGGAAGATAGCACCTCCTGCCTGACCCATAATCATCAATTCTGAAATAACATTTTTTTGTTCGGGCTTGCTAAGCACTGCTTGCGAAAACAGTACAGGAAATAAATTAGCATTGCCTAAGCCAATCATAGCTATACAAACAAAAATTAGTGTTTTGTTGTACACAAAAAATAGACCAATCATAGCTACCAGAATAAGGGCTATGCTTATAACAAAAAAACTGCGTCGAGATACCTTCTTTAATAAAATAGTCCACAAGAAACAACCAACCAATCGAAATATAAAATACAAGCTTGCGCCAAAAGATGCCTTTTCGAGAACAATACCAAGACGTCCCATTAATATTTTAGGGGCTACTGTGTTGGTGCTGATATCAATACCTACATGGCACATTATGCCAATAAAGGAGAGAAGAATAAAACGGTCTTTCAACAAACTAAAACATTGTAAATAGGTAGAGGTCTTTTGATTATCTTTTATGTTAGTAACACTAGAAAATTGCAAAGACATCATTGCAATGATATTTATTGCAAAATAAAATACAAATAGCAATCTCCAGTTCAATCCAAAAAAATGAGCTAAATACACTGCACCAATCATGGTGATGTAGGGTGCAGAAAATGAAGATAGTGTTTTTACAAATTGTCCCATTGTCAATGTATCAGCAAGTTTCTTTCCTGTAATGATGTCTGAAGTGAGAGGATAAAGAGAAGATTGCATACATACATTGCTAATGCCAAGCATGATAAAACAAAATATCATCAGCGCATAAGAGGTGCCAAATAAAGGAATGAGCATGGCCGCTGACATCACGGCCATGCTTAATAGTACGGTCCTTTTCTTGCCAATGCGGTTCATCAATATACCGGTAGGTATAGTACATACCAAAAACCAGATATAAACCAGCGAAGGCAGCAGGTTGGCTTTAGCATCAGAAATGTGTAGGTTTACTTTAATATAATTAGAAGCAATACCCACCATTTCTATTGATCCCATTGCAAAGAAGCAGATCATTAAAGATAGTACCTGTAGACCGAAGTATTCCTTTGTTTTCATTAATCCATAAATAATTTCATAAGATTCCAATTACCATCTAGCACATCGGGTACAAAGTCTTCTTCTTGTGATCCTTTAAAATCTTTGAACATCGATTGCGACCAGATAAATGGTCGATTGTGTACATAAGGTGTACCAAACTTCATCCAGAAGCCTACCTTGTCACTATCTTTATTTGGAGTAAATTTCAAACCTTTCAATACATCACGAATCATGCTGGCCGATACCGCTTTAGCATCTACCGAACCATCAGGACGTATCTTCGAGAACTCAGTTGCACCATATCCTAAGTCCCAACGACCATAGATAGAGAGCGGTTCGTTTTCGTTGGTATAGGTAATCAATGCTTTGGCAGTTTCAATACACTTCACGGTATCGATGCGATTAAAGAACTGCACACGTCTCATAGGTCGCGTATCAATCGTTTGAAGGTCGTAAGTTACCCACCTAGAAATAGGATAATTTATACCAAAGATATGGGTAGGAGTGATGAGATGTGGATCGTAATCTTTTTCGGTAGCCGATTGACCGGTAGAATCTGTCACTGTCAGCTTCTTACCATCTGATACAAACAACACGAAACGCTTAAAGCTCATCTCTACAATACCTGTCAACCCACGATTTACATCGAGTAGCATATATCCATTTAGGTATGTACCTGTATTGTCAATCGAGATATGATCATAGAAATCTTCGATAGAGGTGGCAAACATCTCTGCTGCTGCCGAGCGCCAAGTTATCCA
>CAMTOV010000081.1 GCA_947074235.1 uncultured Bacteroides sp. | reverse complement strand
GTGGTTGCAGCCAACTCTTTTTCAAGTTGATTCCAGCCAAATGTTGGTGCAGGTTCGGAATAGTTATCTACCTTTTCCTTTATTTTGCCCAACCAGGGTTCTTTTTTATTTATATCATCATTTCTCATTTGTCGTTTACTTTTATCCAGTCTTTTACTTTCTTAGCAAGTGTGCTCTTAGCACGAAATAATTGTGAGGCTGAAGATTTCTCATTTATACCGAGTAATTCGGCTATCTCTCTGTGCGACTTGTCTTCGAATGTATAGAGATTGAATACAGTGCGATAGCCTACAGGAAGCTCTTCGATAAACTGCATTAATACTGCTTGGGGAATGATTTCAATATCTGATGCATCGGGTTCATTATATAACTCGGGTGAATCTTCCAATGCAGATGTTTGAGTCATAACATCATTCTTACGTAAAAATTGTAGCGCAGTATTTACCATCACTCTTTCCATCCAAGCTCTCAAAGAGCCATCTCCTCGCCAGGTAAATTTGTCAAACGAATGGTATATCTTCAGAAAACCATCGTGTAAAAGGTCTTGTGCTGTGTCACGGTCGCCCGAATAGCGAAGACAGATTGTCTGCATTCTACTTGCGTATCGCTCGTAAAGCTCCTTGCGGGCACGATTGTTTCCTTGCCTGCATAGATCCGCCAGTTCCTGTTCTTCCATTCTTTTTGACACGTGTTTAATATATAAATACATTCAGGATAAAAATACTGCTTACAAAACAACAATAAATATACCCTTTTGTTTCTTTAACAAATTTGTATGCAGTAAATGTCTTTTGGAAGTATTTTCTAAGCACTGAAGTGATAATACTATGATTAATTTAAAGATTAAACTTAACTGACTGATGAAGAAATTTAAATGGATGAGTCTGTGTCTTATATTGACACTTTTCCCTTTTCTCCAATCATGCTTAGATGATAACAATACATGGCCCGAAGATACGAGCTTGGCTTTTGTTACTGTGCGCGAAAAGGATACAAACGAACCTGTAAACTTTTACTTTGTATTGGATAATGGAAAAACTATAAATCCAATTTCTTGTGGTAGCTTAGATTATAAAGCTGTAGATGGTCAACGTGCTTTTGCTTATTTAAGATTGATGGATACTAAATCTGTTTTGAATGATAAAACATATGATTATAATGCAGAGGTATTTTATATTGAGAATGTATTGACGAAAGATATTATAGAACTGACAGAAGCAAATGCTGATAGTATAGGTAATGACCATATAAATATATCAAACATGTGGATAGCACAAGGGTATATAACCATGGAATGTCAGTTTTATGTTGAAAACAGTATAATAAAACATATGCTTAACTTAGTGCATGATGCTAACCTTTCGATTATTGATGAAGAGGGATATATCAATTTGGAGTTTCGACATAATGCATTCTTTGATTTTGGCTCTCAGTTAAGAGAGGGTATAGTCTCTTTTAAATTAGATAATATTAAAGAGTATATCGAGGAATCTAAAGGTATTAAGATAAGTGTGAAAACGCATAATGGAATTATTTCTTATAAACTTGACCTTGAAAACCACACACAACCCAGCACAAGAAACACGACTAAAATGAAAAATGTGAGTGTTTACTAAATGAACGCAATTTAAACGCAATGACAAAACTACTTTAATAACTGGTATAGATTATTGTTTCTCGTAAACAATTACTCATTTATTAAAACTGGGATTTATTTAATGACACCGTTACGACACAGACGGTGCACAAAGAGAACATGACAATTGTGTTTCCTTAACTTACCAAGAGCGAGGAAATATAAACAAAGACAGAAAGTAAATTGTTAAATATTAGCAATGCTTTCTGTCTTTTTATTTATATATTATTAGTAATTGAAATTGTGAAAATAAATTGTATATACTTAAATGCTTGGTTGTTATGTTGGAAATTAAAATTAAAAGGATTTATGATCCCTTCTCTTCTAGTGACGGTTTTCGCATATTGGTAGATAAGCTTTGGCCTCGTGGAGTAAGAAAAGAAGATGCTCATATCGATTTGTGGGAAAAGGATTTGGCTCCTTCTACAGAGTTGCGAGAATGGTTCCATGAGGATCCTGAGCATAGATGGGATGAGTTTGTAGAGCGATATGAGAAAGAATTAAAAAATTCAACTGTTATTTTGGACTTTGTTAATATAATAAGGTGTAAAGGGGTAGTGACCTTACTTTTTGCATCTAAAGATTTAGAAAAAAATAATGCAATAGTTTTGAATAAATATCTCCAAAAGTTTAGTCTAAATAACTGATTTATATTGTTGACAATCAGTTGTGTTGTGTGGTGCGTGTTGGGTGTAAGACTTGGTTGTATATTGTGTGTGTAATAAATAGTTATCTATTATTGTTGAAAAATGTTTTAATTAGTATTTGCTTTATAAATTTTAAATTGTTTATATTTGCGAAAAAAATATTCACAAAACATGAATCCTTCAAAATTAACTGTTTCTACAAAAACATTTCTTAAAACTACATTATCAGTTTTACTATTCACAGCGTGTGTAAATCCTTCGACAGATATTGATGAAAATATCAAGCCTAACTTAGAAAAAATACCAATAAGTCTTTCTTCTCGTATTTTGCAAGTGCAAAATCTTACGAGAATGAATGAAACCTCGTTCGAGGAAAATGATTCTATTGGGCTTTTCGTCTTAAATCAGAATGAAACTTTAAATGGAGAACGTCATATCGATAATGCACCTTTTGTTTTTAATGGACTTTCTTTCGTTTCAGAAGAGCAATATTTTTATCCTGATGTGCAACTGCCAAGTAGATTTATTAGTTATTATCCATATAAAGAAACAGGCATTGAAGCCGAAAATAGTTTAATTTCTATTCAGGTTAAAGCAGATCAAAGTATAGCATTAAATTATAGTCTTTCAGACTTCCTTACTGCAAAAACGGAGTCAGTTACTCCAACTTCTAATGCAGTTCTTTTGAATTTTATGCACCGTTTTAGCAAGGTTAATTTTTTTATTCAACCTACATTGGAAGATGATTTAGATGATTTAGCTATAAATGCTAGTCTATCGATAAGAAATTTGTTTTGTGAAGCTGACTATGATCTTGAAAGTGATATTATTTCAAACTTAACAGCCACTAAACGAATTACTGCTAATGGCAGTTGGAATGTAGATTCTAATAATATGCGATTGACAGGTAAAAAAGTGATAATTATACCGCAAAATAGTACTAATGGTCAAATTGTATTGCAAGTAAAGGATAGAACATTTGTATCAGAGTTTCCAGATCTGAATTTTCAAGGTGGAGTTTGTTACAATGTTATTCTAAAATACGATTCTAAAATAGGTATTAGTAGTATTACTCATCAGATAACTGATTGGGAAATGGATGAAACTGAATATGAATCAGATTTAAATGAAGACTTAAGCAAAAATCGTATTGCTGTAAATAAACTAAACTTTGATATCAGTTCCGTTTATAATATTTGCGACGATGATGGAGTAATACTGGGTAAAATCTGTAAAGAATATCTTTCGAACGAACTGATTGATGCTGCTGCTCTAGTATATTACTCAGAACAATCACCTCTAAATGGCTTGGTATTGAATGTGTTGGATGAAACTAATTTTATTCATGGCGGAACATTGCAATGGAGCAATACAGAAAACACATTTGAATATACAATTGGTAAAAAGGCTACAATTGATATTTTATATCTTGATGAACTTGGCAACTATATTGAAGAGCCATTAGATAATTCTTCAGCGCTGATAGCTAAGCCTTATTATCTTATTGATAATCGTGTAACTGAATCTATATCATACCCTACAGTGAAAATTGGGAAACAAATCTGGACTCGTGAGAATTTAAGAACAACTTTTTATACGGATGGACTGCAAATAGCAGATAATACATCTGATCTAAGCAGAACAACAGAAGGATACTTCAAGCAGGATAATGAGTTTTATTATAATCTTAATGCTGTATCAACTGGCCAACTTGCACCTAACGGTTGGAGTATTCCAACTGAAGATTCGTGGAGAGTTTTGATAAATTACGTTGGTAATGAGTCCTCAAAATTGAAAGCAGGGGATAATTGGAGAGTTGTAGCAAATGTTGATGCTCCCAACAATGTAACTGGCTTTATGGGATTACCTCTTGGTGGTTTCTATAGTGTAGGCACACCTACAAGCTTTGTTACAACCAACTACTTTGGCATTTATTGGAGAATGAATAATAATGGGATTGATGTGCATGGGTCGGCATTTGTTTTGAATGCTGGTATGAATGAGATAAGGAATATGAACTGTTACGAATCATGTGCTTACTCAATTCGCTTAGTTAAAAATTAAAATATTATTGTTCTGTGAATCACTTATATAAATTAACTGGTTTTTATATTTGTGTTCTTATTTCTCTTGTTTTTCTCTCTTGTGTTAATACATTGCCTGGAGATGAAGAGCAAGAGAATACAGAACATAATGAAATTGGAACGATTCCAATTAAGGTTATTGCATCTAATTTACACAAGCAGGTTTATAATAAAGATTACGAAGCCGCAATAGGATTATATATGCTACTTTCCTCATCTTCCCTCGATAAAGATCGCTATATAGATAATGAAAAGTTAATATGTACAAGTAGTGGTTTTGCAACGACTAATAATATTTATTATCCGGCAAGCAAAGAGAAGTGCGATTTGATTAGTTATTATCCTTATAAAACAAATGCGATTCAACTCGATTCACACTTGATGAATGTAAAAGTAGAACTTGATCAAAGTAGTTCTATCTCTTACAATGCATCAGATTTTATGACGGTTAGTATCAGTGGCTTGGCTCCTACAACAAAGAATGTTTCTTTAGACTTTGAACACCAATTCAGTCAACTGTCTATGATTATTAAATGCGTGGATGATACAGATATGGAGCAACTGAGAAGTTTAAACCCTATAATTTCGGTTCATCATGTCTTTACTGAAGCTATTTATAGTTTTGACTCAGATGATTTTACTGATTTGTCAACTAGAGGATCTATAATTCCAAATGGTGTATGGAGTATTGATGGTAATAAGTTGATAGGTAAAAAATGTATTTTACCACCTCAGATTATTTCCGGTTATTTTGATTTTATCACTATTACAATAGGTACTGAAACGTATGTTATTCAATTATCTGACAATTATAAATTAAATAGTGGTAGCTCTAATGAGATAACGATCTTATATTCTCCTAAAATGGGGGTTAGTAACTTAATTACTCAAATCAATGATTGGAAAGAGGGTGTAGATATAGAGATTGTACCTATAGAAAAACCGCAATTGGATAGAATCTCGATTTCTGATTTTGATTTTGAAAAGAATACAATCTATCGAGTTTCGTCTAATGGAAAATGTATAGCTGAAGTCTGTAAAGAGTATCTGCTAAATGATAATTTTAATAGTGAAGCAATTGTGGTTTATCCTATTATAGACAATGTGACAGATTTGCAAAATGGTGTTTTGTGGCATGTACTGGGAGAAACAAATCAGTTGCTAGGTGGTAGGATAAGTTGGAATAAGCTAACTAATAGCTTTAATTACTCATATGGTCATGCCGCTAGTATTCCATTTATCTACTTTGATGAATATGGTTTTATAAATCAATCTGAAATATCATCAAGTGTAAAGGTCACTATTGGTGAAAGAATCTTGAGTGATCTAAGAGGTAGTGAATTGCTACATTATCCAGTTATAAAAATAGCCTCACAATATTGGATTGCTGAAGACTTGAAGGCTACATTCTATCATGATGGAACATCAATCACAAAGAAAACATCATCTAGTTATTCAAAAAAGACAGCAGGATACTTTCAAGTTAATTCTCATATTTATTATAACCAAGCTGCTGTTACTAGTGGCAAAATAGCTCCTTATGGTTGGAGAATTGCTGATTATCAAGATTGGGATTTGTTAAGAAATTACCTGCAAGGCGAGTCTTCCGTTCTTAAGTCTTTCAATCAATGGGATAGCGATGAGTACGATTCTACCAACTTAACAGGATTTAATGCAACACCTGTAGGCTTGTTTAATAATGTAGATGGTTTGGACGAAAGTGGTTTTTCTTTTTATAATCAATATGTGGCATATTGGAGTATGGGCACAACTAATCAAACACTAGCAGATAGAGCTGTAATGTTGAGCTATAATAGTAATGAAATAAAAAATGCATCTTACTCCGAATACTCTGGATATTGTGTGCGTTGTATTGAAAATTAAATGCAAAGAGCTAAAAGTAATTAACATACCCAAAGAATAGAATTCTATTTTTTCATATATCTTTGTAGACTGCTTTTATGTTTTTGAATGTAAAATGCAGATAAATAAGAATATAACAAATTAAACTATTATTTTATGGCAATGCATACTTGGTTTGAGTGCAAAATCCGTTATGAGAAGGTAATGGAGAACGGAATGAATAAAAAGGTAACTGAACCTTATTTGGTAGATGCACTTAGCTTTACAGAGGCAGAAGCTCGCATTATTGAAGAAATGGAACCATTTATTTCTGGAGAGTTTACTGTTTCAGACATTAAACGCGCTAACTACAGTGAATTATTCTCTAGTGAAGAAGAGAGTGCTGACCGTTGGTTCAAGTGCAAACTTATCTTCGTTACTCTTGATGAAAAGAGTGGTGCTGAAAAGAAAACCTCTACTCAAGTATTAGTGCAAGCAGCTGATTTGCGCGATGCAGTGAAGAAGCTTGATGAAGGCATGAAAGGTACAATGGCCGATTACCAAATAGGCTTAGTATCAGAAACTCCACTTATGGATGTTTATCCATATAGCTCTGAACCAAACGATAAACCTGAGTTTAGCGAATAGTAAAGCTTTATTGTTATGAACAATATTGCGGATCATATTAAGCAAATACTAACCGAACTTCCACAAGGAGTTCGGTTGGTTGCTGTATCCAAATACCATCCTGCAGATGCAATAGCAGAAGCTTATCACGCAGGACAACGTATATTTGGGGAGAGTAAAGTGCAGGAAATGTCTACTAAATATGAACTGCTTCCCAAAGACATTCAATGGCATTTTATTGGCCACCTTCAGTCAAACAAAATAAAATACATGGCGCCATTTGTAACTCTAATACATGGCATTGATTCATTTAAGCTATTGGAAGAGGTTAACAAGCAGGCCGCTAAATGCAATCGAGTGATTAAGTGTTTACTCCAAATTCATATTGCACAAGAGGATACTAAATTTGGTTTCAACGCTGAAGAATGCAGGGCGATGCTAACGGCTGGAGATTGGAAATCATTGAAAAACATAGAGATATGTGGGCTGATGGGTATGGCCACATATACTGAAGATGTTGAGGAAATTAGAAATGAATTTCATTATTTGCATGAACTATTCTTAGAGGTCAAACAGAATTGGTTTGACCAATCGTCAAATTTTTGTGAACTATCTATGGGAATGTCTGATGATTATCAGCTTGCTATCGAACAAGGAAGTACTCTTGTGCGTATAGGTAGTAAGATATTTGGTGAAAGAAATTATCAATAAAAATACTAGAACATTATGAACAACTTGAAAACAACGTTTGCTGGGCTTACATTAAAGAATCCCATTATTATTAGTAGTTCGGGCTTGACAAATAGTGCCGATAAAAATAAGAATTTGGCTGAGGCTGGAGCCGGAGCTATTGTCCTTAAATCTCTTTTTGAAGAGCAGATTATGATGGAAGCTGAACAAATGAAGAGTTCTGAATATACAGAAGGGAATGAATATATTGCAGAATATATACGTGCCCATAAACTGGAAGAATATCTTAATTTGATAAGGGATAGCAAAAAACTTTGTGATATCCCAGTCATTGCTAGTATTAACTGCTATACTGATGCTGAATGGGTTGAATTTGCTAAGCAAATAGAACAAGCTGGTGCAGATGCATTAGAGATTAATATTTTAGCAGTTCAAACCGATAAGGATTATAAATATGGTTCATTCGAACAACGTCATATCGATATTCTTCGTCATATAAAGAAGGTTTCTAATATTCCTGTTATCATGAAGTTGGGAGCAAATCTCACTAATCCAATTGCATTGATTGATCAGTTATATGCCAATGGTGCTGGGGCAGTTGTGTTGTTCAATCGCTTTTACCAACCAGATATTGATATCGATAAGATGTCTTTTGTACCTAGTCATATTTTTAGCAACGAAGCTGATTTGGCAACTCCTTTACGTTGGGTTGCAATAGCCTCTTCTTTGGTAGATAAATTAGACTATGCTGTGTCAGGGGGAGCACATACTCCACAAGCTGTAATCAAATCTATTTTAGCAGGAGCAACAGCGGTTGAAATGTGTAGCGCTATTTACGAAAATACAGCTGCTTACATTGCCGAATTGAATAAGTTTATAGCCGATTGGATGGATAAAAATGGGTATGACTCAGTTGAACAGTTTAAAGGAAAATTGAATGCTAAAGATATTGAGGGCATTACTATGTGGGAACGCACTCAATTCTTGAAATATTTCAGTAGCAAACAATAATAGTCTATTTGACATATCGTCAAAATGAACTAAAAAACGGATTACTTATTATTCTTTAAGTAATCCGTTTTTTTGTTTACTGATAGCCAATTGTCTGCAAGCAGCTCTATTTATCTTTCCAGTCTCTGTTAAAGGAATGTGATTAACCACATGAATATAATGTGGTTGCCAATATTTTGGTAGAGTAGATATCAACTTTCTATCAACCATAATTTCATTTTCTGTATCTTCAATAAATAGAACTATTTCTTCCCCCCATTTGCTACTTGGCACAGAGGTTATGCAAAAGGCCGATTTAGTCAGTTGTGTAAGTTGCTTTTCTATTTCTTCAATTTGTATCTTTATCCCACCGCAATTAATAATATTATCTTTTCTTCCTAAGATTTGGAAGCTCCCATCAACATGAATATGTGCAACATCATTTGTTTTTAATGTAACGTCGCATATTAGTGGTGCATTGATAATAAGAGTCGAATCGTTGTCCAATGATAATTCTACCGATGGAAAAGGTTGATAATATGCTTGTGCATGGGGTTCGTTTATTTTTCTCAACGCTATGTGTGAAAGAGTTTCTGTCATTCCATAAGTCGAATAAATTTTACCCGGCAGATTGTGCAAATCTTTTTCCAATTCTGGACTGATAGCTCCACCGCCAATAATCAAGTTCTCAATTAGCAGAAGTTTACCTTTGCTTTTTTCATCTTTTAATACATTGTAGACTTGCGAAGGAACCATTGCCGCAAAATGTATATGATAATCAACATCAGTAAGCGGATTGCCACTTGGAACTTGCCATCGTAAGTCAAGTTGGGCAACAAGTGCTCGTACTATCATCATTTTGCCTGCTATATACTGCAAAGGCATACATAAGAAAGCAATATTGCCTGGTTTAAGTTGTAAAAACTCACAAGTCATTCGCGCGCTCTCTATCATGTTTTGTTTCCTTACGATGATAGGTTTAGGTGTACCTGTAGATCCCGATGTATTAATAGCTAAAGTTTCCGAACTGTCGAACCAGCATACAAGAAAATCATAAAGTTCTTGCAAAAAAGCTTTGTTAACTGCCGATTCATTTTCAATTTGTTTCAATAATGAATCGGTAGTACAAAGTCTTCCATTTAAAGTCAATACTTGTTTGTTTCGTACAGTTTGCATTTCTCTATTTCCAGATTATTCCTTATACCATAGATTTGATTTACTCATAGTAAGGGGCATTTGCATATTATTAATAAATAAGCCCCCCGTTCCTAATCCTTGAGGAAGTGTATTGTGATGACTTGCAGTCCATTGTGCTATGGCATTCAACCCGATATTAGATTCTAATGCCGATGTGGCCCACCAACCAATATTTCTGCTTTTAGCCTCTTCAATCCACTCGTCACAACCAGAAAAACCACCATGCAATGATGGTTTAAGAATTATATATGCTGGTTTTAAAGCATCTAACACTGTTTGTTTAAGATAAAGCTCATTTACTCCAATCAACTCTTCATCCAGGGCAATGGGAATTGGTGATTTGGCTATCAATTTAGACATGGCCGCCCATTGCTTGGCGGCAATTGGTTGTTCAATAGAGTGAATATCAAATTCAGCTAGTTGCTTCAACTTTTTCAAAGCCTCCTCTGGTTTAAAAGCTCCATTAGCATCAACTCTTATTTGTATTTGTTGAGCCGAATATTTGCTGCGGATATGTTTTAATAAGCTTAACTCTTCTTCAAAGTTAATAGCCCCAATTTTTATTTTTATACAGCGAAAACCATGATCAATCTTATCATCTATCTGTTGTATCATTTGTTCTTGACTGTTCATCCATATCAAGCCATTGGTTGCTATTCCTTTTTTCCCTTTCGAGAAAGGGGTATCAAACAATCTATAACTGTTGTTTTTGAAATGTTTGAACGCTGTTTCTAATCCAAATAAAATAGAAGGATAAGCTTGTAGCCAGTTTTTATCAATATGTCCTCGATACGCTACTTCATTGCAAATCTGTTCTAATAAAACATGATAGTTTGCCGTTAATTCGGTACTTAAATTGGGTAGTGGGGCACATTCTCCAATGCCCACTCTACCTGGGAACTCTTTTGATGTAAGATGAATATACCAAACATCCCTTGTTGTATAAGTACCTCTTGATGTTCCTGCCGGTTGCTTGAAATACAACCGTTGAGGAAACACTTTTAAAGTATACATAGAATGAAATTTTGTGTTTGTATTTAATT
>CAMTOV010000080.1 GCA_947074235.1 uncultured Bacteroides sp. | reverse complement strand
GGCAAAGGCACATGGCCCGCTTTCTGGATGATGCCAGCCAACTTCACCGCTTGGCCTGCCGATGGCGAGATTGATATCATGGAAGAAGTAGGATACAACCCCAACTATGTATCATCATCTATCCATACCACTAGTTACAACCATAGCATCGGCACACAAAAGACCAAAGAAACCTACGTGCCTACCGCGCAAACCGAGTTTCATGTATATGCCCTAGAGTGGACCGAAGACTATATTAAGACATTTATAGATGGCAAGCAGCTATTTTATTTCGAAAATGACAAAAAAGGAAATAAAGACACATGGCCTTTCAATGCCGCTTTCTACTTAAAGCTAAACTTAGCTTGGGGTGGAGACTGGGGTGGTGCTCAGGGTGTAGACGAATCGGCTCTTCCTGCTACCTATCAAATAGATTATGTACGTGTATTCCAAAAAAAGAAATAGTAACAAACCTTTGCGATGCAAACAAGCATTGCTATCCTAATAAATAAATCATGATGAATAAGGTAATTAACATTATACTTCTTATTGTCTCGGTAGCTTTTGTAGGCTGTGTGCAAGGCGATAAGCCCAATAAAGAGAATGAAGTGATTGAGAAAAAAATAGAAGCACTAATTCGCAAAATGACTTTGGAAGAGAAACTTGGTCAGATGAACCAAATCACCTCTTATCCCAACATAGAAGATTTGAGTAACCTAATAAAAAAGGGCGAAGTAGGTTCTATATTAAACGAGATAGATCCGGTTAGAATCAATGCCTTGCAACGAGTTGCCATGGAAGAGTCACGCATGGGTATTCCGTTGATGATGGCACGCGACGTGATTCATGGGTTTAAAACTATCTTCCCTATTCCTCTCGGTCAAGCTGCATCGTTCAACCCCGATATTGTAGAAATTGGCGCACGCATTGCAGCCATAGAAGCCTCATCAGTAGGCATCCGTTGGACATTTGCGCCGATGATAGATATCTCTCGCGACCCACGCTGGGGACGTATTGCCGAAGGATTTGGCGAAGACACCTACCTCACCTCAGTAATGGGTGTAGCATCGGTAAAAGGTTATCAAGGCGATTCATTGAACAATCCCAGTTCGATAGCCGCTTGCGCCAAGCACTTTGTGGGTTATGGAGCAGTAGAAGGTGGACGAGATTATAACTCCACTTATATCTCTGAGCGCCAATTGCGCAATGTATTCTTACCACCGTTTGAAGCAGCTGCCAAAGCGGGATCGGCTACATTTATGACTTCGTTCAACGACAACGATGGTGTGCCTTCTACAGGCAATAGTTTTGTATTAAAAGATGTGCTACGCAAGGAGTGGGGATTCAAAGGCTTTGTAGTAAGCGACTGGGCATCGGTATCCGAAATGATATCGCATGGCTTTGCTGCCGATGCTGCCGAAGCGGCAATGAAAGCCATCAATGCCGGAGTAGACATGGAGATGGTGAGTGGCACTTATTTTAAAGAGACACCACAGCTTATCCAGCAATACAAGGTGAAAGAGAGCACCATCGATGAAGCCGTGCGCGATATCTTACGTATTAAGTTTATGTTAGGATTATTCGATAACCCCTATGTAGACGAAAAAGCGCCTTGCATATTTTACGAACCATCACACCTAGCAGCAGCCAAGCAAGCAGCCATCGAATCTGTTATTTTGCTCAAGAACGAAAAGCAAACATTGCCTATCAAGTCGAGTGTAAAGACCGTAGCCGTAGTTGGCCCTATGGCCGATGCACCTTACGAACAGTTAGGTACTTGGATATTCGATGGCGAGAAAGAGCATACTCAAACACCATTGGTCGCCATCAAAGAATTAGTAGGAAGTAGTGTTCATATAATCTATGAATCGGGACTCGCTTATAGTCGCGACAACAACACGCAAGGCATTGCCAAAGCTGTTGCAGCAGCTAGCAAAGCAGATGTGATCTTAGCCTTTGTGGGCGAAGAGTCTATCCTATCGGGAGAGGCCCATTGCTTAGCAGACCTTAACTTGCAAGGCAAACAAAGCGAACTGTTAGAAGCGTTAAGCAAAACGGGCAAACCATTAGTTACCGTTGTGATGGCCGGTCGCCCATTAACCATCGAAAAAGAGGTTGAGCAATCGGATGCCGTTCTCTACTCCTTCCATCCCGGCACCATGGGTGGCCCGGCATTGGCCGAAATATTGTGGGGCGAAGCTGTCCCAAGTGGTAAAACACCGATGACATTCCCTAAAGTGGTAGGTCAGATACCCGTTTATTACTCTCACAACACCACCGGTCGCCCTGCCAATCGCACCGAAGTATTGCTACACAACATCCCTGTTGAAGCAGGACAGACCTCTCTTGGTTGTACCTCTTTCTATCTCGATGCCGGTTTCGATCCACTCTATCCATTTGGTTATGGTTTGTCGTATACCACCTTCCATTACGGCGCTCCTGTTCTTTCGGCTACCGAACTGAAAGAGAAAGATGTGCTTACTGTTGAGTTTGAAATTGAAAACACAGGCAACTATGATGCAACCGAGGTAGCTCAATTGTATGTTCAAGATAAAGTAGGATCGGTGACTCGCCCTGTGAAAGAATTGAAACGTTTTATGCGTGTGCCGCTCAAAGCGGGCGAAAAGAGAACATTGCGATTTGAACTGCCCATTAGCGAACTCGCTTTTTGGAATGTAGATATGAAATATGGAGTAGAACCCGGAGAATTTAATCTGTGGGTAGCGGGTGATAGTCAAAGTGGTAGTTCGGTTAGTTTTAAGGTAGTTTTGTAGATTGAGGATAACATTCCTTTACTAACAAAGTGTGGGAGTCAAAAGCTAATTAGTTGGTTTTTGGCTCCTACTATTCTATTGAACTAAAGGTTTTTCAGATGAAAGATTTACAATAAACATAAATTTAAAAAATAACATTTAATCTATTTAGAGTTATTATAATCGTTCACCCAAAAGAACAAACTTCAAATGTTTACTTCTTCTTATAAGATGAATTATTTGAATACAAACATAGAACATAAATATAGAAATTAAGGGTGCAACTACAAAATTAAAGGTTATAAAATCTAATCTATCCATCTTAATAAATCTTGCCATTATAAACTCAAGCAATATAGATTGTATTATATAGATACCAAGAGTAAATTGTCCTAACTCAGAACACTTATTAATAAATCGCGAATTGGAGCCATTCTTAAATAAAAGATTGAATGATAGTATTAGTGCCACTGCGCCGGAATTACCTAAAATGAGTCGAAATACTCTTCTAAACAGTAAATGATCATTTCCTGTCCAAAATGATTCATCCCAGAAGAGAATCATAACTAAAAACAATATTCCTGTTGGTATTAAAAGTCTATATATATTAGCATAAATAAGTTCTCTATATTCATAAAGTAAGTAACCACAGACAAAAGAGGGATACATTAAATATACAGAATACTCAAGAATATATTGGCTCAATACTAATGATATCATTAGATATACTAGAATATAATAAACATTAGTACAAAATTTAAGAGGAAAAAATAATACAAAACATATAAATAGGCTTTTAAGAAACCATAGATTAAATTTTAAAGTATAATAAAAACTTAAAATTATATCAGTAGATGATGCGGAGCTAGATTCATTGTTTATTATTTTTGCTGCAGTAGACATGCCCCATAGTAAAATACCCCAAGTTATACATGGTAGTAGCAGTTGTATTGATTTCTTTTTAATCAATTCTGGAAAACTATTTCTTAACGAAGATGATGAGAAGTAGCCAGCAATCATCATAAATAAAGGCATATGAAAGGCATATATATATCTATAGATTGGTTCTTCATAATATTGACTAGATAAAAAATATTGAATACAGTGTCCCCATAATACTAGAAATATTGCAAAGAACTTTAATAAATCGAATGTTATTAATCTTTCTTTTTTAATTTTGTTCATGTTGTGCAGATTTTATTATAATGAAAAACTAGTGTTTGATGTTATTAGATACTTATTATAAGTTGTCACAAATAAAAGGTAAAATTATCAAAAGCTGGCAAATATCACAAATTAATTATAAAATTTAGGCTCTAGTTAAGTATATATTTAATTAGTATTCAACCTTCAAATAATGCATCTCCTATCCTTTAGACCACCGAAATGGCTCTATTGTATATTCAAGATAAAGTAGGATCGGTAACACGTCCTGTGAAAGAGTTGAAACGTTTTATGCGTGTGCCGCTCAAAGCGGGCGAAAAGAGAACATTGCGATTTGAACTGCCCATTAGCGAACTCGCTTTTTGGAATGTAGATATGAAATATGGAGTAGAACCCGGAGAATTTAATCTGTGGGTAGCGGGTGATAGTCAAAGTGGTAGTGCGGTTAGTTTTAAGGTGGTTATGTAGATTGAGGATAACATTCCTTTACTAACAAATTGTGGGAGTCAAAAGCTAATTAGTTGGTTTTTGGCTCCTGTTTTTTCATTATGCTAATTGATTTACAAGGAAGAAGACAAATAGTTAATAAACATTTATTATCTTTGCAGCACATTTATCGAAAACAAAACTCAAATAACGATGTCAAATACCTCTTTGCTCAAACAAATAAAAAATAATAGCGATTTAAAAGCTTTCCTTATCTTATCTTTGTTTGTTTTTTCAATTATGTTTCTTGTTTCACAAGATTCATATCTATACGATTTGTATGGTAGATGTGATTCAGCTTGGTTTTTTATGGCAGGTAAAGCTTGGATGAATGGCATGATACCTTATGTCGATTTTTCTGATTCTAAAGGTCCTTTATTATGGCTAATCTATGGAATAGGATATTTAATTTCTAATACTACCTATATCGGTGTATTTTGGGTTTCTGTTATATTATATACTTTTACTTTCTTTTTTTATTATAAAATTGCCAATATTTTTTTCAACAATAATAAAATATCACTTTCCGCTTCTTTTTTAATGGCATTAGCTCACTTTTCTCTTCTTTATAATGAGACGCGATCAGAAGATATTTGCCAAATATTTATCGCTTCAAGTTTATATTTCACATTACGTTTATTTTTTCATAAAATTACAACAAATGAAGTACTAAGAACTTCTTTTGTGTTAGGAATCGGATTCGCAGGTTGTTTAATGATTAAATTCACTATTGCCGCCATGCTTGCCATTTTTGCACTACCCATTATTTGGCTCGCTTTTACAAATAATAAAAAATCTTTAGGGTATATTTTACTTGGAGGCATATTGGGGGTTTCAGTAATAACAATTCCTTTCATTATTTATTTTATTCATTTGGGTAATCTTAATGATTTCGTTAATGAATATTTCTTTGCAACGTTGCAAACTGTAAATGTTTCAACCAATAATATTTTCACTGAATATAAATTAGATTTATTACACACCGTATCAAATAAAAATACTTTAATTATTGGATTAATTAACTTCATAGGTTGCATTATATTTTGTATCAAAAATAAAGAATTTAAATGGTTTCCATTATTATTTACATTTTGGTTTTGGGCTATAGCAATTAAGCATAATTATTGGTTTTACTATACTAATGCATGCTTAGGCTTATCTATTTTTACAATTGTAGTTCTATTTCAATATATTGCAAATAAAATATCCAGCAAAGATATTAAGTGGCTTTTAGTGGAATGGTGTGGAATTTGTGTATTATTATTATGTTTAAACATATATAGGTTATACCCTATATTTTTTTTCAGATCTCATAAAAATCTTTTTTATGAAATGACACATCAAATGTCTTCTGTAGAAAGGCCTAGAATTCTTAACCTTCATCATGAAATTGGAATTGGTATATCATTAAATTCTTTACCCGCATGTAAATATTGGGCAAAACAAAATGGAGCAACCCCTGAAATGATTGAAGAACAAATAACTACAATAAGAAATAATGCAGCTGATTTTATTATTACTCACACGCCAGTTGAAGATTCGATGACCATTAAATTATTAGAGCCGAACTATACTCTTTGCTATCACGTTTCTTCAGACTCTTTACCTCATACTTCATACAAACTTTACCGCAGAAATGACATATTATCACCTACTGATAAGATAGAAATAAGCAATTTAGACGTTTTATTAAAAAGAAATATCTATGGCCGCAAGCATTAATATGAAGCATTATATTTATAAAACAATAAAGCAAAACAAACAATTTATACGTTTTTGTATTGTAGGTGGAATTTGTACTCTGCTTGATGCTTCAATATATTATTTATTCTGTAATTCATTGGGCTATACTAAGTCCATTATAATGGGATACCTTATAAGTCTCTGTTTAAATTATATCCTCACTACATACTGGACATTTTCTTCCAAACCAACACTTTTAAATGCAATAGGTGTTATAGTTGTTCATCTTATTAATTGCTTCATTGTTCGCTTAGGCCTAATGCATCTATTTATTGATGTATTTGATTTCAATAATTCCATAGCATACATACCTACAATTATTATTTCTATTTTATTTTCATTTTGTGCAATACGCTTTGTTTATCAGCTCAAATCATAAAAAAAAGACTCCACATGAAAGAAATATCAATATTAATACCAGCTTACAATGAACAGGAATCAATTCCTTTTCTATATACTAAATTAATAGAGGTTACAAAGTCACTGCCACAATATGAGTGGGAGTTTCTATTTGTCAACGATGGTAGTAAGGATGATACATTGAGTTTAATTGAAAAGCTACGGCAAAACGATTCACGAGTTAATTATGTTGATTTATCTCGTAACTTTGGAAAAGAAGTAGCCATGTTAGCTGGTTTTGATTATGTTTCAGGTGATTGTATGATTATTTTAGATGCAGATTTACAAGATCCACCAACATTAATACCAGAGATGATAAAATACTGGGAAGAAGGATATATTGATGTGTACGCTAAAAGACGTTCTAGAAGTGGTGAATCCTTCTTAAAAAAATGGACTTCAAATGTATACTACAAACTATTACAGAAAACTACTCGCATACCTATTCAGATTGACACAGGAGATTTCCGGCTGATTGATAGACAAGGTATTGAGGCTTTGAAAAAACTAAGAGAGTCACAACGGTATACAAAAGGAATGTATTCATGGATTGGTTTTAAGAAAAAAGAAATACTCTTTGATAGAGATGCCCGTATTGCAGGTACAACAAAATGGAATTATCTAAAACTTATAGGGCTAGCTATAGACGGTATTACTTCATTCACTGTAATACCATTAAGAGTAGCTACATTAATTGGTGTAATCATTTCAATGCTCTCTTTTTGTTATATGATTTTCATTGTTATTAAAGCAATGCTTTATGGTGATCCAGTTGAAGGATATCCTTCATTAATGGCTGTGATTCTATTTGTGGGAGGTATTCAATTGTTGTTTCTAGGTATAATAGGAGAATATTTAGGTCGGATTTTTAATGAGACCAAAAATAGACCTACTTATTTTATATCTTCATACAATGGCTCAAAGTGCTAAAATTCACATTGTTTCAAATACAGTTTACAATAGAATTCGGGGGTTAAAAACCACTTAAATGATTTATAACCCCCGAATTCAATAAAGTCCTACTGAAAATTAAATTCTGTCGCCAATAATACGAATAGCAGCAGAATAATATTCACTTGGTACTGACAAGAGAATACCATGCTTATTGTCTTCTGAATCGACTTGAATATAAGCATCATTCAAAAGAGATTTTACGCTTGCAGCTTCCCAAGGGCTACCCACAAAAACATTCACTCTAGACATCTTTTTACTCTTAATCATAATTATCTTAATTGGTTATACCTTAAAATCTATTACCCTACAAATATAATGGATGAAGAAATAGAGCGGGTTTAATTTTAGCTTAATTAAGTAGATATATCGACGCAAACGTTGGCATTAACGATTGTTTGATAAGAACATGGGTATAATTTGTAAATTTTACACTAATTATTTCGCTCAATTTGTATAAAATCGTTGAATTTGAATACATTTGCTATCATCTAATCAACGAAAAACTCAGGTATATATGAGAAATCTACTCGCATTACTCTTAATTTTACTAGCTGCTGGTTGTCATTCAACCAAAGAAAACAGCACTTACTCTACCTACCCCATTCAAGATGTAAAGCTTAGTCAAGTGAAGCTAACCGATAGTTTCTGGCTACCACGCATCCAGTTAATTCAAAATACGGTGATATCACATGCCTTTGATAAATGCAATACTGAGGGACGAATTGAGAACTTCCAAACAGCCCATCGAGTGATGAATGGTGGTGAAGGAAAAGTAAGGGGAACAATGCCATTTGATGATACGGATGTATACAAGATATTGGAAGGCGTGGCCTACTCACTAGTCAACAACCCCAATCCTGCTTTGGAGAAATATAGTGACTCTATCATCTCAATTATTGCATTAGGACAAGAACCCGATGGTTATCTCACCACTTGGCGAACTATCGACCCCATGAATCCTACGTCCGAATGGGTTCCGGGTGGGCCACGATGGGATCATCTAGAAATTAGTCATGAATTATACAATAGTGGTCATCTATTCGAAGCGGCTTCTGCTTATCATTGGGCTACGGGCAAGGATAATTTGCTGAACATTGCTCTAAAGAACGCTGACCTATTGGTTGAAGTATTTGGGGATAACGGCATGAACGCTGTGCCCGGACATCAAATTGTGGAGACGGGATTAATAAAGCTATACAACATCACTGGCAAAGAAGATTATCTGAAGCTATCCAAAAAGTTTCTTGACTTGCGTGGCGATACATCTACTCGCAATATATGGGGAGCAACCAACATACAAGATCATAAACCGGTATTACAACAAAATGAAGCGGTGGGACATGCGGTGCGTGCGGTATATATGTATGCAGGCATGACGGATATAGCTGTGATGTACAACGATTCTGATTATGTAAATGCAGTAAATACATTGTGGGATAACATGACGGATAAGAAGATGTATCTTACAGGCGGTATCGGTGCACGCCATCACATGGAGGAGTTTGGCGACAACTACGAACTGCCCAACCTCACAGCTTATAGCGAAACTTGTGCTGCCATTGGTAGTGTATATTGGAATGAGCGACTGTTTAGAATGACAGGAGATGCTAAGTATTTCGACCTACTGGAACGCACGCTCTATAATGGAGTAATAGCCGGCATTTCGCTAGATGGCACTCATTTCTTCTACCCCAACCCACTGGAATCGGATGGTAAGTTCGAGTTCAATAAAGGCTCGTGCACACGCGAAGAGTGGTTCGACTGTTCGTGCTGCCCTACCAACTTAATTCGTTTTATTCCATACGTGCCTAGTTTAATTTATGCCACCGAAGGCAAAGACCTCTATGTGAACCTATTTATGGGCAATGAAGCCAGTCTGAAGTTGAATGATAAAGAGGTACAAATCAGCCAGACTACTAATTACCCGATGGATGGAAAAATAAATATTGAAGTATCGCCTGCACAACCGTCAGAGTTTACCATGAAGGTACGAGTACCGGGATGGGTAAATAGCGACATTGTGCCAAGCGCGCTTTACCATTATGTCGATGAAAAGCCTATCAACTACACCGTTGCCATCAATGGTGAAACCATCACACCCGATGTAAACAATGGATATATCGACATCAAGCGTAAATGGAAGAAAGGCGACCAAATAGAATTGGATTTCCCGATGCATGTGCGACAAGTAGTGGCCGACACAAAGGTAGAAAACCTACAAAACCAAATAGCATTGGAGTATGGGCCATTTGTATATTGTGCCGAGATGATAGATAACCCTACTGATTTTGATAATATCAGATTAAATAACAACGATAACTACCAAGTAATTCGTCAAACCGAAATGCTGGGAGACATCAACAGCATTGAGTTAAAGGACAATGGCAATAGCTATACCTTTATACCTTACTACTCATGGGCAAACAGAGGTGTAGACAAGATGAAAGTCTGGTTTCCACAAGCAAATTAATTAATCAATCGACACATGAAAAAATATACTTTCCTTACACTGTTTATAGTGATATCAATCACCATTATGCAAGCACAAACCAAAGTGTTGTTTATTGGCGACTCTATCACCGATGGTAACTGGGGCAACAGTTGCGGCATGCCCACGCCATCCGACGAACGTTCGCACTGGGATATGAATCATATCTACGGCAGTGGATACATGTATCTGTGCGCCGCCCACTATCAAGGCAACTATCCCGAACAGGAATATGAGTTCTTCAATCGGGGTATCAGCGGCAACACATTGGCCGATTTGCAGACTCGGTGGCAAAAAGATGTGTTGGAAATCAACCCCGATGTGTTGTCGATATTGATAGGAACGAATGATGTATCGCAATTTTTGGATAAGAATCAAGATGATGCATCATTTGACTTTGACAAGTGGGAAGCTACTTACCGTCAACTATTGAGTGAAGCTCGCAACCAGAACCCAGATTTAAAGCTAATAATCTGCGCTCCTTTTGTGGCCAACACCGGCAATATGCGCAAAAGCGATAATTTCATGATACGCAAAGCGATGATTGCTCAATGCGATGCCATCACCAAACAGATTGCGAAGGATTATCAAGCCATTTATGTTCCTTTTAATGAACTGTTTACACAGCTATTAAAGGAACAACCTACTTCTAAAGATACTTACTGGATTTGGGATGGAATTCACCCTACACCGGCTGGTCATAAGCGAATGGCTGATATGTGGGTAGCAGCAACAAACTCTGCCTTATCTGCAGCATCACTGCAGCACTGATACAGCACTACTGCAGAGCTGATGCAGTAGTACTGCAGAAGCCATGCAGTTTTACTGCATCCATGCATGCAGTGGATTATTCGCACTAAGTTCTTCGATTTTTCGTACCAAACTATAAACAAAAGCCTCTCACTGCATAACACAGGAGAGGCTTTT
>CAMTOV010000079.1 GCA_947074235.1 uncultured Bacteroides sp. | reverse complement strand
AACTGGTAGTGGGCGCACTATTGTGATATCATACATCGGTATGGAAACACAAGAGCTAACGGCTACTCCGGGGAAATCAATGAAAATCGTTTTGAGAGATGATAATACTGCACTCGATGAGGTGGTAGTTATCGGTTATGGTAGTAGAGCTAGAAAAGACCTTACCGGCTCGGTAGGATCTATTTCGGGAGCTAAGCTGGCTGCTGTGCCGGTGAGTTCGGCTGCTGTGGCACTGCAAGGTAAGATTGCCGGTGTGCAGGTGACAACTGTTGATGGTGCTCCGGGTGCAGATATTAATATACGCGTGCGTGGGGGTACATCAGTTACTCAAAGCAACGAACCTCTTTATATTGTTGATGGTTTCCAAGCGGACAATATCAATGATATTCCTCCTACTGATATCGCTTCTATCGATGTATTGAAAGATGCATCACTTACTGCTATCTATGGTGCTAAAGGGGGTAATGGGGTAGTAATTGTAACTACCAAATCGGCTCAGCAAGGCAAGGTGCAAGTAGCTGTCAATGCACAGATGTCTTACAGCCACCTATCTAAAAAGCTCGATTTGATGGACGCTTACGACTTTGCAAGATATCAATACGACTGGGCAGCTGCCAATGGTAACCGTAGTTCGAATGCGAAATACTTCCGTGCCAACTTTGGTAACCCTCTCGATTTAGATATCTACAAACGTGCTACTACTCACGATTGGCAAGATGAGGTGATGGGTGAGAATCCACTTAACTATTCAGTGAATGCCACTATTGGTGGTGGTACTGATAAGTTCCGTTTCTACGCCTCTATCACCAATTCTGATGATCAAGGTATTATCATGGGTTCGGGTGTGCGCCGCACAAATATCAATATTAAGATGAATATTGAGCTTTACAAAAACTTAACACTGACTATCAACCCTCGTATGAACTATCGTCGCGACAATGGTGCAGGTGGTGACAACATTGGTAGTGGTGGTGTGATTGATGTACTTCGCTATCGCCCAACCAATGGTTTGCGCGAATTCGCTTTCTGGGATCCTGCTACGGTAGATCCAGATGATGAAGCAGTATTTGAATATTCTAACCCAAAGAGTGATATCAATCAAAATACTCGCGTGAAACATCAGTATACTTATACCAATCAAGCTAGCTTGGAGTGGAAACCTATCAAGGGGATGTCTTTGCGTAGTGATATAGCCTATCAGATGTCTTTTAGAGATGATAATCGTTTTTATGGTGCTTTGACAGAAACAGGACAATCAAACAATAAATTACCTGTAGCTACTATTGAAAATAGAAAAAATGAGAAATATACTTGGACCAATACGGCCAACTATGGTTTTACGTTCAATCAACTAAACAATATGTCTTTCTTGTTGGGCCAAGAGCTTCAAAGCAGACAGTATAAAGATCAATCTCAAACCAATAGATACTTCCCTCGCAACATTACCTCTGAAAAGGCGATAGACAATATGGGACTTGGTACTCCTTGGAAGTCTACCTCTTTTAAATCTACTTCAGATCGTATGCTTTCGTTCTTTGCACAAGCCAATTACAACTACGATTCTAAGTATTTGATTTCTGGTACATTCCGTGCCGATGGTTCTACCAAGCTTTCTCCGGGCAAGCAATGGGGATACTTCCCTTCTGTATCGGGTGCTTGGGTGGTAACTAGAGAAGAGTTCTTAAGAAACAACGACATCATCAGCAACTTGAAGATTCGTGCTTCTATTGGTAAAGCCGGTAACAATAGTATTGATGATGATATGTGGCGCTACTTATATGCTGTAAATACTATAGGTGGCCCGGGCTTTGGCGAAAACATTGAAAACGGTGACCAATGGTATGGTAATGCAAGTGGCAATACATTTCCTAATACACGTATCAAATGGGAAACTACCCTTACTCGCAATGCCGCATTCGATTTAGGTTTGTTTGGCGATCGCCTTACTATTACTCCTGAATTCTATTGGAATACTACAAAAGATTTGCTTTACAAATCAGAGATTCCTACCACTACGGGTTATACTACACAGATGCAAAACATCGGTCAAGTAACCAATAAGGGTATTGAGCTTACTATCAGTGGCGACATCCTTCGTGGCAAAGACTATGTGTTGAGCGCTACTGCTACTCTAGGTTTCAATAAGATGAAGGTAGACAAGCTAAACGATACCGACGATGTAATCTGGAATCAAAACAGCCGTTGGAAATCGAGCTACAATGACTATTGCTTGAAAGTAGGCGATCAAGTAGGTTTGATTTACGGTTTCATCTACGATGGTTTGTACTCGATGGATGAGTTCGATTTTGACCCAGCACAAAATCTACTAGCTGTGCCCAAAGAAGGTACTGTTATTAATAATGTATTAAACACCAGCAACTCGGGCGATGCTACGCTACCTGGCAAGATTAAGTTTAAAGATTTGAATGGCGATGGTGTGATTGACGAAAACGACCGCACAGTGATTGGTAACACCAATCCTAAATTCCAAGGTGGTTTCGGATTTAATGGCCAGTGGAAAGGTTTCGATTTTAATGTGAACTTCAACTACATGGTAGACTTTGATGTAAACAATGCAACTGCTTATCAGCTATCTTCATCAGAAGGCAACAAGAATAACTTCTACAACGTGCTTTCTAAATTTGCTGATAATCGTTGGAGATATACTCGCGATGATGGCGAGTGTATGTACAAAAATACATACCTTGATAACTCTGTAGAACTATATAGCGACTTGAATGCCAATGCTACTATCTGGAACCCAACCGATGTAACTAATAAGGTGACACACTCTTACTTCATCGAAGATGGTTCGTTCTTGCGTTGTCAAGACTTAACTATCGGTTATACGCTGCCACAGCCTATGACAAGAAAAGCAGGTATCTCACGTCTTAGATTTTATGTAAGTGCTACCAACTTGTTTATCATCACCAACTACTCGGGCTACGACCCTGAAGTAGACGTGCAAACAGGTTTGACTTGCGGTATGGACTACAACCGTTATCCACGTAGCCGCAGTTTCATCTTCGGAGCTAACATTACTTTCTAATACCTAAAACAGAAAATATATGAAAATTAAAAATATAATAATAGCTGGTTTGGTGGCGGTAGGCTTCTCTGCGTGCAACGACTACTTAGATGTAGATGCTCCATCAAAATATGATAATGACTATGTCTTCAGCGATAAAACAGAAATAAACCGTGCGCTCAATGGGGTGTATGCCCAACTGTTGGTCAACAACCTTTATGGTAGTGCTTATCTTAGCACATTCTGCTTGAATAGCGATGTAGAGATGAATATCTCATCCAACGAAATGCCTACCGACAATGGTTACCGCCGATTCGATTGTAACAGTATGGGTAGTGATATCAATAACTACTGGGTAGCTGCCTACAAAGCCATTGAATATGCTAACAACTTTATCTACAACCTAGAGAAGAGTGAGTTGTACTCTACCGGCGATAGTGAAATTATGCAAAAGCTGGGCGAAGCAAAGGCATTGCGCGCTATGGTCTATCACGATATGGTGGTGATGTTTGGTGACATTCCTTTCTCGTTTACTCCAACCTACGAGCTTAGCGACTTTGTGATGCCCGTAGTAAACCGCGAAGAGATACACAAAACACTTATTGCCGACCTAGAGGGAGTAGCTCCTTATATGACTTTTGCTAGAGACTTGAGCGAAGGTGTAGAACGTGCTTCCAAAGAGTTTTGCTGGGCTTTGATAGCTCGTATGTCGCTTGCTTATGGTGGCTACTCGCTTCGTCCCGACGAAAACAGCAATACTAGCTATGGTGTGATGAGACGCCCTACCGATTATCTTGATTACTACAAAGTGGCTCAAGCTTATTGCGACTCTGTTATCTCATCTGGCACTCATGCTTTAAACTTGCCATACAATCAGGTGTTTATCAATCAATGCAACTACATTGTGGTAAACAATGACGACCCTATCTTCGAAATTCCTTTTGCTAAAAAATCAACAGGTAGAGTAGGATATATCCATGGCCCTAAAGGCGAAAACTACGAAGGTTCTACTACAGGTATCAATATCTGGGGTAAGAGTGATGGTGGTGCTCGCTTGAGTGCATTCTATCGCTACTCGTTCGATGAAGAAGATCTTCGTCGCGACTTCACCAGCGGTATGTGGTATTATCAATACGATGGCACACCTGTTATCCTTACCGACTATACGGTGTACAACAACAAGTGGTCTAAGTTTTGGGCAAACAGTGGCAACACACTGGGTGCAGATAGCGAAGGCGAAACAGGTATCAACTTCCCATACATGCGCTATGCTGATGTATTGTTGATGTTTGCCGAAGCTACCAACGAATTGGAAAACGGAGCATCGGGCCCTAACGGTGAAGCAGCCAAAGAAGCATTGCGCATGGTGCGTGCTCGTGCTTTTGCCAATAGCGGCGATGTAAGCACTTATGTAGCATCTGTAGCTGGCAACAAAGAAGACTTCTTGAAAGCTATTCTCGACGAACGTAAATGGGAATTTGCCGGCGAAAACATGCGTTGGAAAGACCTAGTGCGCAACAACCTTTATAGCGAAGTGCTTTACTACAGCTTCCTACGCTACTACTCGGTAGCCGAAAATGCAGCAGGTACTTCCGATTATATTGCAGCTGTTGAAGAGTATGATGGCAAACCAGGATACCTAGAGTTGGATCTTCCTTATGATATCTATTATCAAATTGCCGATAATCCGGCTAATGTAGATATTTATCCTAACACTACATTGAATGTGTTAAACCTATACAATCAGTATAAGGCTGCACAATATCCTGGCACAGGATGGAGTACTGCTCAATTCTACCAATGGTGGAACGAAAATGATGGTTGCCCTAAAGATCAATGTCTATTCTCGTTCTACGGATTCATGAGAGGCGACCGCAGAGGTAGTGTTTATATCATAAACAATGGCACCGAAACACACATCAGCGGCACCAACAACCTGCCTGTAGTACGCTATATTTTGCCTTATCCTAATGCTGCTATCCAACGTAGTGCCGGAGTGTATAAAAACTATTATGGCTTTACTCGATAAAATCACCTTGTAAAAATACATCGTATGAAAAATAAATTTAAATATATACTATTGCTTTTGTTGCCCCTCATGACTATTGCGTGCAAGGACGACGATACTGTAATTGTGGACGAGGAAAACTACTCTTCTGAAAGAGAGTTTATGACTATGTTTCGCAAAGACGATAATACCGGTAAGGGCGATTCAGACCCTTATCGTTGCCAAGTGGTTGATATCAACGACATACAACTATACTGGTATGGTGTGAAAGACTGCGCCGGATATGAATTGAAATACGCACTTCAACCCAACGTGTCGTCGGGCTTGGCTAGCGACTGGGAAGATCCTGCTAAGATTCTTTGGGATACTATTGTAGGCCCAGATGTGACTGATCTTTTAATCAAAGATTTGCAATATAGCACCGACTATCGTTTTGCTATCCGCACACTATCGCACAAAGGCGAAGGCTATCACTCTAAGTGGTATGGCTATGGTAGTGGTCGTCAATGGGCAGACTATATGGGACTTGCTACCGAACCTCGTTATGAGATTCCTGAAGTAATTGTGGTAAACAACATCACCTTCAATACACTACGTGTAAACTTCGACCGTGCTTATGCTACATCGGGCGATAAAGATGGTGCCTTCAAAGAATACTTTGAGCTTGATGAAAACGAGAACTTCGTAATGCAAAATCTGTTGATCGAAGCATCGGCTACCAACCCCAATGCTACTGTGCCCGATAAATGGAAGAAATATGCTATCACTGCTGCCGACTTTGAACGTGGATATATCGACATCGATGGTTTGCAAGAAAACAGTGTATACCTTATCAATGTAGAAAACGTAAACATTCCTGTGCATTGGGATGCTATCTACAACACTTGTGTGATTCGTATGGATGGTACTCCTGGCGAACCTATCTTGATTGAGCACTATTGCGACCCTAACGATACTATCCCTGGTGCAGTGAGCTACAATGCTTCTCGCCTTGATACTATCATCAACAATTATAACTCAGATGCATCACTAGCCGAAGGTACTATCTTCGAACTAGAAGGTGGCAAAACTTACTACTTAGCTGGCAACGTGTCGCTATGTAAGGGTATGACACTACGCACACAACCAGGTAGCAGCCAACGTGCAAAAGTATTGATGAACGGTATGTCTACTATCAATGGTGCACCTCAAGTAATGAACTTCATGTTTGGTCGTCAGCCACAAGCGGGCGAGTTGGGTGGTATCAACATTAAATCGTTGATATTCGAAGATATCGATTTTGATTGCCCATTGGCTAAGAACTTTGGCGATGGATCGGCTACGGGTAACTACTTCATCAATATGTACTCTAACGGTATGGCCGTTACGCTACAATCATTTGAAGTGCGCAACTGTTCATTCCAACGCATGGTGCGCGGATTTGTGCGTGTGCAAGGTGTAAACCGTAAAAACTTTGAGTTGTTCTTGATTGAAAACTGCTTGTTCTACAACAACGGATTCTACGATAACAACGGACGTGGATATGCTTGGATTGCAGGTGATGGTAATCATGCGAAATCGAATATTTACCAAAACATGATCTTCCGCAACAATACATTCTACGATTCACCACGTACTTGCTTCTTCACCGACAATGGTAAGAACTTGGCTTGGGGTAGCAACATCCAATACAACATTACACTCGAAAACAATACGTTTGTAAACTACAGCACACGTTCGTCGGGTCGTAAGATATTTGACTTGCGCTACTTGCCTGGTGGTAGTAAAATCACTTGTAAGAAGAACTTGTTTATCTTGACAAGACAAGATAGCGATGATCGTAACTTGTACATGGAAGGTATGGATATCCGCCAAATCAATGGCTCGGGCGAGATTACGTTTGATGTGCAACAAAACTACTCTACCAACGCATTCTTGACTAACAACAATATCTTCTCGTCAGGTGCATTTAGTGCCAATAGTAATAGTGCCGGCAAGTGGAGCGACTTCAATGTGGCTGGCAAAGATGAGCTTAATGTGCATCTTGGCGAAACAGGTATCTCACCAACCGAATTGATGAGTAATCCTAATCCACCATACATAAACGGACATGCAGATATGCACGAAACAGATACTGACAGAATTATGAATGGTTTGAAGTTTAACAATACTGAAAAAGTTCGTAACCACGAAATCTATAAATTGGGCATTGGTGACCCAAGATGGAGATTCTAATTTTATAACATAACAGTGGATAGGGGTTGTTCTATGTGATATAGCGCGGCCCCTTTTTTTTGTGTCTACTTTTCATCCTCCTCCCTTCAAAGAAAGGGCGCAAAGCGGTGAAAGAAGAATAATATTCTGTAATTAGTATACAATTAACTGTAATATGTCTATTGAAAAATGGTTCCCATCGCTTACATTTGCAGCCAAAATATAACAACGAATTACAGTTTAGAAAATGAAATTTATACTCTTGGCCCTGCTGCTCACCGTGCTGCCCGATATCTATATCTGGTTCTCTTATCTGCACGGACACAGCTCTCCATGGAGCTGGCTCTACTGGTTGCCCTTGGCGGTTATCATCCTGTCGCTAGTGATGGGTTTTGTGGTTGGTGTAGCCCCCATGACATTTCTCAGCATATTTTTTGTGCTGGTGCTGGGCACTGTGCTTCCCAAACTGATGTTCACCATTGTGTCGCTGCTAGGGCGTGGAGTGGGGTATGTGCTACCTCAAGCCCCACATGTGGCCAATATAGCCGGTGTGGCATTGGCAGGACTGATGCTGATTAGTGCCATCTATGGCTTTGCCTACGGCTGGAAAAAGCTCACGGTAGTAGATGTTGAAGTAGCCTCTGAGCGCATCCCCAAAGCATTCGACGGCTATCGCCTGGTGCAACTATCCGATTTGCATATCTCAACCTTCCATCGCTCGCCACAAACCATAGACCGATTGGTGGAAATGGTGAACGGGCTGGATGCCGATGCCATCGTCTTCACGGGCGACTTGGTGAACCTTGCCCCCGATGAGCTAGACCCCTTTATGGATGTGCTATCTCAGCTTCGCGCCAAAGATGGTGTGTACTCGGTGATGGGCAATCACGACTACTGCGTATATGGCCGCCACCAAGATAGCACCGCTCCGCTGCGCAACACCCGCGAGGTGATAAGCCGACAAAAAACATTGGGCTGGGACTTGCTGATGAATGAAAACCGCCTAGTGCATCGTGGTGCTGATAGCATCGCCATAGTAGGAGTAGAAAACGATGGTGAGCCGCCTTTCCCCTCGTATGCCAACCTGCCCAAGGCACTAGAGGGGCTGACCGATGAGGCATATAAAGTATTGCTCAGTCACGACCCCACACACTGGCGCCGAGATGTGCTACCCACTACCAACATCGACCTCACACTATCGGGCCATACACACTCCATGCAGTTTCGCTTAGGCTGTTTTTCGCCCTCTATGTGGACCTATCGCGAGTGGGGAGGCACCTACACCCAAGGCGATAGAGCGCTCCATGTCAATACCGGCACAGGTGGCAACGTTCCCTTCCGCTTTGGCGCTTGGCCCGAAATCACCCTTATCACGCTCAGAAGCAAATAATATCTCTTATATCATTTACCAATACACCAACACCGCTACTTGGCTAAACTCCAGTGAGCGGTGTTTTTTTTATGATTTGCCGTTAATCTGCTCATTCTTGTGCCATAACTATATCATTTTTAAGGCAAAACCTCCACATTTCAAGCGATAAAGTGTGTAGATTAACAAGATGAAATGCATCATTTTAGAAAGTTGCCAATTTGAAGCCCTAGCAGCGTATTTGCAAATAATTGCTCAATTTGATGTTAAAAAAAGTTGCAATAGTTGGTGTCTGAAAAATGTTTACTATATTTGCATTGTTCTTTTTGTGCGAATGGTAATTCATTCGAATACGAAATATAAAAATAGTCTGGCTGTAGAGATGCAGTCGGCTAATTTTAAAAATCAACAATCCGACCAATGTATGTGATAGAGGTGCCATTGGTAAAATATAGTGTGTTGATTCCTAAAATCAACGCCTTATCTAGTTTTGCACTTTTTGATGAAGATCGCTGTAATCTAACGACTTGCACGCTGCCTTTCATTAAAAACTATCAGTTGCTAGTAGCGCAAACCTTTACTACAATACCTGTAGTGACGATGCACTATCTTTGGAATACTGATAACAATGACATGATTAAGCTAGATGGCACCCGCGAGGCCCTGTTTAATAACCTCGGAAAATTTCAATTTTTGCTCATTCCCAGCACAGTGGTGCCCTATGTGGCATTTGTGCTGGGACATGTGCAAAATGAACAAGGCTCATTGCGACTGACAGAATGCATTTGCAGCATCGAATTCTCAAATCCACCCACGTTTTCTGAAATGGAGTTTCTAAAAGAAACCATCAAGCCTGCTACTGTGGTAGAAGAGGCCGAAGGATTTTACATTACCTGCTACGTAATATATGGCGACACCTTGTTTGAGGCCAACATACGTGTAGAGCAAAATGGTGAATTTGAATTTTTGGAAGAAAAGCAAATGGGAGAACCTATGCCCTGTTTGCGACAAATCTTTATAGAGTAGATAGCTATTGTAATTATAACCGTAAAAACCTATCATTATGGCATATTGGAAAATATTGCAATTGGAGGTAGATACTAGTTTTAGGCCCGGCAGTGGGCAGAACTGGAATAGCAAGAAGGAATATCAATACAAAGACCTAAAGGCCGGTATAAATGTAAGCTTAGAGGAATTTGAAATTACCATTGACGAACTGAACGAAGATGGAATGAAGGGCAATGTGGTGTGGCGCAGTGGCGGACTACGCATTCAGGCTGGCGACTTTGCTATAGGCAAGGGCAAACCTGTGTATAGCACACCTACTCTCAATGTGGCCTACGACACGCTGATGCGTTTGTCTATGCAACTACTCACCCAAGAGGCTCCGCTAGAAAAGATGAAGATGATAATAGATGGGCTAAGCCGCAATGGGGCAGATGTGTTGCCACCCGCCACCAGCGAGGAGATAGCCAAGTGCAACCAGGAGTTGCTAAAATACAAACTACCCACACTCCCCAAAGATTTTTCGGATTTTATGAAGATATGCAGTGCGCTCGAGTTTAACGGCATGAGCATATTTGGCACGTATGGCTGCCAAATAGTAGAGCAAAACGAGATGCTGCGCCAATTTTATAGTCACCAACGCTGCAAAGATCAGTTGCTTATCTTTGGCCGCATAGACGATGATATTTACTCTTATAATGCCACCACGGGCAAGTATGAGGCTCGCGACCTCAATGGTTTCGAAATATGGGACGAGTATGAATCGTTCTACGCCTTTTTCTTTACCGAGATGATGAAGTGGATGAGATAGTAAGGCTAGACTTGCTGAACTATATCTCATTGCATGTGCTGCTGATGTGGTAAGTGCAATTTTTAGTTGTTGTTTTCTTCGCAAGATGCCTATATCGATTTTTTAATAATCGGTGTAGGCATCTTTTTTGTGTCTATACTTCAAGGGTTTAGCAAATAATATACTGTTAAATTAATGTTAAATACACTACTATGCCATACATAGTACTAAAACAATACATATATTTGTGCCATACAAATAACTAAGGTTATACATAATATGAATGTAGACAATGTAAAATCGCAAATGCGCAAGGGGATGCTAGAGTATTGCATCATGCTATTGCTGCACAAAGAGCCCGCCTATGCTTCGGATATCATCCAAAAGCTGAAAGAGGCCAAACTGATTGTGGTGGAAGGAACTCTTTATCCGCTGCTAACTCGACTGAAAAATGACGACCTGCTGAGCTACGAATGGGTAGAATCTACGCAAGGGCCACCACGCAAGTACTACAACC
>CAMTOV010000078.1 GCA_947074235.1 uncultured Bacteroides sp. | reverse complement strand
CCAATAAGAAATCATTTCTTTGAATGACATACCACCATTGAGAAATACACCAAAACTAACAGCCGGATTGACATGACAACCCGAAATAGGACCTATAGCATAAGCCATAATCAACACTGCCAAACCAAAACACATACCGATAGCAGTAATAGTTATAGGATTCCCCATCGTGGTAAGCATATCAGCACCCACAAAAATTTGTCCAAACACGGCGCTACCGCAACCAAACAGTACCAAAGCAAAGGTACCAATCAATTCTGCAATAAACTTTTTCATAAAACATTTATATTTAAGTAAATAATAAAAATAATATCCTTAAACAAAAAAGCACGACACTCGCTATGTAAATAGCAAGAACGTCGTGCTTATAATTTATGCTCGTTGGATAACTTCTAAAAAAGAGTATCCAAAAAATGCGTGTGTTGTTTAACTGCGTGCGTATTCTTCGTGAAATACTACAACCGCTTCGATACCCTTTCTAAAGATATCCAAAGAAAAATTCTCATTTGGCGAATGAATGGCATCTGATTCTAATCCAAAACCCATCAAAACTGTTTTAATGCCAAGCACCTGCTCGAAAGTTGAAATAATAGGAATACTACCTCCACGTCTCACAGCAAGAGGTTTTTTCCCGAATGCTTTCTCAAAACCAATTTCAGCAGCTTGATATGCAGGTAATGAGATAGGACAAACATATCCTTGTCCGCCATGCATTGGGGTTACCTTCACTTCTACCGTAGAAGGAGCAATAGAATGCATGTAGTCCACAAATTGTTTTGAGATTTTATGATGATCTTGATTGGCAACTAAGCGGCAAGACACTTTAGAAAAAGCCTTAGAAGGTAAAACAGTTTTGGCACCTTCACCAGTATAACCTCCCCAAATGCCGCAAATATCAAATGCCGGACGACAACTATTGCGTTCTAACGTGCTATATCCAGCCTCTCCTGTCACTTCTTTTACACCAATTGATGCTTTATACTTACTTTCATCAAACGGAATATTAGCAATCATCTCACGCTCGGCAGTGGGAACTTCTTCTACATCATCGTAAAAACCTGGAATTGTAACTTTTCCATTTTCATCCACAACCTGACTTAACATTCCGCAAAGCACATTGATTGGATTGGCTACCGCTCCACCAAAATGTCCTGAATGCAAATCACGATTAGGGCCAGTAACTTCTACTTCCCAATAAGCCAAGCCACGAAGCCCAGTAGTAAGTGACGGCATATCTGCACCAAGCATACTAGTATCCGAAACCAATATTACATCGGCTGCCAACAACTCTTTATGCTCTTCGCAAAAAGCCTCTAAGCTAGGAGAGCCAATTTCCTCTTCACCTTCAAAAATGAACTTCACATTATTCTTTAGCAAGTCATTTTTCACCAAGTACTCAAACGCCTTCACTTGAATAAAAGCTTGTCCTTTATCATCATCAGCTCCTCGTGCCCAAATATGGCCATCTCGAATTTCAGGTTCAAAAGGATTACTCTTCCAGAGCTCTAAAGGCTCGGCTGGCATTACATCATAATGAGCATACACCAACACAGTTTTAGCATCAGGATCTACTATCTTTTGCCCAAACACTATCGGATTACCTTTTGATGGCATTACAATTGCTTCATCTGCTCCAGCCTCAATCAATAATTGCGACCATCGTTGCGCACAAGCCATCATATCATCATGATGTTCGGGTTTTGCACTAATACTAGGAATACGAATGAGACTGAAAAGATCTTCCATCATCTTCGGCTCATTCACTTTAATATAATCTTGAAGATAACTCATAATTGCGTTGTCTTATCTAATAAATAATAATCTAAAATAGTCATGGCTGCCATAGCCTCAACAATAGGCACAGCACGAGGCAAAACACATGGATCATGTCGGCCTTTTGCTTTAAGAGTAGTATCTACGCCATCAATATTAACAGTTTCTTGCTCCATCAACACAGTTGCCACAGGCTTGAACGCCACCCTAAAGTAGATATCTTGACCATTGCTAATACCTCCCTGAATACCACCAGAATGATTCGTGCGAGTTTCGATGCGACCATTGTGATTGTAAAAAACATCATTTTGTTCCGACCCCTTCATTTTCAATCCCTTAAAACCATCACCATATTCGAAAGCCTTGGCTGCATTGATGCTTAACATTGCATTGCCAAGTGCAGCATGAAGTTTACCAAACACAGGCTCTCCCAACCCAATGGGACATCCTTTTATAACACAAGTTAGAACTCCGCCAATGGTATCGCCCTCCGCCTTCACTTTGCGTATCACCTCCTCCATCTCTTTAGCTTTCAATGGGTCGGGACAGCGCACAGCATTTGTATCAATTAAATCTAAATCATATTCAGTATAATTGTCTTCAAGTTTAATTGGTCCTACTTGAGAAGTATAAGCCAAAATTTGTATTCCAAGTTGCATCAAAGCTTGTTTGGCCAAAGCACCCCCTACTACTCTCGAAATAGTTTCGCGTGCAGAAGAACGGCCGCCACCTCTATGATCACGGATACCATATTTCACATTATATGTATAATCTGCATGAGATGGGCGAAACACACCCTTCAAGTTATTATAATCATTAGAATGTTGATTTTGATTCCAAACAATGAAACCTATAGGGCATCCTGTTGATCTACCTTCAAAAATACCGGAGAGAAATTCTACCTGATCTGATTCATTACGAGAGGTTGTAATATCAGACTGACCTGGACGTCGTCTATTTAATTCTTTTTGAATGAAGTCCATATCGATTTTAATCCCCGCAGGAAACCCATCGATAACTCCCCCAATTCCTTTTCCATGTGATTCACCAAAACTGGTTAGTCGAAATATGTTGCCAAATGAATTGAACATAACAATAAGGTTTATTTATTAAGACTTCAATAGCCTTTATGTTTACAAAGATAATATATTTCTCCATGTAGCAACCAAATATGAATAAAAAATCTATGGTTGATTAGTTAGCCTAATTTCAAACAATTAAAATAGACAACATCAAAAATGAATGATATATTTAAATAGTAAGTAAAAACTAAATTGTTAAAATATTACCCAAAACAGAGAAGAAAATGAAGGGAATTAGTTGAACGCTTCAAGTTTAACATTACAAACTTAATATTGAGGCATTTAGCGGAAAACTTTTTTCAACTAATTATTGTTCACATAGCATCAATGATGTTAGAATTGATGAATTATAACGTGTATACTAAACCTAACTAAATCGACATGAAATTGAATAGATATTATATATGGATTATGATTTTTACTATAGCATTAATTAGTGGCTGTAGTAAAGATAAAGATGATGTATCAAATCTACAAGGTACATATTTAGGCTCTAATTTGGAATTATCTATTAATGGTGTTTCCATGAAAAACAAAGTAGTTGGTATAAACAATGCCGGCACTCTTATTTTGCAATATATTATCCCAGGTGAAGCAGTGGTTGATATACCTCTTAACGATAATAATGGCAAACTATCTGGAGAGACCTCTATTAGCAGTGGAACAGTTTCAGCTTTGGGCACTTTGTGTAAAGGTAAACTCACGGTAGACCTTACGATTAAAATTAACAGCCCAATAATAGGTACTTGGAATCTTGCTCCTTTAAAAAGTAATGCAAATGGCGCTATCACCTCATCACCTATATATATAGATGCCGAACCTTCATCGGCTACAGTGAGTTTTTTAGGCAAAGAGTTAACATTGGCCGAACTTAGCAACATGCTAGAGGGAATATTAGGAAAATATGCACAGATTATACAAAGTGTTACATTTAGAGAAGACGGATTTGTTGTTGCAACTTTCGCAGAAAGCACATTGGGCACTACACCAGTAGGTTTAATTCAATACTGCGTAAAAAATGGTATGCTCTATTTGATGCCAAATATCTCGGAAATGCATGTCTTAGTTACGAACGAAACTGAGTCGCGCTCAGAATTGGACGTACTTAGTGAAATCTTAAATCTACTTACCGAAGGAATACCTTTTATGTATAGTATTAAAGATAGCGAATTGCAGATATATACTAACAAACAGATAATGCAACCTTACTTTGAGATATTAAAAGAAATACTTCCATTCTTGCCTGATGATAATAGTCTAATAAAAATATTAAAAACATACTTCCCCGACATATACTCTTTGATAAACAATTGCACAAAGCTTTCTATTGGCATAATATGCAATAAAGCCTCATAAGATTTTAATAATTCTATATTATATAGTACCTATTATCAATCTATGTTGTAAGTATTAGCCCGCTATATTATAAAAGCAGCGCCATTTTAAATTATAAAATGGCGCTGCTTTTGCATATAATAGCAAACTTAAAACACATATCCAAAACCAATATTCATATATATAGGATACATATTAAATTCTATCACATTAAAATCACTTTTGAAGATATCATTCAATCCCCAGGTGAAATCTGCATATATATTGAGATGCTTAAAAGCCCTCCATTCGCCACTCAATTGAGCCCCCCAAGAAAAGTTACGCAAATCATCCGAGAAGTCATAAGTAGCCTCCGTTACATTAACCTTCTCTCCGGTTGGATCTCCATTTCGCAGATAACCATCGTATGCCGATCCCGAGAAATCACCTTCTGCCATATAAGATAAAAATGCGCCTCCTTTGAGAACCCAACGTGGAGAAACTTTAAAGGTTGCCAACACAGGAAATGTAAGATAAGAATTACGCACCTTAGTACTTACATAGCCGGTCCAAGCTCCTTTCATATAACCACCATCAGCAGCAGTCATCTCCATATTGTAGTTTTTAACTTTGGCATCAGTTTTCATCCCTTTATTTTCCAAACGAATACCAACCTCAGCCCCCCAACGTTCAGAGAACCATTTAGTAGCATTTCCTTCAATAGCAATAAGCATAGTTGGATTCCAGCTTTCTATAGCACGAATCTCAGCTGGCAATGGTATTGGAGACACGCCACCAATGCTAAAACCAGCTTTCACCTCATACTCTAATCCACGAAAGGCTGATTTAATTAAATAGGGAGTTCTGTCTTTTTGCGCCCAACTCATTTGAATTGATAATAAGGCAATTAGACTAAATAAAAATATTTTCTTCATCCTCATTTGATGTTATTAGTGTATTAATAAAAAATTAGAAATGAACAAGTTCAACTTCATCAACAAGCAATGTGCTACCTACAGCCCCTTGAAATAAATCGCCATTGATGCTCGAAGTCATCACTATAGATACATTATATTTTCCAGCCTTGAGCTTCTCTATGTCGATAGTTTTTCCGGGTTGAAGTTTAAAGTATTCGCTAAAAGAAGTCCATTCACCAGTAGTCACTTTTTTATCATCACTTATACGAGCAATTGATATTAAGTTAGGACTAGTCAAGAAATTGCTTCCATCCAAGTACTTCACATCATCATCTGTTTCATAAAGAATAGAATAAAGATCGAATGTATCTTGCATATCGCTCACTGTTTTTCCATCTCTATCAGTATATATTGCCCCGGGCTTATAGCTGTAATATCCTTTTATGCGAACAGGAATAAAATCGAATTGAACACCAAAGTGAGTTGCTTCAAGAGGGCGAAGCATTGCATTGGCAGCAACAAACTCTCCAATAAACAAACTACCCGCAGCAATAGGCATTTTTACAAGACTACCCATTACACCAGTCGATTTGGTTTCCATCTTTACACAATTACCTTCTATGCCAAATGCATATGGTGTAGTAGGATAATCATAAGGTGTAGCATCGCGAGATGCAACCAGTGCATAGCCAGCATTTCCACTTGCCCAAATATATTGTTTCTGTCCATTCACAGTTTCATAGAAAATGTAATATTTCTCTGTACTGTTCAGTTCAAAATGCTCAAATTTATAAACTGTAGTGATACCATCTGTGCTGCACGACACTGTATATGTTTTATGCCATTGTTTGTCTTCGGATGTAACTACATAAGTTTGAGGTTCGGAGAAATTGCGCGAAGTACCACTGGGCGGGTCGATTGTAGCACCGGGCGTAAGAACAAAATCTAGTGTTATATCAGTTGTTTCCAAGTCTACCGAAGGCTTCAGCATCAAAAATATACGATCATTTTCAATCCTTGGATCCATTTTTAGAAGATCACCTTGAACTATACACTCCAAAATATCACATTCTGCATTGAGTGGTTCGTCTTGTACACAAGAAGCAAAAATAATCCCTGTCAACAGAGAAAATATAAAGCCTTTTAGTTTCATTTAATTCCTTTTTAGTTAATAATTTTATGGTAACCAATTTTCAAAGGCGGCAAAAATAAGTTTCTTTTTATTAGCGATACTTAAATGTAAGATGAATAAAACATTTTATAACGATTTTGACTTTTGCCCTATACAATTATTAAAACATTCATTTTATGTTATTGTTTACGGCGAAAAACAGTAACACCGGATTATAAATCAAACAATTCTTTCTATTTTTGTCGCACCTTAATAGTTAATGTTGAAAATAATGAATCAATCAGACAGAGATAAAATAATCGACTTAATAAAAAGCGAAGTGGTGCCTGCAATAGGGTGTACAGAACCAATAGCAGTAGCACTTTGCGTAGCCAAAGCCACCGAAACATTGGGCTGCGAGCCTCACAAGATAGATGTTAAGCTAAGTGCTAATGTTTTAAAAAATGCAATGGGAGTAGGCATTCCGGGCACGGGCATGATAGGATTGCCAATAGCTATAGCGCTAGGAGCTACTATTGGTAAATCAATTTATCAGCTCGAGGTGTTAAAAGACTGCACTCCTGAAGCAGTGGAAAATGGCAAGAGATTAATTGATGAAAAACGCATTAATATTTCGTTAAAAGAGGATGCGTGCGAGAAGCTTTACATCGAAGTTACCTGCAAAATTGACAATCACAATGCTACGGCTATCATTGCTGGTGGCCACAGTACATTTGTATATATTGCCAAAAACAAAGAAGTAATACTAAATAATGACTATAAAACTAGTCAGACATGTGATGAGGAAACGTTGTCGCTGACATTAAAAAAAGTATACGACTTTGCAACAACCTCTCCGCTCAGTGAAATTAGTTTTATACTCGAAACAGCTAGACTAAACAAAGCTGCTGCCGAGCAATCGTTTGAGGGTGAATATGGACATTCTTTGGGAAAAGTGCTTCGTGGTCGTCACGAAAATCAAATATTAGGCAACAGCGTCTTTTCGCATATTTTATCTTATACATCTGGTGCTTGCGATGCTCGTATGGCAGGTGCAATGATTCCTGTAATGAGCAATTCGGGTAGTGGCAACCAAGGAATATCGGCTACAATGCCTGTTGTGGTATTTGCCGAAGAAAATAATAAATCAGAGGAAGAACTAACACGAGCATTGATACTGAGCCATCTTACTGTAATCTATATTAAGCAAAGCTTAGGAAGACTATCGGCACTATGCGGATGCGTAGTGGCAGCTACAGGTTCGAGCTGTGGTATTACCTGGTTGATGGGTGGAGCATATGAGCAAATTGCTTATGCTGTGCAAAACATGATTGCAAATTTAACGGGTATGATATGCGATGGAGCCAAACCTAGTTGCGCTCTTAAAGTAGCAACGGGTGTATCTACCGCTGTACTCTCGGCTATTATGGCAATAGAGGGTAAATGTGTTTCGTCGGTAGAAGGCATTATTGATGAAGATGTAGATCAGAGTATACGCAACTTAACGCGTATTGGATCGCAAGCGATGAACGAAACGGATAGAATGGTACTGGAAATAATGACAAATAAATAGCAAATAAAAAGAGCAACTCTTATGGGGTTGCTCTTTTTATTTGCTCTATTTATTAGTGACAACATCCACCGCTTCCGCAGCCGCCATCACCACAACCATCATCATCACATCCGCAGCTATCGCAACCACAACCACCGCCACCGGCCATCATAGTTACTACTTCTTGAATTTCTTCATTTGTTGCTGGACGGCTTTCTACCACTTCGCCTTCAAATGACAAATCGGCTCCTGCAAATGGGTGATTCATATCTACCACTACAATCTCAGGCTTAATTTCAACAACTGTACCGTTCAATCTTCTACCTTCAGAATCCATCAAAGGCACAACATTGCCAGGAACAATACGTTCTTCATCAAACTTACCGTCAATTTCGAAGATTTGTTTTGGCAATTCATACACATGCTCTTCTGTATACTCACCATAGGCTTTTTCTGCAGGGATAGTAAAATCAAACTTATCACCTTTGTTCAAGCCAACAATGTGCTTTTCAAAATCTTCGAGCGTTGTGCTCAAACCAGAAATGAACTGAAAAGGATGATCGGCCTTAGCCTCTTCCATCAACTCTTTTTTACCATCTTTATCTACGGTATAGAGCTTATATGCTACTGAGATGTACTTGTTATCTGCTGTTTCCATTCTTATAATTGTAAATTAGTTAATAATCGGAAATTGTATTTTAAGCAACAAAGATATAAATTAATTGTTTGTAGCTTTCAGTTATATAGGCATATTTTCACAAATGATATGATTAAACTTCATTTAAAACCTTAACATTTGAGCTGTAGAATGTGTAGGTTTAAAGAGTAAAATCAATCAAATTACAATGTTAAATGCATCATTTTACAACAAGCCTCAATATATGCTGATAATCAAATACTTGCACGCGGAACACAGGCACGCATTACCAGCGTACTGAGTAGCCTTTGTCAGCCTGCAAAGAAGGTGTGGTCAGCAAACAGAGCAGGCCCACTCAGCAAACAGATTATAACGGTATAGAATGAAAGAGGCGAACACACTATATTTTCAACAAAAAACCAGTCAATAGTCTTTCTTTTTTCGTATTTTTGTGGCATATGCACTTTTATTTCGCATATCATTAAGTATATTATCAACAGATGAAAGTTACAGATTTAATAAACAAGAACGAGCAAACTGCTTTTTCTTTCGAAATACTACCTCCTCTCAAAGGTACCGGCATTGAGAAATTATACCGAGATATTGAAGCTCTTAAAGAGTTTGATCCTAAATATATCAACATCACTACACACAGAAGCGAATATGTGTACAATGATTTGGGCAATGGTATCTTTCAACGCAGTCGCTTGCGTCGTCGTCCGGGCACGGTAGCTGTGGCTGCCGCTATTCAAAACAAATACGACGTAACTGTAGTGCCTCACATTCTGTGCAGTGGTTTTTCTCAAGAAGAAACTGAGTATGTATTGCTCGATCTTCAATTCTTGGGCATTACCGACCTATTAGTGCTTCGTGGCGACAAGGCCAAGCACGAGTCTAAGTTTACTCCTGAGGAAAATGGCTACTCACACGCTACTGATTTGCAAGAACAAATCAACAATTTCAATAAAGGAATCTTTGTAGATGGCTCGGAAATGAAGGTGACTAACACCCCATTTTCGTATGGAGTGGCTTGCTACCCTGAAAAGCATGAAGAGGCTCCAAACATAGAGCAAGATATCTATTGGCTAAAAAAGAAAGTTGAAGCTGGAGCAGAATATGCTGTGACTCAACTTTTCTATGACAATGATAAATATTTTGAGTTTGTAGAAAAGGTGAGACAAGCTGGTATTAACATTCCTATCATTCCGGGCATCAAACCATTTAAAAGAGCATCGCAACTTAGCATGATACCTAAAACGTTTAAAGTGGATTTGCCAGACGAGATGACACAATATGTGTTGGACTGCAAAAACGATGCTGAGGTGCAACAAATAGGTATCGAATGGTGTATCAACCAGTGCCGCGAACTGATTGCAGCGGGTGTACCAAGCATTCATTTCTATTCTATTGGTGCTGTTGATAGTATTCGTGAAGTAGCAAAAGCAATTTACTAACAAAAGAAAACGAGATAAAGCCGTGTTGTTTAAAGAGGTAATTGGACAAGAAGATGTAAAGCGACTGTTGATTCAGGAGGTGAAAAGTGGACGTATTCCGCATGCCAAACTGATAACAGGAGATGAAGGTGTAGGAAAGATGCCCTTGGCACTTGCCTATGCTCAATATATCTTGTGCACCAATAGAGGTGAGAATGATGCTTGTGGTGTATGTCCGGCTTGTATAAAAGCAGCCAAACTAATACATCCCGATTTACATTTTTCATTTCCTACCGTAAACAACAAGTTCTGCAACTACTATATGCCTGCTTGGCGTAAGATGATAATGAGTTCTCCATATTTCTCTATGAAACATTGGTTGAGCGAAATGGGTGCAGAAAACAAACAGGCACTGATTTATACAGGCGAAACAGACGAGGTGATAAAGAAGCTGACTTTGAAGCCCTATGAAAGTGATTATAAAGTGATGATTATATGGTCGGTAGATAGGCAAAACGCTGAAAGTGCCAACCGTTTGCTCAAAACACTTGAAGAGCCATCTGACAAAACAGTTCTGATATTGATATCGGAATATCCGGAAAAGATTCTTCCAACCATTTTGAGCCGTACTCAGCAGATTAATATCCGCCCTATAGATGAGCAAAACATAGAAAATGCTCTTCAACAAGGATACGGAGTAACATCTGGCGACAGCAAAACAATTGCTCACTTATCTGGAGGCAATTTTGTAAAAGCACTAGAGGCTATCCACATTAACGAAGACAATAAGCTATACTTTGAACTGTTTGTCAACTTGATGCGCCTTTCTTATCAGCGAAAGATTAGAGAAATGAAACTCTGGAGCGAACAAGTAGCCGGACTGGGAAGAGAACGCCAAAAGGATTTATTACTCTTCTGTCAACGATTGATTCGCGAAAACTTTATATATAATTTTCATCGCCAAGAGTTGAACTACATGACGGTAGATGAAAGCAACTTTGCTACTCGGTTTGCACCATTCGTTAATGAACGAAACGTGATGGGCATAATGGATGAACTAACTGAGGCGCAACAACATATAGAACAAAACGTAAATGCTAAAATAGTATTCTTCGACTTTAGCTTGAAGATGATAGTATTATTGAAGCAATAAATACATCATAATAATATATATGGAATTTAAATTACATAACGGAAGCGGTGGGCTATGCTGCAAAGGCTGCTCCCGACAAGATAAAAAGCTCAACACATA
>CAMTOV010000077.1 GCA_947074235.1 uncultured Bacteroides sp. | reverse complement strand
CCGGCATCCCCTTTAAAGAGAGCTGACCCATTTTGAATGATAGCCATGCGGCCTTCGTCTTTCAGCTTAGCCACTCCATTGAGCAAGAACAACATCTGTCCATCGCCAATAGCAGGCAAGCCCGGTTCAAATCGTCCTGCTTCACCCAAGTTATATTCATCATCCACAGCCTTTTTAGAGGTTTTCCACTCAATGCCAAACGGAGGATTGGAGATGATATAATCGAACGTGTAGCCTTGAAACTTATCTTCACCCAGCGTATCGCCCTGCTTCATATTGTCGGCATTGCCCCCTTTAATCAGCATATCCGCTTTGGCAATGGCAAACGTCTGGCTATTCAACTCTTGTCCGTAAGCCGTAATCTCCGCTTCGGGATCAATCTTTGTGAAACGCTCGGTAAGGCAACCCAGCATCTGGCTGGTGCCCATCGCCATGTCGTAGATAGAAGCTGTGATGCCCTCGCGCTCCATGCGTGTTTCATCATCGCCCACCAGCAGTTCCGACATCAAGTAGATGATATCGCGAGCCGTAAAGTGCGCTCCCGCCTGTTCGTCGTAACTCTCCGAGAACTTGCGTACCAACTCCTCAAACACATACCCCATATCCACACTCGTCACCAAGTCGGCCCCAAGATAGGCCTTAGGCGTGCAAAACTCTTTTATCACCAAGTAAAGCAACCCATTGTCTGCCATCTTTTGCAATTCGCGGCCAAAGTCCATGCGATGGATAATGTCGATTACATTATCAGAGAAATGATTCAAGTAACTCTCAAAGTTATCGAGTATATTATCAGGATCGTTCAGCAATGTTTCGAATGTAAACGGCGATAAGTTGTAAAAGCTCTGCTGTGCTGCCGCCTCCAAGAAACCCTTCTTCACGGTAATCTTATCAGCATCCAGCTTTTTATTCTGCTCCAACACCGCTTGCTTGGTAGGTGCCAATGTATCTTCAAATCGTTTGATAACACACATTGGCAACACCACATTGCCATACTCGTGCGGCTTGTACACCCCCACCAGCTTGTCGGCAATGGCCCAAATAAGGTTGGCTTTCTCTTGTATATTTACAGTTGTACGCTGTTGTATTTCGGTACTTGTCATATTTTTGTTTTAGTATATTATTGTTGTAAAGATAAACATCATCTGTACATTCAATCTTCACAGCACAGATATTTTTTCAAATTTTCTTTGATTCTAGTTGAGATAGGCTCTTGTAGATAGCACACAGCAATACCAGTGTTATTGATATCTTAGTTGTTAGTTTTTGTTTGTTGGAATAATGGCTGTGGTAATAATTTCAAACTCTTATGTCACTAATAGGATACTACTAACTTTTTCCTTGCATGAACATCTTATGATTTTACCATTTCCTGCAGCATCCTTCATTAAAGATGGCTTATAAAGACTAATAGACTCCCAACCTAGTCGTTCTCCTTTACTCTTTATATATTTTTTGAATGTATATTTTTTCATGCTTTACTTTTTTATAAATTACAAACATTGTATGGAACGATTGTTTAATAATAATTTATTGATTCTCAAAAATCATCCTACCTAACTCCTCCTGTGTTACTTCAGTTCTTTCAGTAGGAAAAATTGTAGAACTAGCAAGAGATGTTTTACGGTTTAATAGTTCATCTAAGGTTTCATCAAATGATTTAAAGCTCTTACTTACAGCCATTGGATAATATACAAACACATCTTTAGTCTGACCTATTCTATAGGCTCTATCTGTAGCTTGATTCTCTTTAGCAGGATTCCAATGCCTACTATAATGAATTACATGATTTGCCCCAGTTACATTCAATCCCATGCCAGCAGCTATTGGAGACATTATAATTATATTAAAACCTGAAACAGTTTGAAAATCATCAATGCTCTCTTGCCTAGATTGTTTATTGGGATCATTATTCTTTGATGAAACTGAGGGAGTATCTCCATTTATTATTTTTGCAATAATACGATAACGCTCTGCAACAATTCTTTGCAACATTTTCTGACTATCTTTTCTTTCTGCAAATAAAATAACTTTTTCTTGCTTCTCTTTAATATTATCTAAGAAAAATATCGTTGCTAAAAGCCTAGCTGATGTTTCAACTAAATCGTTAGTTTCATGAGCTAATAAAGTAGAATTATGTAAATATGGATGTTCGGATACTTCTCGAATCCCCATTAATGTTAAAAGCATATTGGGTTGGATACCTTTGTTATACTGTTTTACAATTTCCATATACTCATTTTCTTGTATCAATGGCATCTCGATAGATTCTTTTCTTTCTATCTTTTGAGGTAAATCTTTGGCTACATCTTGCTTTAATCTTCTCATAAAGAAAATACCCAGCTTATTATGAATATCATTTCCAAGAGTAATAAGATCTGTGTCACTATTCTTTAATGGTGTTTGATATTTAGAAGCAAATTCTTTTGCATTACCCAATAATCCTGGCACACAAAAATCCATAATACACCACAAATCTAATAAGGAGTTTTCTACAGGTGTACCGGTCATAGCTATTTTAAAATTACATTTAAGAGCTTTTGACGCATTAGTCACTAATGTGCCGGGTGACTTAATTTTTTGTGCTTCGTCTAATATTACTACATCAAACTCAACAGCACAGAAGTTTAACTGAGAAATGCGCAACGATTCATAATTGGTTAAAACTATATCCATCTTTTGAATATAATCAATAGTGCTTTTATCAAACTTACGAGGTATACTCTTGGATGAAAGTTTAGCTATCTTTAGTCTAGGCTCATTAAAAAATCTATTATATTCATTTTCCCAGTTTTCTAATAAAGATATTGGAGCAACAATCAGGTAAGGCTTATGATTTGGATAAATACGCGAATGCCAATCAATAAAATATAGAATCTGCAAAGTTTTTCCCAACCCCATATCATCAGCCATCAAACAACCGTTTGCCTGTTTGTTATACAAATGTTGCAGCCATGCTATCCCTTCTTCCTGATGTGCCTTTAATTTAAAATCTTTATCAAGATTAGGATTATTAAATAATATATATTTGCTTTCCGCTTCAATAGTCTTTTTTTCTGCTGAGAAACCTAAATCTTCAGCGTTCTCTTCAATAATAAGTACCTTATGTTCATTGTTGCTATTCTCTTCTTTATCAATTGGACTGTTAGGAGACTCAAGTTGTTTACGACCAATTTGTGCAAAATACTCTGCATCAGTGATATCAATAGGAACTCCTTTGTAGCTAACAATCGGCTCATTATTCTCTCTAGCTATACTTATTCCTTGTTCTAGGATCAATAATGATTCCATGTCTTCAATGGTAACTTTTGCAGTTCCGCTTTCAGGACATTCAATTGTTGCTCCAACAATCCAACATGATTTGTAAGGACTTACAAACGGATAGAATTTAGGTTTGTAAACTCCTATCTCTATCACTCTGTCACTATAAAAATCAGATAAATCAAACTGCTCCGGATCAAAATATTCAATTGGATTGGTTATTAAATCTCCTATTTCCTCTTTTGATTTATATTTATTATTTCTTTCTTTTAGCAGTTCAAATGTTTTTCTCTGTTCAGAGGACAAAACAACACGAACTCTCTCCCCATTCTGTTTTTGAACAGGATATACAGATTGTGCTTTGCGCATTTTATCATAAGTAGAAACAAACTTATCTTTCTCTTCGATATCAACAGAAGGAATAATTTTATATCCTGTACCATCGTGATTTATCTCTAGTTTAATTTTATCGGGCACGAAAACATTTTCATTTTCTAAATAGCTATCCAATTGACATTTTGCACTTATAGCAAGTGCTTTGATGTTGGAAAATTGACGGAGATTGAATTCTGTATTTTTTTCAGATTCACTTGTGTTGTTATAAGCATCTACAGCAATGAATAACTTGTATTGTTCTTCACTTAATAAATATTTGTCTGTCCCATATGAGATTATATTATGATTCCTTTCGAATGGTAAAAGCTCACCGTCAGGTACAGAGTGTAATAATTCTAATCTATACGCAAAATCGGAACAGTTGAGCATACTTTCTCCTCTCAACCTCATACTCCTATTGTATAGAGTCGGTACACCTAATATACATTTCTCTTCATCGTCAAGAAGGTAAATACTATCAAATGGCACAATACATTCATACCTATTCAATTGAGCATTACCATTATCTACCAAGGTAGCTAGTGGGTAATAATAAATACAATCATCTGTTTCACTCCAATCTTTAAAAGCAATATCACTTCCATCAATATTTGCGATAAACACTAATCCGATATCATTAATTTGCACTGAGAGCATATTATTTCAGTTTTATTAGTTTTTTTGATTGGTCGTTCGTTGTTTCTTTATAATATAATTCACCATTATTTTTTTTAAGGAATCCCATACTTCGCTCTAAACCGTAAGTATAATGAACAACTTCACACCAATTTTTTCTATTGAACTTTTTTATCCATATATTACCAACTGGTGATATCCCATTACCTAGTTTCTTAAGAAGTACATATTTGTTTTCTTCAATATTGGTTACATAGAAACCAATGCTATCTGCAACAACTTTTATATCATCTAAGAATATTTTACTACACAATGAATAATTAACACTCTTTTTATATATAACTTCTTCTGTATCTATTGCTGTAATTTTATCGGAAGAGCTATTAAGAGCAGTTCTTGTTTTTACTTGCGAAGAATTATCATTGTCTTTAGCTTTTTCAATCAATTCTATTTTCAGAGATTCTTTATTGTCCTTAGCCTGAACCGAAGTCGTTTTGGGCTCTTCAAGTAATGGCACTGCCTTAAACAGTTTATCATCATTAGCATTCCGAAAAATAGTAGGTTTAGCACTACTAGATAATATCCTATTTTCAAGCCACCCTGATAATCGCGACTGCCAATATCCTTGATGGGTCATACGTCCTTCATCACAATAATATGTATACCAATCGTCTGATGTTATTAACATTTGCATGTATGGTATTTTTAAATCATTTATCGAAGATATTATTGGGGGTGTTTTTGTTACAAGTTTCACCATTTGATGGTTTTGATTGTAAACGTACAAAGCCCCAGTATCTGAAAACTCAACTAGCATTTTATCTTTCATAAATAAAACAAGTGCAGATGTTTGAGTTTTACTAGAATTTGTAGAAATGAAATGCTGCTGAAATATACCACCTATTTTGCTGTTACTTTCTAATAATCGTTTAGTAGCAGAAGAGCCTACAATCTTAAAACCATTAATATAGTCAATATACTTGAGCCAAAATTCTTTTCTTACATTATCTTGTACACACACTTCAAAAAAGGTCTCAACAACTTGTTGGGCAAACCACATATTAACTATATCCTTGGCCGATTTTAACCTTTGCGCATCTTCGTCTGAAGCACCTACAAAGGGAGCCCATGTGGCGGCAATAGTTACATCCCCTAGCATACGATTTGCAAAATGACACAATCGTATTCGTTTCATTGAGTCGTTGCTTTCATTCTCTTTTTCTACTAAATACGCAAATAGTAGTTTTCTTGTCCTATCAAGATTATGACGCGTAAGAATATTTTCAAGATCATCAAAATCAATTATATTAAAACTCTCAACGTACTTTAGAATCACCTCTGAGTAATAGGAATGGGAAATGGCCGTACTTTTATATCCAATAATTGTTGGGGCATCAATAACTGATATTTGTTTTACCGATACTAGCTTAGCCATACGCATTGGACCTGCTTTTTCAAAGAAATTAGAATGATTTTTCATCATTATATATCTCTTATTATTACCTTTATACTTACTCAGTTTATGTTGTATCAGTTTTGAAATTGCTTCTCTGTACTCAGGTTCAATGCCATTCCAAGTATTAAGTAAATAAAAAGTTAATCCATTAAAAAATAAATTTTTCCATCCTTTATCTAATAGTTTTAAAGCAAAGCTAAATGCATTTGAGTTACCTCTCAATTTCATCATGTAATAAGATAAAATTCGAAGTTCACGTAGGCTCCAATTTTCTAATGAGGAATTATTTATTTTAGCGTATTTTTCAACTTTGATGATAACCTCATCTATTGATTGCACTGGTATATCAGGTCTTTCATCAGCGACCATTTTATCTTCTATTTCCTTTAACTTGCTCAAATTTTTATTTATCACCTTTTCTGTATGATGATCTATAACAAGAGCGGCTTGCAAAGAATAGTCTTGAAGCCCTGTCAGACTGATTTTAAGAAGATCATATATATCGCTCATTTCTTTCTAAATCTTTTATCTGCTATTTCTTCTAATTGTTGTTCAGCATTTGTTCTGATTCTGAACTCAACTCTACGTGATAACTCTTGATTCTCAGTGCCATCATCATTGAATATTAAATGACTTGAAGATAAACCATTGGCAGTAATCCTTGATTTTGTCCATTCTATTTTCTCATCCTGCACCATATATAAACAGTAACCTAAAACAGAACGCGTGCGGTTTTGCGATAGTTCCATATTAAATTCATAGCTACCGCTACTATCTGTATGACCTTCAATTCTAATCTCCTCAATGTTATCCTTATAGCGATCTGAACTAATAAGGTCTAAATAGCGAGGGAAAAAGTCATTTAATATGTCTATAAATTTTGATTGTAGCTCTGCTTTACCGTATGCAAATAGAGTTGAAGGCTCTTGAAAACGAATACTTAGATTTGTTGAGTCAATAACTGCATTCCAAACTTTTAAATCGTCTTTAAATTCTTTTTCAAGATCAATATAAAGTTGAGTTTTGGTTTGGTCATACTTCTTTACTATTTCTTCATCCTGTTCGGCTTTTTCCTGTACTTGAAGCAAAGCACCCATCAGTAGAAGAATAAAGATAAAAAGAAGACCGGCCATTAAGTCACCGGTAGAAAGAGCAAACGCATTTTCTGATTTCCCTTCATGTTCAATACGTTTCTTTTTCATTATTTCTTAATCTCGTTTTTTGTTTCTATTATTGATTCAACAAGGTCCTGCATCTGAGATATAGAGTTTGATAACTCTTGTGTGGTATCTGTTAAACTAGTACTATATTGATCCAAATACTTCTGAGTTGATGCTTGAACCGTTCGGCTATATTCATTTAGACCTGTCTGAACTTGACTAAATATTACACTTAATCCTTGTTTGATTATTTCAAATTTCTGAACATAATCATCAGACATTTCTCCAGAGCTCTTAATTAATTCAGTTACTGCATCTATACTTTCTTGATTCTTTAGCTGAATATTAGCTATATTATCGGTATAGCTACTTTGAGTCTTGTGAAATATTTCTGTCGCCACCTTCATATCACCAGTGATACTTCTTAAATGAGTTGTACTTCCTGTAATTTCACCTTGAGCCTTTTGAAACATATCCATTGTACCAGTGATGTAGCTGTTCATGTGTTCCATACGTTCCAATCCTTGATTGAACGTGTTTAATAGCTTTTCTGTTTTTCCTACAGTGTCTTCTTGGAGAGCCAATAAAGTACTTTGCTTATCTGTCACATCATCTGTAATGCTTTGAAGAGAATCTTTCATTGATGAAGATAGTTGCCCTAGAGTATTCCCTAAAAATTGCCCCATCTGTTCTGAGGCAATAGATAGTTTGCTTATCATTTCTTGACTACTCTGTTCCGAACTTTGTGTTATACTCGACATCACTTCTTTAACTTCAACTATAGCATTACTTATTGAAGTTGTAGCGAAGGTAATCTGCTCTTGCATTTGTTGCATAGCAGTGTTGTTACTTGCTGCCGATGTACTTGTTATTTCTGAAATGGCATTTTTTACTTCGTCGATGGTAACTTTCAATGTAATAGACATATCTTCCATACTCTTAGGCAAGTCAGCCAATGCCTGTGTCGTTGTACCTAGCGATTTTGCCAATTCTTCAAGTTCACTTGTAGCATCACCTGATAAGTTATTCTTGAACTCCTGCATAATAGCAGTCATGCTATTTTTCAACTCATCAACAACATTCTGAATCATATCTGTTGCCGGAGATGCTACATTGGCCGACATCATATCAATATGTTCCACTACCGCTTTTGTTGTAGTATCGATATTTTCCATTAAAGGAATTAGCTTTTCTTGCAATTGGCTTGACAACGCTGTTTCAAAACCATTATTTAATTCAATCGCTAAATCTGTAGAGAATGATTTAAGTGCCTTAGATTGTTCCTCATTTTCTTTTAATATTTCTCTCACAGCATTAGCAATTTCTATTTTATCTCCGCTGGCGTTTATATAGGTAAATTTGTTTTCAATTGTTGATAAAATACTATCACGTAGATTCATTAACAATGATTCTTGATTGACATCCATTAATGAGATATCATCAATATAGTACTTCTCATCTAATTGCTCTGTAAAAAAATAGAGTGAACGAGCGAGTTTATTCTTCCACCGCTTCTCAAAGAAAGTATAAATTATTGAAAATGACATCCCTCCTAGAGAAGTATAGAAAGCGGTACCCATACCAGCTAACAAAGATTGAATACTATTTTGTATATTTTCTGTATTACTGCTATCAAAATTTTGAATACCTAATGTTAAGCCTAAAAAAGTTCCTAGTAGCCCTAAGCCCACTAATATACCCGATGCCGCATCGAGCATTCTTAAATTCCAGTTATAAGCTTTAGAAACATTTTGTTCAGAAAAGCAATCATTTGCAGGAATATTTGTCTTATCTCCATTTGGAGTTTTTACATGAATATTTTTCAAATAAGATTCTTTCAAAGAAGACAGTTTGCTTTTATTTAAAGCGTCCAAGGAATTATCACTTTTATTAGCTTTGTCTATAAATTTACGACATTTTTCCATCCTATAGGATTGCCACAAATAGTATATAAATATTGGTACAATCACTATACCGCATATTATTGTGACCATATACTTTGCTAAAAATTCCATAATTTCATAGTAGTATTGTATTCAGTTTGTATATGCAACTGAATATTGATTTATAATTAGTTTATATTTCTCATTTGATGAGATTCCTATAAGCTTTTTAAAGAGGTGGATAATTGAGAATAAAAAATAATTTCTAGACCAACTTATTGTTTAATTCATTTATTCTTTATTCTATAATTTACAGCCCAACTTTACTCGCTTAGCAACGAAATCGCAAACATGTTTTATCTTTTACAAATATATAATTTTATATATTATTTTTATGGAATATGCTCATATTTTGCTAATTATTTATAACAAGTAGCAATAACATATAAATATAAACTTTTTGATTCTTATAAATTCCACGTCTCATTGCGAGCTGTAAGTTTCGTGTTTGATTTTTTACAATATATAGAATTCAAGTTTTATATTTAACACAAGTATATTTCTGATTCTAATATTATATACGAAAAAAGGATTTGTAATAATTAGTAGTTGAAGACAATGAAAAATGAATAAGTATTTTCAAAAAGAAGAGATGAAGAAATCTAAAATGTGGGAAAAGTTATATTCTATAAGAATTAAACACTGTATTGTACCTTACTTAATATTCCTCTTCCCTCATAAACTCATCGGCAACGTATAGATTGCCATACAGATAAAGCCCTGTGCTTTTGTCGTGCAAATCGGCACAGGTTTTACTGGCATAAAACAACTCTAAAGCTCTTTCGGGAGCTATCTTTAATCGTTTTGATAGCTCTGCAGCTATTTGGCCAATACGATTGCTCATTATCATCTCTTGAATTTCTAGAGATTCAACGGGGTCATTCTGCTGCTTCTGCTCCTTCATATACAAGATATTTATCTGTTAAAGATTGATTTAGTAAGCACATTTGATTATTGGGTTGGTGAAGGGCGAGACGCTGCAGTGCAACATCTGAACTCATCAAACCAGACATATATAAATTTATGGTATCAATAACTCGATCATCGGCAACACCACCTTCAATAAAGTCGTATTGAGCTGAGGGATTTAATCCTTTTCGACTGGCAACTATGAAGTCGAGCCACTCTTCATCATAGGCTTTAAATATTTTGCATTTGGCTTCTTCCATTAGCGCCTCCTTGTGCAATATATATCTATTGATAATGGGTTGGCCTTTTCTTTTTTGTGCCGTCAATATCGACCACTTTAGCGCTTGATCTTTAATATCGGTGATGTAAAAGCCTTTGCCAAAATCTAGATTGTCTCTACCTAAGGCACAAATTGGTTTATCGACTATTTCAGTAGCTCCATGATATACTTCAACTTTCATAGTTTGTCCTCCCATGTAGTAAGGCATTCTATCATATTATCTGTAACATGCTCTCTGCTTTCGGTATGAAGTGCCTCATAATTAGACCAAATGTAGTTTTTTATCATCCCTACCCGCTTCATTCTTTCGTATATCTCTTGATAAGATTTATCTAATTTGCGAGCAGTGCTTTCTATGCAGTAAGCCACAAATGCCAGCTTTATTTCAGTATGTGATAACTCAACAAGGTGTTCCATATTGATTAGTCTTTTTCTTTAACTATTGTTTCTTTTAGAGATATATTGCCTAATAAATTTATTAGTATTCTCATTAATACAAGCTTCCAAGAGCTGTCTGTTTTACAAAAATAGAAATCTATTTGTAATTATTGCGCTATCTCTGCGGGTTTTGCAAATTATATTGCTTGAATAAAATAAATAACCCACTTGTGCAGCATCACTGCAATGCTGGTGCAGTATCGCTGCAAAGCAGCTGCAGTAACATTGCATAAGCGCTGCAGCATTACTGCAACCCCGCTTGCAGTGAATTTTTCAAGTATTTCAGCAAATCCATCAAGCTGTCCAGTCGGGACAAAGCTCATATTTATCGAATAAAGGCACTGGCAATTCGGCATTTTTGAATACAGCCAATATGCGCTCTTGCTCTTTGGGCGAGATCAGCTGATCACCCTTTTGTGCATAATAGAAGATGCGTTCGCACGAGAAGCAGCGCATCACCTGTGTTCTGATAGTAGCATATTTTCTTTTTGGCACATCATCAAATAGATTCTTCATACCCCGTGCGAAGCGCAAGGGAGTATCACTACGAAAGTGATTACAGACTTGGCCGGCTGCTACACGACCCACATATGCAGGTGTGATGCAATACAATACCTCTATCGGTTTTGCCACGTCTTCTTCGTTCATTCGTGCGGCATGGCTGCGCAA
>CAMTOV010000076.1 GCA_947074235.1 uncultured Bacteroides sp. | reverse complement strand
GCAAAGATACTTCTGACTGGGAAAAATTTGAGAAATGGGCAGAAACTGTTCCTTACACTTTCCGCAACCCACTATATCACTGGACTCACCTTGAGTTGAAAACAGCTTTTGGCATTGACAAAATCTTAAGCCCAAAAACTGCACGTGAAATTTTTGACGAATGTAACGAGAAATTGGCTACTGCTGATTATACTGCTCGTGGCTTTATGCGTCGCTACAATGTACAAGTGGTTTGTACTACTGATGATCCAATCGATTCACTAGAATATCATATCCAAACTCGCGAAAGTGGTTTTGAGGTAAAAATGCTTCCTACATGGCGTCCTGATAAAGCAATGGCTGTAGAAGTACCTGCTGAATTCCGTGCTTATGTTGAAAAACTATCTGAAGTGAGCGGTGTAACTATCTCTACTTACGATGACTTGATTGCTGCGCTTCGTGTGCGTCATGACTTCTTTGCTGAGCAAGGCTGTAAGCTTTCTGACCACGGTATCGAAGAGTTTTATGCTGAAGACTATACAGATGCTGAAATCAACGCTATATTTAATAAGGTGTATGGCGGACAAGAATTGACTCAAGAGGAAATCTTGAAATTCAAATCGGCTATGATGATTGTGTTTGGCGAAATGGACTGGGAAAAAGGTTGGACTCAACAATTCCACTATGGCGCTATCCGCAACAACAACAGCAAAATGTTCAAATTGCTAGGTGCTGATACTGGTTTCGATTCAATTGGTGAATTTACTACAGCGAAGAAGATGTCTAAATACTTAGATCGTTTGAACTCAAGCGGTAAGTTGACTAAGACTATCCTTTACAACTTGAACCCATGTGCCAACGAGGTGATTGCTACTATGCTTGGTAACTTCCAAGATGGTACTGTTGCTGGTAAAATCCAATTCGGTTCTGGCTGGTGGTTCCTAGATCAAAAAGATGGTATGGAAAAACAAATGAACGCACTTTCTGTATTGGGTCTATTGAGCCGTTTCGTAGGTATGTTGACTGACTCTCGTTCATTCCTTTCTTACCCACGTCACGAGTACTTCCGTCGTACATTGTGTAATTTGGTAGGTAATGATATCGAAAACGGTGAAATTCCATTCTCTGAAATCGAACGTGCAAACCAAATGATTGAAGATATCTCTTACAACAACGCTAAAAACTTCTTCCAATTCTAATTTATAGAACAACGAAGAGCGTTATATAATTTTTTCAATCCGGAATAGCCGCTATAGTGGTTGTTCCGGATTGTTGTTTTTGGGCATCAGCAATATTTAAGGTCTTTTTTCTAAAATGGATAAAACCATTCTCGGTGAAGGTTTGTTTTTGAAGCAAATATTGAATGTTTCACCTAATTAAAAACCTGAGCCATGCTGAAGACTATATTTACATATATCGCAGATACAGCCATTTTTATCTTCTATGCAGGGCTTACCTGTTTTTTGATACGTGTGCTCATTGGCGTATATAGAGATTTGCGCGATCGTCATTTCTAACCAGTTCATTAAATCAATAAATAGATTTAAAATATTCTGTCTTTTTGTAGAATTTAGATACATTTGTCATTCAAGTGTATCTGATTATGAAAAAACTTCTTCTATCATTTATTCTATTTTTATCATCATTTTCGCTGTTTGCTCAGTCGGAAGTTCCTACTGATACCATACCGTTTACTCTAAACGATAATTACAAGGAGTATGGCGAATTTCTATTAGATATGAGTTTGTTTAGCTTAGCTCCACCTGAGATTCCTGCGGTGAACTTAAAGCTCATGGATGCTTCAAAAGATTATTCTAAGATTTTTGGATTGAATAAAGATGTATCCTATAGCTCTGTAACCGTGACAGACTATGGCACGCTGAGCCCTTTCTTTAGTAGTTTCAACTCTTATGGAGAAACAACGAAAATGCAAGCCAAAACAGTAACATTGAAAAATGGTATGCGTTTGACGACGTATGGTCAATACAACTCAGATGGTTATCGAATGCCCACTACCGGTGGGATGCCATGGAATAGAAATAACTTTAAAGGTGGCTTTGAACTAAAATCATCTAATGGTGCTTTTGGTATAAAAGTGGAAGTGCAACAAGGAAGAAGAGATCCTCTATATTAGTAGTTTATGAATGTATTGATTGTAGGTGCTAACGGTTTTACAGGCAGGCACATATTGAATAGTTTAATTGATAAAGAGGAGTATCGTTTATTTGGTTGCTCGCTACACGATGATATTCAACCAGCCGATGGATATGAGTTTTTGAAAATAGATATTTGTCATGAAGATCAACTTGAAGCTGCATTTAAATGGGTGAAGCCTGATGTGGTAATCAACACTTCTGCCCTATCTGTTCCCGATTATTGTGAAACGCATCATGGAGAAGCCGATGAGATTAATACGATGGCGGTAGAGCACATAGCCCAGCTTTGCAATGAATACGATTGCCGATTCATTCATCTATCTACCGACTTTGTATTTGATGGAAAAACAGATAGATTATACACTGAAATAGACCAACCCAATCCTGTTAATTATTATGGCATAACCAAATGGCATGGCGAACAAGCCATCGAAAAGGTATGTCAAAATTATGCCATAGTGCGTGTAGTGGTGGTATATGGAAAACCGCTACCCGGGCAACATAGCAACATATTGCAATTGGTAGCGAGTAAACTGCGCAAGGGTGAAACCATTCGTGTAGTGTCCGATCAATGGCGCACGCCTACCTACGTGGGAGATATAGCAAATGGTGTAGAGAAGCTGATGCATCATCCCAATAATGGTATTTATCATATCTGCGGCAAGGATTGTCTATCGGTTGCTGATATTGCTTATCGCGTAGCAGATTTATTACAACTTGATTCATCGCTTATCCAACCTGTCACAACCGAAGTGATGAACGAAGCTACTCCTCGCCCTGCTTTTAGTGGCCTAAGCATTGAGAAAGCAAAGCAAGAATTGGGCTACAATCCGATGAGCCTTGAGGAAGGAATTGTTAAGACTTTTATGGAGTGACGCTTTCCTATTCTAGCAGGAAACAATTAAGTAATCCCTCTATATTCTCAACTGTAATGGGAGGAGTAGTTGGCTTGTAGATTGTAAAACAATCATCCACTTGAATATAGATTTCAGAATCTACATCGCAGTTTGCCGTGATACCAATGCGTGCCAATGCCTTGCGCGCCATTTCATATTTCATACCTTCACCGAGCAATTTCACCCGGGTATGGCAATTATTATTCACACGAAACAACCCCGTAGCATTATCAAAAACCACTCCTTCGGAAACAAAGAAGTGTCCTAACTGCCCACTGATAGCTAGATCTTCGGGTGTTCCAATGGTTACACCTTGTATTTTATCCATAATCCAAAGCTGATCGGCTATTTGCAGGGCCAACTCCAAATCGTGAGTAGAAAGGAATATTGTTTTTTGTGTTTCGCGGCTCAATCGATGTAACAGCTGCATCATCTCTACTTTGCTGGGAAAATCGAGAAAAGCTGTTGGTTCGTCCAAGTAAATCACAGCCGTATCTTGCGCTAAAGCCTTTGCAATCATCACTTTTTGTCGCTCACCATCACTCAATGTGTTAATCATTCGCTGGGCTAAATTTTCTATATTTACCAAAGAGATGGCACGTTGCACCGCTGCTTCGTCTTCTTTTGAAAGTGTACCCCAAAAGCCTGTATACGGACTGCGACCTAAGGCTATCAACTCAGTAGCTGACATATTGTACACATCGCATTTATCGGTTAGCACAACGCTGATAACTGTTGAGAGTTCTTTATCCTTATATTCTTTAATCTCTTTGTCTTGAATAAAAATATTGCCATCGAGCTTGGGTTGAAAGCCCGATAGAGTGCGAAGAAGAGTGGACTTGCCTACTCCATTGGCGCCCAACAAACAAGTTAGTTCGCCACTGCGAATAGTGGCATTGATGTGACTAGCAACAGTGCGAACACTGTTTTTTTGGTGATAGCCTATAGATAGATTTTGAATACGGATGGTTTCTTTTTTCATCGAATGATTAATCAATGCGACAAATATACTTAATTAGGATTGAAAAGGATATGTTTTATTGATTTATATCAAACTACGATTCGATAGATTTTGAATAACTTTGCAGCCGAAAAATAAAACTCAATAGGTGACAAATAGAATTCAACAGGAGAGCGTGAAGCGTAGATTGGCCAAGCTGGCTACTCCTATATTTATAGAGACACTACTGATTATGATGCTGGGTGCAGTAGACGTAATCATGCTTAGTAGACACTCAGACAATAGTGTGGCTGCCGTAGGAGTAGTCAACCAGATTGTGATGCTCACATTCTTGGTGTTTGAAGTGATCAATCTGGGTACATCTGTGTTGTGCTCACAATACATTGGTGCCAGACAAGAAAAGAAGGTGGTGCAGGTAGTAGGTGTGTCTATTATTGTTAATCTATTAGTGGGTGGCATCATTAGTTTCTTTCTTTACTTCAAAAGCGCTACCATATTGCAATGGATGGGTTTGAATGCTGAATTGATGCAAGATGGTGTGGAGTATATGAAGATTGTGGGTGCGTTTGCTTTCTTTCAAGCCATATCGCTCACTCTTTCGGCCGCGCTTCGTAGTGCCAACAAAGCCATCTATCCAATGCTGGTAACAGTGGTGGTGAATATTGTAAATATCATAGGCAACTATTCATTGATATTTGGTAAACTGGGCTTCCCAGAGTTGGGAGTAGAAGGTGCTGCAATAGCTACTGCTTTCAGTAGAGGTGTATCTATGGTGATTCTCTTTATCATCTTGATGCGTGTACACATTCATAGTTTCCCATTGGCTTACTTCCGTCCTTTCCCTTGGATAGAACTAAAAAACTTAATGAAGATTGGTTTACCATCGGCAGGCGAACAGCTTTCATACAGCTCTTCACAAGTAGTTATCACCTACTTTATCAATATGCTTAGCGTAGAAGCACTGGCTGCTCGTACTTATTGCGCCAATATTATCATGTTTGTATACCTATTTAGCATTGCCATGGCTCAAGGTGGAGCCATCTGTATAGGACAGTTGATTGGCGAAGGTAAACCACATGCAGCTTTTCTGCTAGGAAAGTATGTGATGAAACGATCTGTATTGATTACTTTTTTACTTTCGCTTACCATCGCTATCTGTGGTAAATATATTTTAGGATGGCTCACTCACAATCCCGAGATTATCAGTATAGGTGTAACGATTCTTTGGATTGACACCGTATTGGAGATAGGCCGACCTATCAACATCTTTGCTACCAACGCTTTGCGGGCTGCGGGAGATGTGAACTATCCATTCTATGTAGGTTTGGTGGTAATGTGGAGCGTTGCCGTAGGTGGTGGTTATTTGCTCGGCATTCATTGGGGATATGGCCTTGCCGGAATGTGGCTAGCCTTCTTATTAGACGAAAATATACGTGGCGCAATATTCGTTCGCCGCTGGTATAGCTTGAAATGGTTAAACAAAAGTTTTGTGCGTGCATAAATAGTTAACAAATAGTTTCTATCTTTGCAGCCAAATTTTTTAATATGGAATGGTTATATAGTCTATTCATAGAGCATTCGGCCCTACAAGCCGTTGTGGTGCTATCGATAATATCTGCTATAGGTTTAGGTTTAGGAAAGATTCATGTATTTGGTGTATCTCTTGGTGTTACTTTCGTATTTTTTGTTGGTATTTTGGCCGGACATTTGGGAATATCGATTGACCCGCAGATGCTAAACTATGCCGAAAGCTTCGGACTCGTTATATTTGTTTATGCATTGGGACTGCAAGTTGGGCCAGGTTTCTTTAGTTCATTTCGCAAAGGAGGTGTTACTTTAAATCTACTTGCTACAGGCATTGTAGTGTTGGGTACAATTCTCGCTGTATTGGCCAGTTTTATTCCCGGCATCGGACTACCCGATATCATTGGCGTGCTTTGTGGTGCTACTACAAATACTCCAGCATTGGGTGCTGCTCAGCAAACTTTAAAGCAGATGGGGCTAGAAAGCAATACACCTGCACTGGGTTGTGCGGTGGCTTATCCGCTTGGCGTAGTGGGTGTGATATTGGCTATCATTCTTATCCGCAAGGCATTGGTGCGCAAGCAAGATTTACTTTCCTCTCCCAAAGAAGATAAAAACCAAACTTTCATTTGTGCATTCTTAGTACAAAATCCTGCCATTTTCAACCAAAGCATCGAAAGCATTGCTCACATGAGTTATCCCAAGTTTGTGATTTCTAGATTGTGGCGCGATGGCAATGTAACAATTCCTACTTCAGAAAAGATTCTTAAAGAGGGCGATAGACTACTCGTTATCACATCCGAGAAAGATGTTCAAGCACTTACCATTCTGTTTGGCAAACAAGAAAATACCGATTGGAACAAAGAGGATATAGACTGGAATGCTATCGACAACCAATTAATTTCGCAAGGCATTGTAGTGACTCGCCCTGAGTTGAATGGCAAGAAGTTGAGTTCGCTTCGCCTTCGCAATCAGTATGGCATTAATATCAGCCGTGTATATCGTTCGGGTGTGCAATTGCTTGCTACTCCCGAGTTAACACTGCAACTTGGCGACCGTTTGACGGTAGTTGGAGAAGCCGGAGCAATACAAAGAGTAGAAAAAGTGCTTGGAAATGCAATTAAAAGCTTAAAAGAGCCTAACTTAGTAGCGGTATTTATAGGTATCGTTATCGGGCTAGCTGTGGGAGCCATTCCATTTAGCATTCCCGGTATCAGTACTCCTGTAAAACTAGGGTTGGCTGGTGGTCCTATCATCATTGGTATATTGATTGGAACCTTTGGTCCTCGCTTGCACATGGTGACGTATACTACCCGTAGCGCCAACTTGATGCTACGTGCTTTGGGGCTTTCTATGTATCTAGCTTGTTTGGGTTTGCAATCGGGAGCTCACTTTTTCGAAACAGTTTTCCGCTCTGAAGGGTTATTATGGATAGCACTGGGTGCAGGGCTTACTATTGTGCCCGTAATAATAGTTGGAGCAATCGCTTTGAAAGGGATGAAGTTGGACTTCGGCACTGTGTCGGGCATGATATGTGGAAGCATGGCAAACCCCATGGCATTGAGTTATACCAACGAAACCATCCCAAACGATACACCATCGGTGGCTTATGCTACGGTTTATCCGTTTTGTATGTTCCTGAGGGTGATACTGGCTCAGCTCATATTGATTTTCTTGCTAAGCTAATTTCTTGACCTTTTAAATAAATATTATAACCCCTTTTATGACCGCATTAAATAATATCACACCCGAAAGCCTAATGGATGACTTGCATTACCTGCAACTCCTGTCACGCAGCTTTCCTACCATAGCCGATGCCAGTACCGAGATTATAAACTTGGAGGCAATATTAAATTTACCCAAGGGCACTGAGCATTTCTTGACCGATATTCATGGCGAAGACGAAGCATTTCAGCATGTCCTAAAAAATGGTTCGGGAGCCATCAAGCGCAAAGTCAATGAGATATTTGGCAATTCGCTGCGCGAAGTGGAAAAGAAAGAGATATGTACGCTGATTTACTATCCCGAAGAGAAGCTTCAATTGGTGAAAGCTAAAGAGGAAGATTTGGATGATTGGTATTTAATCACACTGAATCAATTGGTAAAGATATGTCAAAACGTATCGTCTAAATATACTCGTTCTAAAGTACGCAAGTCACTTCCAAAAGATTTTTCATACATCATACAAGAGTTGCTGCACGAAACAAGCATCGAGCCCAACAAGCATGCTTATATCAACGTGATTATCAGCACCATTATCTCTACTCGTCGTGCCGATGATTTTATTATAGCGATGTGCAACTTGATTCAACGACTCACTATCGACTCGCTTCACATTGTGGGTGATATCTACGACCGTGGTCCTGGTGCACATATCATTATGGATACCCTATGCAACTATCACAACTTCGATATACAGTGGGGAAACCACGATATACTTTGGATGGGTGCTGCATCGGGCAACACCAGTTGCATGGCAAATGTAATTCGTATGTCTATGCGCTATGGCAACATGGCTACTCTCGAAGATGGATATGGCATCAACCTGCTACCACTAGCTACATTTGCTATGGATGCTTATGCAAACGACCCTTGCACCATCTTTATGCCTAAAGCGACAGGTGATGATAATGAATACAATGATAAGACCCGTCGTCTGATTGCTCAAATGCATAAGGCTATCACAGTAATTCAATTTAAACTGGAAGCCGATATCATTAAACGTCGCCCAGAATTCAATATGGGCAATAGACGTTTGCTAGAGCACATCGACTTTGAAAAAGGAGTATTTGTGCACGATGGCAAAGAGTATGCTATGCGCGATAACCACTTCCCCACTATCGACCCTAAAGATCCGTATCGATTGACAGAAGAAGAGGAAGAGTTGATGGCGAAAATACAATACTCTTTCAAGAATAGCGAAAAGATGAAGAAGCACATGCGTTGTCTTTATACCTATGGCAGCATGTATTTGGTGAGCAACTCAAACTTAGTATTTCATGCCTCTGTGCCTATGAATGCCGATGGCAGTTTCAAGAATGTAAACATCAATGGCAAAGACTATTCGGGCAAAAGGCTGATGGATAAGATTGATCATCTGATGCGTACTGCTTATTTTGAGGATGAAGATGAAGACGAAAAGCAATTTGCCATGGACTACATCTGGTATGTGTGGTGCGGACCAAACTCTCCTTCGTTCGACAAGAATAAGATGGCTACTTTTGAACGCTATTTCCTAGAAAGCAAAGACTTGCAAAAAGAGATAAAAGGGCATTACTATACCCTACGCGATAGCGAAGAGGCTTGCGACAAGATTATGAATGAGTTTGGCGTAACAGGCCAACACTGTCACATTATCAATGGACACGTGCCTGTAAAAACCATCAAAGGCGAGCAGCCCATGAAGGCCAATGGCAAACTATTGGTGATAGATGGCGGGTTCTCTAAAGCGTATCAGCCCGAAACGGGTATTGCAGGATATACGTTAGTATATCACTCACACGGCATGCAGTTGGTGCAACATGATCCATTTCAATCGCGCCACGAAGCCATAGAAGAAGGACAAGATATCAAATCAACCACTTTCGTTATCGAGTTTAACTCACAGCGAATGATGGTGAAAGATACCGATAAAGGGCGCGAACTGATTACACAAATCAACGATTTGAAGAAGCTCCTAGTGGCCTATCGCAATGGTTTGATTAAAGAGAGAGTTCGCTAATCAGAATCAATCCTTACATTTCAACGTTATCAATCCGATTTCGGACCACGCTCCGAGTCGGAATGGTACGCTTGATCCGGTGCCTACATTAACATAAAGCATCTGGTCATTATCATCAAACTCACCTCCCCACTCTTCATATATCAATTGCGATGGCGAGATATTGCCAATCTTAAACTGCATGGCATGCGTATGCCCTGATAATGTAACAGGAATATTAGTATTGGGCACCACATCACGTTTCCAGTGCGAAGGATCGTGCGACATCAATATAACAAATGCATCATCGGGCACTCCTTTCATTGCTTTAGCCAAGTCGCCACGAGCAGGATGCGGAGGCTTACTATCGTTTTCTACACCTACAATTGCCAACTTCTGTCCATCAATCTCAATAATGCGATGCTCGTTGAGTAGCAATACCCACCCCATCTTTCGTTCCATCTGTTGCAATTGCAAAATGCGTTTATCCAGTTCTTTTTGAGATGCTTTCTTATCATAATAGGCATAATCGTGATTGCCCATCACTGAATACACGCCATATTTGGCTTTAAGGGTAGATAAAATATACATAAAAGGATGCAATTCATCAGGATGTACATTTATTAAATCGCCTGTAAAGAGTATCACATCGGGATGAAGAGCATTGACCACAGACACTATACTATCAAGCACAGCAGGGTCGTGATCGAAAGTACCTACATGCAAATCAGACAGTTGCACTATGCGAAAACCATTGAAAGCAGGTGGCAAATCGGACGATTCTATCACTTGCTCTACAATATCTAGTCGCTTCCATCCTACGGTAAAACCATAAATGCTAAATCCTATCACCACAACTATCACGCTCAAAGTTAAACCAGTACGCACCAGTTTCACCTTGGTAGTAAACTTACTCATCAAACTACCTATCATGGCTATCACCGCAAACACCAGTTTGGGTATGGCCACACAAATAAACAGAACAAAAAATACGCGAAGTGTGTAGTAAGTCATCACGCCATTCATGCCCATAATAAAGGCCACAACCATGGTAAGTAGTGGCAGCCAATAGAGGCATGAAAAGATTGGCTTTTTCCCCTGCACATAACTCTGCCAGATATAAAAATCGGGCAAAGCTATTATTATAAAAATCAAAATGGTATACCACATAACAATCTTTTTGCTTACGAATATAATTATAATAAGAAGAAAACGAACAGAATACGTAATAAGTTTATTTTGTTTTTAATTATTAGCATAATAGTAAAAGAAGAATCCATTGCTAGTAAAGCGAAAACAAAACTTTAAACAATTTACATTCGATACTAGTTAATTAATCAGACATCAATTCTGTTCTAATTAAAAAAAAGCATCAATGTCAATGAGAAAAAGAACTATCCTTAGGTATTGTTATTATACATCTATTTTCATTACTCTCCTATTTGCCTGTTTTGCATTGGCTGCATCATTGGCCCAATTTGTATCTCCTATTCATAGCAATAGCCTCACTCTTTTTGGATTGTTCATCCCTATCATACTCATCATCAACGCATTGTTTCTTCTCTACTGGCTCATAAGATTTAAAATATGGATAATAATTCCTATAATAGCTATCGGCATAAACTATAGTTATCTTATACATATCTTTCGTTTTGCTCCACACAGAGAGTATGTTGAAGAGGACAATCCCCACAGAAAGCTTCTCACCATAGGCACCTACAATGTGCATGGTTTCAACAGCAACATCGACGGATATTACTGCAAGAAAGCAGGTGAGTATATGAAGGCGCAAAATGCCGATATCGTTTGTTTTCAAGAGTTTGGCATAAAGCCCTATTTCAATGAAGATAGTTTGCGACATGCTTTAGCCCACTGGAACTACTCATTAATACCAGTGCCCCAAAACAAACAAGCAGTGCTGCACCTAGCTGTTTTCAGCAAATATCCCATTTTGCGAGGTGAATATTTCACCTATTCGGATAGCGAAAACACAGCCCTGTGGTGCGATATAGATATTG
>CAMTOV010000075.1 GCA_947074235.1 uncultured Bacteroides sp. | reverse complement strand
TTGCTTCAGAAATACCGTCACCTGTAGAAGAGGAGTAACCTCCTTTACCTCCTGCACTTTCAGATGCTGAAATTTGCATTCCAAATCCATTTGCCGTAAAACCAACTTGGGTTAAAAGACCAGGGCCCACCTCAAAAGAAAAATTATGAGTATAGCTAGAGCTGTAATTATATTCTTCGGTATAATTAATAATAGCACCAGCTTGGAATGAATAATTGTTTCTTGTTGGATTATTCATATTTTCTGCTTTTATTCTCTCATTGTCAGCTAGAACTTTAATCCAATTTTCAATTGATTTATTATAATACCTAATAGAGTCTGTAAGCTCATCTTTTTGTTTTTGTGTTAAACTTGAAGGGAAAATTACTTCATAACTATTACCATCAAAAGTCTGAGTGTCAATATTTGAACTACCAAATAATGGATGATCACTATCAAATTTTGACCAATATAGTACCGCATTACGACTATTTGCTTCATTTTGAGCTTCATTTCTCGTCACACTTGGCAATAATAAGTAGCTATTTCTAGTTTCTTCCAATTTAGGCAATAGTACATTCTTAATATGTAACTGTGGATAAGCAAATAAAGTCGCAAATTTTTTGCCTACAGAAAGAGCTTTTCCTTGATAAAGAACTATATCGCCAGCAAACTCTTGTATTATTTTATCACTTGATTTTAGGTCCGATTTATAACCTAATGTTATTTCATCAACCACACCTATTATGATATTGGTAGAGTTTCCTATTATAACGTCTGCGTCAGCTCCAACGTACTCAGGGTCATCACTTGTTTGAAAACCTGTGGTGAAGGTGATTTCTTCAGTTGTAGCTCTTTCGTTATGACCTTCTTCTCTGTGCTTAAACTGTATCCCTAGATTATTTTCACTTTCCATCTCATTAATAACACCGGCACCTATTCCCAATGTTGTTTTTACTTTAAGGCCAAATAAATGAGTTAATGTTTCCTCTCCTTCTTGGAACCATCCATTTTCTATATCTGTATAAGATCGAGTATATGTAATTCCTTTATTTATAAAAGAATAACTTTTTGATCCAGGAGGGTCTCTCAATACCATGATTATTTCACTTGGTCCTTGAGTTGCAAAATCATTACCTCTTTGTCTTTCACCAAGCACATAACCCTCAATTTCGATATTACCTGTTGTTTCGTTATTTACTTTAGAATTCGCTTGAAATTTACGAATTCCTTTGTTAGCCCCACTAATATCTGGGTTACTCGCTTGGAATGAGTAAACTCCATATCCTAATTCATTTAAGGCAATAGAAGTGTATTCGTCCGAAATTGTATTATTTATATTAACATCTCCTCCTTGCGTTGGTACACGGTCTGTTATATTTCGTTTAGTATCTTTATTATAAACATACTCTTCATACGATTCAAATTTAAAAGTATACCACATACCCATAATAAATACAGGTTTCCTTACAAGATACGAGTTGGTAGAGCTGTCATATAGAGGTAGGGTTTGATCTTTTTGGCCAATTCGCGAGATAGTATATTTAGTGCCTCCAAAGTATGGTTGTTTTTGCAAGGTTATAGAGTCGGTTACCTGATAAAAAGACAAACTTGGTGAAACACGTTTTATCAGTTCATACTTTTCATTAAAATATACAGTATCACATCTTGTAGAATCTTCGGAGTATTTTAATGAAGTAGACTCAGTAAAGCAATTGCTCAAATCCTTGGTTACAGCATTTGATAAAAGATTATCCCAACCTGTGATATTTACAGACTCTATCTTAAACTTTTCAGGTATAAGATAAGCATAAAACTCACCTGTTTCATTATTGGCTTTAATCTTTATTTTATCTCTGCCATAAATCACCTCGTTGGAGTATTCTGTATTTTTATGCAACACCGTGTCGGTATATGAATCCAGATAATTATCCCCAACTTTCACATGATAAAATTCCCCTGGAAGGTTTTCGAGTGATAAAGTAAGCTGGATACTATCACCAAGATTATTCTTGGATAGAGAGTGTCCCAAAGGTTTACTTTCTTGTTCTGTACCACCCACTATTTTACCCACTAATTTCACCTTTGTGTCATCCCAGAATATCACTCCCGCCATATTATCGCTATAGTTGATATCTGTGCCATATATATTCAATAATTTACCATCATTCACGAAAGTATGGTTCTGTTTTACAGCCTTCACTTCTTGTTTGCCTACAGGAACTTTTATTGAGAAACTACCATCCGTTTTACTCATGATGATATCCCCGTTCGATTCCATTGCAGTTATCCCATTGATGTTAAATCTCACCCCACTTACAGGTATATTACTATCTTCATAATATACATATCCCGCAACCGTAAACGATGAGTTATCTGTGAAGTCTACCGTAAATGATGATGTGGCATCACCAATAACAACTGTTTTCTCTAGTGGTAAAAATTGATGAGGTCCATAACTAGGAATTAAAGTATAGGTAGTTCCCGAACCAATATACGGTATACCGGTAATTCTATAATTACCCGATACATCAGTATAAGCTCTAAATCCAAGTTGAATATCGGTTGGTATTTTATCGCTAGTAAGTTTCACATTTCCATACATCTTACCATGATATCCATTGTATATAGCATTATGATACGATTTGTCATAAAACTCAAATTCAATATTATCATCCAATCTCCAATAGCCTTTCAAGTTTTCTTCATTGCCAGCAAGATATCTATTATAATTGCTTTCAATTTCCTTTTCGCTTAAAGCGTTCTCCCACAATCTTATTTCATCAACATAACCTTCAAAACCATCGCCAATTATCAATTCTTTCGATTCAATTTGGCATGCATCATCAAACAATTTACCACACACATATGTAAGTGTATCATTATACTTCACGTATAGTTTTAAGCTATCACCGGTATATACCGATGTAAATTGAGTAAATCTATCTTGCTCAACAGCCTTGTCAAGTTCAACCTTACTATTATTGTAACTAAAATAAGGTTTATAGTTGGCTATACCCATTTTGAAAGAGCCATACTCCATGATAACGCCATTGCCATCTTCAGGATATGCATATGCTTGCATGCTAAATGCACCCGTGTTAATTGGAATAACACTGTCTGTTTTCAAATAAGCATCTTTTTTAAGATATGCCGATTTTCCTTTTGGAGCATCAGGGCTCGATACAAATACCTCTACATTAGGCACTGCTTGCCCATTTTCGTAGGTTATTCGTCCATATACATCACCCGTTGGCGATTTCATCCCGTAGGTAGTTATGGCAGCACCATTCACTACATCATTAGCACATTTAAGGAATGGGAATATTCTATACTCATACAATAATCCCGGCATGCAATTTTGATCCGGGTAAGTATAGTAAGTTATACCATCACTTGCACCCAGAGTAGCAATCTGTGTAAAATCGTTTCCCGAATTATAAATTCTTCTTTCTATGATAAATTGATCCATAGCTCTACCATCGGTTCGCCATTCCAGCTCAGTTCTATCTCGATAGTACCCTTTCGATCCATTTGCCCATATTATTTCACCGGCATCAGTGGGTGTAAATTTATCTTTTGTATATACTACTGTAGTATTAGGATAATCTGTCGATCCTGGTTTTAAATACATCGAATACATATATTCATTGCAATATACACTCAAGTAATCTACATATTTCCCAGCCTTTACCTCGTCTTCGGTTAGCTCTATAACATGGTTTAGGCCTGTAGTATTATTTATTCTAGTTAAAATATATTTGGTATTCGCAGAAAGAACTTTGTTATTCGATATAGCTTCTATCTTCCATTCAATAGTAACATTATTGGACTCCTCTATTTTAGCATTTAGAGTTTCCACACCAACATGGCTCATCTTTTTAACAATCTGAGTGTCTACATACTTATTCCAATTCCATGTGTTTTTTGTTTTAGATCTTCTTATCCTATAATAGTATGATCCATTATAATTACGAGATCCTGTCTTATCTGTGACAGTATAATTTTTTTGGTTTTTTTCGAATTTAGGATTTTCCTCTATGCCTTCTACAGACGAAAAACTTGAACTTGTTGATCGCTGTATCTCAAAGTTATCTCCATCTATTATTTCACCATCAGGTGTATTCATCGTCCAACTCAACTTTGTGTCACCATTGGCCGCATCTTCAGCCTTAAAATTCTGAGGCCAGTTGTATGCTGGGATGACTAATTCATTGGAGATTACAGTGAAATGCTGATAATCAGACACTTTATAGGTAAAACTCATCTTCCTTTTCTGTATATCTTCACTTATAGGATAGTTTTTTGAACCTTTTGTGTCATTTGCGCCAGTATCACTAACATCCGAAGTCCATCTATAATAGGATCCATCTTTTACATGTGTCTTAGTATTATATGATAGTTCATATTCCCCTGGATTATTAGATAGGTTAAATTCTACGGTTGGTACATCAAAAGTTGTGGAACTTGATACCACTGTTGATTCAACTAGGTCTGTTTGAGTTATAGCACCGTTCGACTTTCTTGTTGCTTTAACTTGTATACTAAAATTTTTATTTAGTGCATTAATAGGAAGATATACTTTAAAATAAATATATGTGATAACAACATCCTCATCACCTTTGCTCTCATATCTATAAGCCACTGAATATTCTTCCGCATCAGGAGTCGAAAAAACGATTCCACTTTTATCATCTGCATTGTTTTCAGCTGAAACATAAGGACTGCCTTTAGCCTTGAACCAAACTCTTTGCCAATATTTTCCTTGCCAATTTTCCCTATCTATTAAAGAATAAAAATTAACTAAATCTGTTGTATTACCATCAATGGTTAATTTAATATCCCCATCCGATATACCTTCATCATACTTTAATGACTCATATGCTGGTATTTTTACAACTATGTATCCATTCTGTCTTTCAGAAACATCAATTTCAAATCTTTTAGTTACAATTCCTTCTGCACCCTTCACTACCGACGACACTGATAGCAACAAAAGAAGTGCTATCCAAAAAGGTGACCGACCATATCTCCTTTGTTTTATGGTTCCAATTTGTTTCACCCAATGATAAAAATTAGTAAGATTTCTTTTCATACGCTTTTCTATTTAGATTCTGTTAATAATATGATTCAAAAGTTAGCTTATTGTATCTTTTAAATATGTATATATTACCTACTAAGGCTATACAGCAACTCAGCATAGATAATAAATGTATTGAAATAAGTGTAAATAGAAATTTTGTCTGCGTTTATTCTAGAATTTTGTTTGTTGTCCGAAAAATAATAATAATAACCAAATTTGTTTGATTGATATAATGTTAAAAATAGAACATTATTCTTACTCATAAAACTCACTACAAAGATAAACAAACATTAATGGTTATTTTAAGATATTTGCATAAAACAAGTGTCATTTATAGTCAAATGGATGACATATTTAATCAAAATCTTAAAATTGATATAATAATGAGAATAATTTAGGGTCAAGAAACATAAAATCTTACTCTATTTTGCGAAACTGAGTAGGGGATAAATTATACTTCTCTTTAAACTGTCGTTGGAAAGTACGCGTAGAGTGAAAACCCGATTTTTGAGCTATCAAATCGATTGTATCATTAGTGCTACGCAATAGCTTGCAAGCATAATCTAAACGCAGTGCTGTGAGATATTCAAAAGAAGTCATGCTTAGTTGCTCGTTTATATGTCTGTTGAGAGTACTGTATGAAATATTACATTGAGCACAAACCCCCTCTATAGTCAATTCCGGATTAGTAAATTGATTCTCATTCATCAAAAAATTATAAACACGCTGAAACGTATCTTCCTGTGCAGGCGCTAAATCCTTTTGACTTAGTTGCGTTCTCATACTTTTCTCTACTAACAATTGCGAGAGCTTCTCGTTGTTTTTATTGCTTTGCTGTACTTGATTGAAGAAGAAAAGATTATTGCGACGTTGATATTTATAAAGCATAAATATAATAACCGAAACTATCAACAGTAGCGCTATTAAAGTACACGCGGCTCCTGTCCAAACGCGCATTCTAAGCACCTCCTCTCTTTGCTCCATCATTTCCACCTTTTGCAACTCCGCCTCATAAGCAAACATAAATTCGTCCATGCCACGCTTCCCTTTTTCGAGAAATAGCTCCCTGGTAGCATCCATAAAACGCTCCACCCACGGAGTGGCCTCTTTGTATTTCCCCCTGCGATACAACGAACGAATATACAGTTTCAAGTAATGATCCATTTCATGCTTTACACCATTTTCAGCATCATCCGAAGTGATAAACGGCAGCAAAACAGCCTCCATCTCTTCATACCTTCCACTATTAAAAAGATAATCCACTCTATTGCGCAACGCACGATCTCCCGAGTCGAACTTTTTGCGATATATAGAGGTCATTTCAAAATATTTATTGGCTTTGCAAGAATCATTCAAATAAGTATATAGATTGCTCAGATATGAATAAGCACTCAAGTAAAAGGTATTACGAGTCTTTTCGTCCATATGCGTCTGCGCATCTTCATCTAGTATATCTACCAATTTCAGATAATCCTTTTCACTATCTTCATACCTCGCTCCAAAACCATTTATAGAACCTCTATAATAATAAGCATTGCATAACACCTGAATTTTATCTTCTGGAGTTACGTTTTCGTAATGCGGTAATTTATTTAGAGTTGAATCTACCATTGCAAGCGCTTCATCTGTATTGCCTTGCATCATAAGTATGAGCGATTTCAGCAATAAAGAAATAGAACCATAATAAGCCTCATACTTGCTGTTTTGTGCCATTGCATCCATTTCTCGGATATATTTAGCTGCAATAATCCAATTTTGAGCTGTAATATATTGATGGGCAATGGTGCGAAGCGCTTTCAGCTTCCATTCTTTGTCCTCTTCCGGATTATTGCTTTCGGCCGAAAGAGTTTGAAACCCACATCGCAAGGCATTGGTGTGGTCGGCAAGGTTCTTGTATATATTGCAGTTGGTAGCTTCAAGCTTAGGGCGAGAGCACTCTTCCCATCCGTTCAATTCGCATCGCTTGCGTAGAGAGTCGATTCGAATTATGGCTAATTTGGGATTAGTTCCTTGTATGGATATGATTGAGTCAATATGAAACTCATCTTTAGGGTAAGATACATTATCCTTTATTTGTGCAAAAAGCAAAAAAGGAGTAACAAGCATTAGTAATAGTAAAAAATAACGCATATCATAGAAGATTTATTTATTCAAAAATCTGAAATAGTCATTTGTAGAATAGCATAATATATATATGTTAAAAATAACTTAACTTTAAATTTCTTCAAAGATAGTAAATCGCCAATTAACATCCGTTATAAGAGGTTGATTTTATTTTGCAATTGCTTAAATATTAAAATTTGACCATCCTTATCAATCCACTACAGCTTGTTTATAAGTTATTTTCAAAACCTTAGCTCCATTGTCAATTTCAATTTTGCCCAATCTGCCTATTACCGATTGACCCAATAGGAGAGGAGCCGATTGGTTTTTAACTACCGATGCCTTAATATTATTCAGCTCCAGCCCACCAAAATTTACAGTTCTTAGGTTTACTATTGTTCCCTCAGATAAAGACCCATCCGCAATCACATAGTTTTGTTTTCCTAAGATATCATCCGATTTTATAAATCCATTTTTCAGCATAAAGTCAGCCTCCACACTCGATAATGACACATCACTAGCACCCGTATCAAACACAAAGTGCAGTTGCAAGTTGTTGATAGCACAATTCACTTTGCACACACTGCCATCCTTCGTAAATGGCACCTCTACCATTCTCGTTTCATATCTAGTATTATCATCCCCGTTGGCATTATTCACCTGTAGATCCTTATATTTAGCAATTAGCTCCTTGTATTCAGGTAGGTTTCTTATTCCATCAAGATCATCATCATTTTCAATATGGCTATATCTAGAGTATCCCTTTTTCAATGCCATCTCCAAATACTCAAGAGCTTTCGATTGTTCACCCATTCTAGAGTACAAGCAAGCCGCATCATAATAATTACCTTTGTTTTCAATATCCCCATCAATTATGCGATTCATAAAATCAATAGCCTTCTCTTTTTCGCCAATAGCCAAGAATGCATATGGTGCACACGAATTATTATTTGGAACTGAATCAAGCGCTACAACCTGTTTGTAATCTCCATTAGCCAACTCCATCTCATTCTTTAGCACATACATATCAGCCCTTCCCAAATAAGCATACGCATACGAACCATTTAAGGCAATAGCAGTAGAATAATCATCAATAGCCCCACCTACATCTCTCGAATTATCCTTTAAATAACCTCGTTTGTAATATCCATAAAAATAATTAGGCTTCATTTCAATATACTTATCCAGCATCTCTATAGCCCCTTTCGTATCGCTAAGCGCATACAGCATATTTGCCTTGGCAAGTATAAAATCATCATCCTCACTATCACCTTCAATGGCATAATCTATAAATTCTATGGCAGAAGCATAGTTGCCCATATCTTCGTAGCAACTTGCAATTCTGTAGTGAGTAATAGGCGTTTCATGCTCTTCATTACTCTTTTTATAAGCCTCTATAGCCTCTTTGTATTGTTTAGCTTGCTCGTAAACAACCCCTAGATAGTAAGGCCAGATACCCTCGCTCGATTTCTTATTAGCCATCACTTTCATTCTAGGAATTATCAAGTTTGCAACCGAGTCCGTTGCTTCTATCATCAAATAAAAAGCTTTATTATCACCATCAATTTCCAATGCCTTTATAATATCATCGATGGCCTCGTTATACATCTTCAGCTTCATTTTACTTTCTGCCCTAAAAGAATAAGCCGACGAATAATCGCTAGCCAACTTTATGACATAATCAAACTGATCAATTGCAGAATTATAATTCTCTTGGATTTTCGCATTTCTACCCAATCCCATATAGCCTAGCACATCTCCTTCATCAATAGATATCATCTTCTTGTAATCTCTATCCGACAGATCATAATTCTCTAGTTTATAATAGATATACGCCCTCTTGCTATAGATATCAGCATCCTCGGGAGTATATTTAGCTGCTATATCTAAATCACTTAAAGCATTCTCCGTTTTATCAATATTATAATATATATCCGCTCTAGTGATATGTGTGAAAGCGCAATAATCCTTATCTTTTTTAGATATTAACTTAATAGCCATATTGGCTGCAGTCAATGCCTTTCCATAATCCTCATTTCTAGTATTTATCGCAGCAATCCACGCATAAGCATATCCATTCTCCGGGTTATCCTTCAGCTCTTTATTCAGATACTCCAAAGCTTCCTCATAATGACGTTCACTAGCAGCCTCTACACCACGTGTATAATTGTAAGAGTCTGGACGTTTTATGTCTTTGGCAAATGTGTTGTGACAACCCAGTGCTATCACACAGGTTAGTAGCAAAATAATTCTTTTCATAAAATTGTGTTTTTATTATAATTCAATTCTGTCAGATTTGTTTATTGATCTCATTTTTCTAGCTTAAAATATAACGTCATTCTTATGGTTATACACACCAAAGCTATGACAACGATAATTACTTCTACCTAATCAAAATATCCCCTTCACCCAGCAAAAGCCATCTAGCATTAACTTCAGGATAAGCAATTAAAATTTTTTGAATATCGCTAATAGTAGGATGCTCAATACCGATAATAATGTTCATTGCATGCGAAGGCTTTATCCCAATTATATCTACAAACTCGATTGGAGTAATAGAGTAGTGGTTTAATATCTCTTTTATTCGTTCGGCAAAGCACCGATTAAGAATTTGCCAAAACTCACGAGGCAGATGAATATTATCAATATCCATTGCCGATTTAAAGAATGGAGCAATATCTTTTGCTTCATGCCCTGCATGGCCACACCCAATCTCCGTAACATAGAATAAGTAATTAGGATGATTCTTAGCAAATATAGTAAACTCATTTATATATGGCTCTATCTCCCTCACCATTTTAAATGTGGTGGGTATAGCATACGTATTGCCTTGCAAGCCATTCTCCACACCCATTACCGCACCCCATTTTAGCGCTGCCTTAGCTGCCCCGCTCGAATGAATTCCTGCACTGTTTGAACCAAATACAAATATCTCCTTCGAATTCAATGATTTGATATTGCTTGCGGTAGTTCTTTTGGCAATCTTATCCTCCATGTTAATAACTTATACATCTTTATTTACAACATGTTGCTGTTGTAAACTCATTATTCAATTTACTTAGCGATATACTCTTTCCAAAGAGTAAGAATTTGTCAAAGGTAATAATTATTTAATTAAAATATAGGATAAATTATTTTTTGTGACATATTTTACTATCTTTGCCGCCGGTTATGGTAAAGTATAATATTGTTAAATATAAATCAAATACTATCTATTAAAGTATAATTTAAGCTATGAGATAAACGAGTTATTTAGCATTAATCAATGAATACACAAAGACTATAGGTAAATATAAATCTTCTGAATGTGATAAATAAGTTTAAGAAAAAATGTTTAATCTTCTTTTGGTTTATAGCATTATTCAATCTTAATTCAACTATTGGTATTTAAATTCATAATTATTTTCACTCAATACAAATTATTTAAAACAAATTAAAAATGAAAAAACTATTATTATTATCATGTATTATTGTGGCGTTTACATCTTGTAGTTCATCTTACTATCAGATATATAATACACAAAGTTCGAATGTAAACTTGATAAACGACGAACTTTGTTATGAAGATGCAAACTGCAAAATCAGTTATAACTTCTGGACAGAAGGTGGAAGTGCTGGCTTTATGATAGAGAATAAAACAGCTGAAACACTCTACGTCGATTTAAATGAGTGCTATTTTATAAAGAATGGCATGGCTTATGACTATTTTTTAAATAGAACATTTACTCAAGGTAGTTCAAAAAGCGCAAGTGTTTCTAATATGGTATCTTTAAGTGGTAATGCCAATTTAAGCAGTCCATTTAATCCAACTCAATCTGTTATTACAAGTGCAGGTAGCTTTTTGTTAAACTCTCTAGGAGTTGCTAAATCTAGCAAAAATTCCGTTTCATCCTCTCAAAGCGTTAGTATTGAAGAAAAGGAAATAATAAGCATTCCTGCCAATTCATCTAAAATTATCACAGAATATTCTATCAATTACAACTTATATAGAAGTTGTGATCAAAAATTGTTTCCATCTAAAAAGCAAGTAAAAGCATTAAGTTTTACCCCCAACAATAGTCCACTTACATTTAGTAATATCATTACCTATAAAGTGGGTGAAAATGGTAACTATGAAAGTGTAGAAAACGGATTCTATGTAAGTGATATTACTAATATTTCAAGTAAAAATGAGTTGTGGACTTGCCAAATAATTTTGGACAATAAGTTAAGCTACATTTAAAAATTTCT
>CAMTOV010000074.1 GCA_947074235.1 uncultured Bacteroides sp. | reverse complement strand
TAGTCGTAGCTTATTATTTTGAAGTTGCTTATTTCGGATGTATTGTCTACATGTGCGCCAATGCAAGCGCAAGCATCATAGTGGCCCACACGCACTATGCGAAGTGTGTCGGTAGCCTCTTCGGGCAGCTTGCTTAAATCTACAATAGAGGCAGCCTCTTGTCGGGACATAAACTCGATGCTCACGGGTAGGTTCATTTTTATCACCTCATTCACCTTGTCTTCTATGGCTTGCATCTCTTCGGGGGTGGGGCAAGCAGGCAGCTCGTAGTCGCACTTGCTTTTTTTCTTTTCTATGTGTGCATTTTTAGAGCGTGGGCAGCCAAAGGTGCTCACCATGGTGGCGTTGAGTATGTGCTCAGCCGTATGCATAGGACAATTGTAGTCCTTCTTGGGCTGATTCGTTTCTTGTAGTTCCATTGTCTATATTATTTCAAGATGATAAATGTATCAGTTTTGGCTCAAAAATAAATCATTTTACCTGATTAAATGTAACAGTTAACCGAGTAAAATGATTAAATTATAAACAACGATGAAAAAGAATTGATTTTTACTTGAATACACCCGCTATGATGTATCCGCAATATTCGCATTTGCCTTGAATAATGTGGCTATCTAGCACCTCGTAGCCACGACGATCTATGAGTAGTTTGTGGCACGAAGGGCAATAGGTGTTTTCGCCATCCATTTGTGGCACATTGCCCAAGTATACATACTTCATTCCCTTTTCTTGGGCGATATCGCGAGCCATCACCATGCTCTCTACCGGAGTTGGCGGTAGGTCGGTGAGCTGATAGCTGGGAAAGAAGCGGCTGATGTGCAAGGGGGTGTCTTCAAAGCCATTGTCTACCAGCCAGGTGCACATCTCGGCTATCTTCAGTGGGTCGTCATTGAGGGTAGGGATGAGTAGGTTGGTGATTTCCAGCCACACACCTGCCGCCTTGATGGTGAGCAGCGTGTTGAGCACCGGTTGCAAGGTGCCGTTGCTTAGCTTACGATATAGATTATTGTCGAACGATTTGAGGTCGATATTGGCAGCGTCGATGTATTGGCAAAGCTCCTCTAGCGGCTCTTGGTTGATGTATCCGGCCGAAACAACAATGTTGCGTATCTTCTTCTTGCGTGCCAATCGCGATGAATCGAGCGTATATTCATAATAAGTGAAAGGCTCGGTGTAGGTATAAGCAATGCTTTTGCACTTGTTTTTGGTGCAAGCCTCAGTCAGCTCTTCGGGTGGCAAATAAGTAGCTTTGACACTGGCCGGATGTGCTTGCGAGATGGAGCTGTTTTGACAGTTTTTGCAAGCCAAGTTGCACCCGGTGGTAGCTACCGAAAGGCATGTGCTGCCAGGCAAAAAATGATAAAGCGGTTTCTTTTCGATGGGGTCTATATGGAGTGCACAAGCTCGTCCATATACTTCGGTATACAGCTTGCCATCACGGTTGATGCGACTGTGGCAAATGCCATGCTGTCCCTCTTTCAAGTTGCAAAGATGAGGACAAATCAAGCATTGCACGCCCCGCTCGGTGGTGCGATAGTAATAAGCCTCTTTCAAGTATTTATCGTCCGATGTGCTCATTCTTCATCTCCTTCGCCAAATACAATGGCTTCGTAAGTGTATAGATTGGCTGTTTTCCAACCATCCCATCCCAATCCGGCTTTGTCTTGCGAGCAATGCCCCAGAAACTCCTCTTTCGTCCAGTTCACTTCATCGGCTACTTGAGGCAAGAATGTACCGCTTCTTCCATCTTTCTCAATATAGATGCCCTGCTTGCCAAGGGTAAATTGGCTGATGTCATCTATCTTTTTCAATGGCGTGAGCACTGAAATCTCAATATCAATGCTGCTCATCTCGCCCGCTTGCACGGCATTGAATCGAGGATCTTGAAATGCAGCCGCTTGTGCCATCTCCTCAATCACGTCATAAAGGGGTTGGCGACTACCAAATCGTCCCATGCATCCTCTTAGCTTGCCATCTTTGTGAAGCGTAACGAAAGCTCCGCAGTGAGATTTTAGAGTGGGGGTGATATCATGCGAATTGAAGGTAGGCACATTTGTTCTCTTCAATTCATTGTCTATGCTCTTTAGGGCAATCTTTAAAAGAGTAGCTTTTTCATCTTTGCTGAGCAGAAAGTCGTGCTCGGCTGGCGAATAGGTGAAACTGAAACTGTGATAGCCCACTACTCGGTCTTTATCCCCATAAGGGGTGTCGCCCGAATTGCGATATTCTATATGATTGATTTTAATATCTTTTCTGCCTTTTATCAGCATCAGTAGTACTTCGACTGCTGCATGGCCGCAAGCACTGGTGGCCAACTGCGGAAACATCATGCTATTTTCGTGCAATGTCTGTATGAAGTTGTTCAAATCGCCTTTTTCAATGGCATCGCCTGTGCGCTTATCAATGAAGTTAGCATCTTCGTAGCTGGGATAGTGCGAAAAGTCGCAGCTGATAATGAAGAGATTCTTCTCTGTGAAATAGGGTTTGAGGGCTTTTTCTACGCAATGAAGCATCGACAATGCATCCGTGCCAAGAAGGATGGGTACAATGGGTGGCATCTTTTTGAGGTAGTACTTTATTAAAGGCAGCTGTACCTCCAAACTATGTTCGCGGGTATGAGCCTCAACGAGGCAAGTAAAGCATTCGTTGTTGGCTATAAGCTCTTTGCCCAGCTCCGTGTTTACCTCTACATCGCCCAGCGGAGTTTTGTAGTATTGAAAAGTATCGTTTACAGAGGCTCCATCGATGTATACTTGATGGCTGCTCCCTATGAGGAAGATGTTATCGTATTCGGCATCGGGGTCTATCTGTGCAAAGGCTGAGGCTGCTACGCCACCCGAAAATACATATCCGGCATGGGGCACAATCACCGCATTTACTTTATCATACGTTTGTTTATCAATGTAGGGTGTGTAATACGACGACAGCAACTTGGAAAGCTCTTCTTTATTGGCAGGATAGAATGAACCACCTACTGCCATAGGTCTTACTTTGTTGTTATCGCTTTTGTTATTGGAACTAGAATCATAAACCATAATATTGTATTGTTAAGGTACATATCTTATAACAATACAGATGGGGTAGTTGGTTTAAGGATTAGGTAGTTTTTTGCCTCTCTTTTACCAATAATATAATGAGTAATATGGCTACTGCTATATCTACTGTAGCCCATAACCCACGACCCAGGGCTATTTTAAAGAATGGTTGAAAGAGAAGTGCCAATGCGCCAAAGGTGATGGCTAGGGATTCTTGCTTTTTGGTATAATAATCGTAGGCAATCAGTGCAAAACCTATGAGGGATGCAAAGCGAACGAGGTTGTAAAACCCATAAGGCATGTTGAATAGGCAAAGAAGAAGTAAAATGGCGAGGATGATTTTAATAATTCTCATAGTAGATATAGTTTTATTGTGTTGATAATCAGGTTTGTATATGATGTAAATCAAACGTATGGGCAAAAAAAAAGGAGTCACGCCTGACTCCAACCTTTGTTAACCTTAAATCTAATACTATGAAAAACACAGTACAAATATACAGACTAAAGTTTAATCTGCAAATAAAACAAGAAAAAACTTGTGTTTTATAACATAGTTTAAGAATTTCGCTAATTCAAGTTATTTATTTATGAAGCAGCAAACAAAATTATAGCTCCTTGATAACCTTGCATGGATTGCCAACAGCCACAACGTTGGCGGGAATATCGCGATTTACCACACTGCCTGCTCCAATCACCGCATTATCGCCAATGGTTACTCCGGGGATGACGGTGACGTTGCCACCAAACCACACATTGTTGCCCACAGTGATGGGTTTTGTAAATTCAAGTCCCTCATTGCGGCTCTTTACATCGAGCGGATGGCAAGCGGTATAGAAAGAGCAGTTGGGGCCAATAAATACATTATTACCAAACTTCACTTTGGCTTCGTCTAATATCACTAGGTTGTGATTGGAATAGAAATTCTCACCAAGTTCGATGTTGTAGCCATAGTCGCAAAGAAAAGGAGTCTCTATCCAGAAGTTCTCTTTGGTTTGACTAATTATAGAGCGCATCAACTTTTTCTTTTCTTCTACTTGCGACGGACGAAGCAGATTGTAGTCATAGCAAAGCTCTTTGCAGGCTATGCGATCCTTTATAAGCTCTTCGTCGTAGTTGGCATTGTACATTTCTCCGTCAAGCATCTTCATCTTTTCTGTTTTCATGGGCATAGATTATTATGTTTGTAATTTTCTACAAAGATAATTTTTTTGCTATAAGATGAAAATGTATTTAATAAATGGGATAATAAATTCTAGAAAATAAGAAGAGGGTGGGTTGTAGCTTGTGTATGAGGGGGTAACTTAGCGTATGGGCAAAAAAAAAGGAGTCACGCCTGACTCCAACCTTTGTTAACCTTAAATCTAATACTATGAAAAACACAGTACAAATATACGGACTAAAATTAAATCTGCAAACAAACCAAGAAAAAACTTGTGTTTTATAACATAAATTAATAAAGCGGAGTGTTAAACTTCTCGTTTCGTTAACTTAACCCCACTTGGCCTTCATTAAATCTTCCATTTTCAAAAGCTCATCTCTATGTTGTGCTGCTTCAATAAACTCAAGCTTCTTGGCAGCCTCTTTCATTAGTTTGCGAGTGCGCTCAATGCTCTTCTGCATTTGCTCCTTGCTCATGTATTGCATGATAGGATCGGCAGCTACACTTGCTGTTTCGGGCTCTACATAGGCATATTTATCTTTCAAGCCCAGCTCTTCACTGCTTGCACTATTGCCAAATACAGCTAGATTGCGCGCTTTCTTAATCTGTTGTGGGGTGATGCCGTGCGCTTCGTTGTAGGCCAGCTGCTTTTCTCTACGACGATTGGTTTCGTCTATGGTGAGTTGCATGCTGGCAGTTATCTTATCGGCATACATGATGACCAATCCATTTACGTTTCGTGCGGCACGACCGGCAGTCTGTGTCAGTGAGCGATGCGAACGAAGGAACCCCTCTTTGTCGGCATCGAGAATGGCTACCAACGATACTTCGGGCAAGTCCAAACCTTCGCGAAGCAGGTTCACGCCTATCAACACATCGTATAAACCTTGGCGCAGGTCGTCCATGATTTTTACACGCTCTAGTGTATCTACATCACTGTGTATGTAGTTGCAGCGCACATTATTATTAAGCAGATACTCAGTCAGCTCCTCGGCCATGCGCTTGGTGAGGGTGGTTACGAGTGTTCGCTCATCTTTCTCTATGCGTTGCTGAATCTCTTCCATCAAATCGTCTATCTGGTTGAGGCTGGGGCGCACTTCAATAATGGGGTCAAGCAATCCGGTAGGGCGGATTACCTGTTCTACCACTACACCTTCAGATTGAACCAGTTCGTAGTCGGCTGGGGTAGCACTAACGTAGATTACTTCTTTGGCCATAGCCTCAAACTCCTCGAACTTGAGGGGGCGATTGTCCATAGCAGCCGGTAGGCGGAAGCCATACTCCACCAGATTGGTTTTGCGAGCCCGGTCGCCTCCATACATGGCACGTATTTGCGGCACACTCACGTGGCTTTCGTCTATCACTATCAAGAAATCATCGGGAAAGAAATCGAGCAAACAATAAGGACGAGTGCCCGGAGCACGTCCATCAAAGTAGCGAGAGTAGTTCTCTATCCCCGAACAATGACCCAATTCGCGAATCATCTCCATATCATACGTCACCCGTTCATAGAGCCGCTTTGCCTCATATTCCTTGCCTATCGATTCAAAGTAAGCCACCTGCTTTGTCAAGTCATCCTCTATCTGATGAATAGCTCGCTTGGTAGCCTCTTTAGTCGTCATAAATAGGTTGGCAGGATAGATTTTGTAGCTTTCAAAAGTAGCTGTTGTCACCCCGCTTATTGGGTCTATCTCCTCAATGCCATCAATCTCGTCGCCCCAAAAGGATACTCGCAGCAGATGGTCGGTATATGCCAAGTAGATATCCACCGTATCGCCCTTTACACGAAAGTTTCCACGGTTCAAATCGAGGTCGTTGCGCACATAAAGACTATCAACCAATCGGCGGAGAAATACATTTCTATCTAGCATTCTACCCCGTTGCACCTCAATCACATTGTCGTAGAAGTCGGCAGGGTTGCCCATACCGTAGATACACGATACCGAAGAAACCACCACCACATCCTTTCGTCCCGAAAGTAGGGCAGATGTAGCCGCTAGTCTAAGCTTATCAATCTCATCATTAATAGCCAAGTCTTTTTCTATATACGTGTCAGATCCCGGAAGATAAGCTTCCGGTTGATAATAATCGTAATACGACACATAATATTCAACCGCATTGTTGGGAAAAAAACCTTTGAACTCGCTGTAAAGTTGAGCAGCCAGTGTTTTATTGTGGCTTAGTATCAACGTAGGTTTATTGATATTGGCTATGGTGTTGGCTATGGTGAAGGTCTTCCCCGAACCAGTAACACCCAAGAGCGTTTGAGCAGGTACACCCTCTTTGATGCCCTCGGTGAGTTGAGCAATAGCTTCGGGCTGATCGCCAGTTGGTTTGTAGGCCGACGTTAATTCAAATTTCATATAACTCTATCCTTTATATATAGAGAGACAATATTCGGAAAAAAATGTTTCATGTACAAGTATTTTTTAATAAATTAGAGAAGACCCGATTAATGAAATAAACAAAATGAAGTAAATCTGCTGCTAGGATTAACTTTTTGGTGGATATTCTTATTTTTCTTAAATAAATTGTTTACTTTGCACACCTGTTATCCTTAGGGATATTCAATGAATCAAGATACAAATATTAATGCAACGAAGAACATGATTTGGAATGAAACCATTGAGTGCATGGACCGCGAAGCACTTCGCAAACTCCAAAGCATTCGCTTGAAAAACATCGTAGAGCACGTCTACCACAACACCCCTTTTTATAGAAAAAAAATGCAAGAGCTAGGCATTACGCCCGACGATATTCAGTCAATAGACGATATCGTGAAGCTTCCTTTTACCAATAAATACGATTTGCGCGATAACTATCCGTTTGGATTGTGTGCCGTGCCCATGAGTCAGATTGTGCGTATTCACGCTTCGTCGGGCACTACGGGCAAACCTACCGTGGTGGGCTATACTCGCAAAGACCTTTCTGCATGGACCGAGTGTGTGTCGCGTGCATTCACTGCCTACGGTGCCGATAGTAAAGATATTTTTCAGATATCTTATGGCTACGGACTCTTTACCGGTGGGCTAGGAGCACACCAAGGAGCCGAAAACATTGGCGCTTCGGTGATTCCAATGTCTAGTGGTAATACCGAAAAGCAAATCACCTTGATGCACGATTTTGGATCTTCAGTGCTATGCTGCACACCCTCTTATGCACTTTATCTAGCCGATGCTATCAAAGACTCCGGACTTCCACGCGAAGACTTCAAACTGAAAGCCGGTGTGTTTGGTGCTGAGCCCTGGACAGAGAATATGCGTAAAGAAATTGAAGAGAAAATGGGCATCAAAGCTTACGATATCTACGGATTGAGCGAGATTGCCGGACCGGGCGTGGGCTACGAGTGCGAGTGCCAAGACGGTACGCACTTAAATGAAGACCACTATTTCCCCGAAATCATCAATCCCGAAACCAATCAGCCTGTAAAACCGGGCGAAACCGGCGAACTTGTCTTTACCCACCTCACTAAAGAGGGTATGCCTTTGCTTCGCTATCGCACCAAAGACCTCACAGCATTGCACTATGATACTTGCAAATGCGGTCGTACCATGGTGCGCATGGAGCGCATCCTAGGTCGTTGCGATGATATGCTCATTATTCGTGGTGTCAATGTATTCCCAACTCAAATAGAGTCGGTTATCCTTGAGCTTCCAGAATTTGAACCACACTACTTGCTCATTGTTGATAGAAAGAACAATACCGACACCATGGAGCTACAAGTAGAGGTGCGCGAGGAATTCTATTCAGACGAAATAAACAAGATGATTGCTTTGAAAAAGAAACTCATCAGTCGTTTGCAAAGCGTGCTTGGTCTTGGTGTAGATGTGAAGCTGGTAGAGCCACGCACCATAGAGCGCAGCACCGGCAAAGCAAAACGTGTAATTGATAACAGAAAACTTTAAACTAATATATAGATTATGGTAGCAAAACAACTTTCAATCTTTTTGGAAAATAAATCGGGTCGCTTAACCGAAGTGACCGAAGTGTTGGCGCAAGAGGGTGTTAATCTGTCTGCTTTGTGCATTGCCGAAAATGCCGATTTCGGTATTCTCCGTGGTATTGTTTCAGAACCCGATAAAGCTTATGCAGCTTTGAAAGCCAATCATTTTGCTGTAAACGTAACAGATGTTGTGGGCATCAGCTGTCCTAATATAGCCGGATCGCTAGCCAAGGTATTGCGCTATCTATCAAACGAAGGTGTGTTTATCGAATACATGTATTCGTTTGCCAATGGCGAAACAGCCAATGTCATCATCCGTCCAAACGATATGGAAAATTGCATACGCGTGTTGCAAGAAAAGAAAGTAGAACTTCTGGCTGCAAGCGATTTGTACAGACTATAAATTGACAATCTATCTTATATTTTAAAACACGAACTTTAGCAGATTACACACTCCTTGTAGTGGGGTAATCTCTAAGGTTCGTGTTCAATTTTTATCGCTCATTGTCTGTTTTCTATCCAACAATCCCATAGAATGATTCATTTTATATTAAAAAAACATTATTAATTGGTTTTTTTCAACTGAATCTTTAACTTTGCACATTATTTAAAATAGCATGAAGAAGAATATCATCATTACGCTACTCCTAGCAGTTGCGCTCTCCTCGTGTGGAGAATATAACAAGCTGCTGAAAAGTACAAACTACGAATACAAATACGAAGCTGCTAAAAATTATTTTGCAAAAGGTAAGTATAATCGCGCAGCCACTTTGTTGAATGAGTTAATCACCATTCTGAAAGGTACTGACAAGGCAGAAGAGTCTCTTTACATGCTAGCCATGAGCTACTATAATCAAAAAGATTATTCTACCGCTGCTCAAACATTCATTACCTATTGCAACACTTATCCTCGCGGCACATTTGCCGAGTTGGCTAGCTACTATGCCGGAAAGGCGTTGTATCTCGATACTCCAGAGGCACGTCTCGATCAGTCGGGCACGTATACTGCAATTCAGCAGTTGCAAAAGTTTATGGAATACTATCCCGGTAGTTCTCATAAGCAAGATGCACAACAAATGATATTCGACCTTCAAGATAAGTTGGTGTTGAAAGACTTTTTAGCTGCAAAATTGTATTACGATTTGGGCAACTATTTAGGAAACAATTATGAATCGGCTGTTATCACTGCTCAAAATGCGCTAAAGGACTATCCTTATACGCATCACCGCGAAGAGTTGTCTATCTTGATACTTCGCGCTAAGCACGAGATGGCTCAAAATAGTATAGAAGAGAAGAAACAAGAACGCTTCCGCGAAACTGTTGATGAATATTATGCGTTTAAAAACGAATTCCCAAACAGCAAGCATATCAAAGAAGCCGGAAAGATATTCGACTCTGCAAGCAAGGAAATTAAAGATTAATATATTAGAAAAGTATGGATTACAAAAAGACAAATGCTCCATCGAATACCGTGACTCGCGATATGATGGAACTGTGTGAAGACAGTGGCAACATTTACGAAACTGTATCGATTATCTCTAAACGCGCTAACCAAATTAGCGTAGAAATTAAAAGCGATCTTTCAAAGAAATTGGCAGAATTTGCATCTTACAATGACAACTTGGAGGAAGTTTTTGAAAACAGAGAGCAAATCGAAATTTCTCGTTACTACGAAAAGTTGCCAAAACCAACTTTGATTGCTACTCAAGAGTATATTGAAGGTAAGATATACTACAGAAATCCCGCTAAAGAAAAAGAGAGATTGCAATAAAATCAATCTTAGCGTAAGATTTTTAAATACGAAATAGAGATAGTCAAGTAGTAGGTTGTAAATTCTTATTGCTTGACTATTTTATTTTCTCACTGATAGATATCCTTATTATTAAACTAAAAATTATTTTATTGCATCATGATACAACGTATTCAAACCATATATTTATTGCTTATCACCGGAGTGCTAATTGCTGCTATGTGCTTGCCTGTAGGCACTGCTTTCGAGGGTAGTGGCGTGGCTCATATCTTCAAACCATTGGGCATCACCCTGGGCGAAACTTTCCAATCTACTTGGGGGCTGTTCTGCATTCTGTTGCTAGCTACTATTGTCGATTTCGCTACCATCTTCTTGTTCAAAAATCGCATTCTTCAAATCAGAATGTGTGTGTTTGCTACCTGTTTGTTGGTGGGCTACTACTTGGCATTCGTTGCTTTCTACTTTATATTAAGGGGCGATATCAGCTCATTTCAAGTGCATTGGGCTTTATGCTTGCCACTTGTAGCTATTATCCTCAACTACCTTGCTATTCGTGCTATTGGCACCGATGAGGCAAAGGTTCAATCGCTCAATCGCTTAAGATAAAATGATTGATTTATACGCCAAAAACTAAACAGATTACACTGTTAAATGATTGAGTTTTGGCTGTGAAATGATATAAAGAAGCCGGATTAAACGCTATGTTTTAATCCGGCTTTTCTATGTTTGATAAACAATGTTTTATCTAGTAATATCGAAAAGATAAGTTATCTTGCCAGTGATGGTGTTGTGTGACGAGCGCGAGAAATAATCTTTCTTGGCGCTGTTGTAAAAGTCGGACAAGCCATAATAGTATCTGCCCTCTATGATGAAGCTGCCCAGCTTGCGAGTTCTTATCTCTACACCTGCGCCGCCAATAATACCATAATCGAACTTATTTTGAATGGCCTTGCCATACTCTTCTATCTCTAGCTCGGTGGCCGAGAGGCCCTTGTGGCTGTAAGAGTCGCTTATCATGTAGCCTATTTGTGGGCCAATGTTTAAGAAAAACTGTGCGCCATACTCTTTGCCAAAGGCCAGATGTGCCAAAAACGGCAATTGCAGATAGTTGAGCTTATGCGTATATCCTTTATCCTTATTTTCGGTGCCATCGGCAAATTCAAACTTCTTGTCCCAACCCAGTTGCGAGTAGTTAAGCTCTACTTGCAAACCGCAAATCATGGCAAAATACTTTTCCGAAATGTAGCGGGCAGTAACCCCAAACGTAGGCGAAATCAGCCCTTTTTGCTTTACACGATGCTTCTGAAAACTAACTGTGCTGTAGTTGGCTCCACCATTTATACCTACAGATATATTGTGTCTTGCATCGCCCATCTGCGCCGAGGCCGATAGTGAGCAAAGACAACATATAATGAAAGCCGATAATGTAAGTTTTAGCTTTATCATGTCTATTCGAAATCAAGTTTTACTAATTCATAACCTTTGGTGAAGTTCACAAAAAACACCTTCTTGTTCACAAAGCCTCCCCAGTTGTTTACACGCTG
>CAMTOV010000073.1 GCA_947074235.1 uncultured Bacteroides sp. | reverse complement strand
CAGGTATTAAAAAATTAGGTTACCACGAACCTACTTACGAAGATCCTAAAACTCCGGACGACAAGTCAGAAGTATGGATCCAAGTAGAAGCTAAAATTAAAAAGTGGATGCACGTAGTGCAAGAAGTAGAACTCGATTAAGCCTTATTCAATAGATAAACTTTTCTCACTGCTCCTATAATTCATAAAGTAGGAGCAGGAGAATAGTTTAATCAAAAGAAATATCATGAAAAAGAAGTATCACATCAATATGAAATCTACTATTAAGCAAGCAATAGGGTTGCTATTACTTACCCTAACTCTCACCCTGCACTCTTGTATATATCAAGATGAAACCACTTGCCCCATAGAAGTTAGTTTTGTATACGACTACAATATGGAGTTTGCCGATGGTTTTCCAAGCTTAGTCAATGACGTGACGCTCTTTATCTTCGATATTGATGGCAATTTTATTGGTTGCAAAAAAGACAAAGGATCTCACTTAGATCAAAACTATCGAATGACACTCGACTTGAAACCTGGAGTGTATCGACTAGTAGCATGGGCAGGAATAGAAGAAGAAAAAACAAGCTATAGCATCAATAACGCTTTGGTTAGGGATGGTTCGCAACTGAACGATCTCACGTTAGAACTCAACACCAATGGGGAGTCCTACAACAAAAGCCTTAGCAACTTGTGGCATGGCATGATAGAAGAATATTTAGTAAACCCAAATGCTCCTACCACTGCAACAATTCCATTGATCTACAATGTGAATCGATTTAAAGTTCTTCTACAATCAGCAACCGACAATCAGCTTGATAAAGACACCTATAGTTTCAGCATACAAGCCGATAACTATAAATACAACTATGACAACTCAATGCGCCAGTGCCAGATGCTACGCTACGAACCATCTACGCTAAAAGAGGCTGTGATAGAAAATGATGCATCTACACGCAATGGCAATATACGTGTTGTACTAGGCGAGCTTAGCACATTACGTCTCAAAGAGGAGAAACGAAGTAGCTTCGTGGTGCGCAATGAAGAAACGAATACAGATATCTTTAACATTGATCTTGTAAAATATCTCAATCTAATGCGACTAGATGAATATTCATCTATGCCAATAGACGAATATTTAGACAGACAGAATTCCTATCAGATAATTCTTCTCATAGGCAAAGATTCATCGGGCAAAGAAGTAATGCTCTCTCTTCAAATCAATAAATGGAAAATGGTTTTCAATAGCAACGATTTATAATCTTAAAACAGATACCAACATGTCATTTCGTTCACTCTATAACCTATTACTGTGTGCTCTAATAGCCCTACCAATGATGATGTTAACATCGTGTAGTGACGAGATTGAGCAACAGTCATCACCCGTCATCAACAACGAGGGGCTAATTAGAGTGTCAGTTCCTATAAGTAGAAGTTTCCCTACAAGCGACACTCCAGAAGAGAAAGAGGCCGAGAGTATCGAATGTCGCATCACTAGCCTCTGGTTTTTTGCCTACCCTCAAACCAACAGCACTTGGGAAGGAGAGCCTGTAGCTGTACAGCTAAAGACTGAAGAACTTGACCACAACTATAAAGGATTTAATATACGCATTAAATATGGATCATACAACGTATATGTTGTAGCCAACATGCCTCAGCTAAACGCTAGTTTTGGCAGTAGTGAAGCAGCCTTAAGACAACTCATCATCCAATACAAAGATGGTGACAATATCAAACTACCTCATCCACTAAATCCCGAAGGATTGCCAATGGTGTACGAGTCGTCTACTCCTTTCACCATCACACCCGAAAATAGTAATACAGCACAAATTCAAGCCGACCTGGTATTTACTTGTGCCAAACTACGATTGACTCTGCTCTACAACAACGACGATGCTACAACTAAAGCTAGTTTTGGCGAAGGCACAAGTCTTAATATTAGCGAGATTGGTGGACGAAACATAGCACCTCAAATCAATCTTCTTGACCCTACAACAGACCCCACCGGTTTGTTTGATGTAAACCAATTGATAGCAGGCAAGTATTATGATTATCCGGCCACAGGAAACGAAGTATCTGGAACGGGAACAGATACACCTACCAATCCTACAAAATGGGCCTACCAAGGAGTGGCCTATCTTCCCGAACATCTGGTAACAGCTGAGAAGCAAGCAGAACAAACGGCACTCGATATTCTTTGTCAACGTTCGAACAACCAACAGGTTACACATCAGTATGATGTGACACTTGGCAACAACGACAATGCAGAGAACATATACAATATAAAGAGAGGAACCTTTTACGACCTCACCGGACGTATAGTGGGCGAGGGAAAGGTGCATCTCAAAACTACGCTCTTACAAGCCGAATGGACGTTGCAAAGCATAGTGGCTAATTTGAGCAATACGGAGCTTTATACCTCAAAGACCAATCTAGAGGTATGGACGCACGAGCAAGACACCGTATGGGTGAGCAGCAGTGTTGCCATGTCCGATTTAATTATTGATTGTTCTAAAAAAGACGATAATGGACAATCGCTCTTCAATCTCAACTTCGGTTCTACACCAACTGCTGAGGGTAAGTATCCACTCTATGTATCCATGAATATGAATTTCGATTTGAGCAACTGGAGTGTAGCCGATTTGACAGGTACTCATCAGGCTCAAATCACGATAAAGGCCAATAACTTGACAAAGGTGATTGATGTGCTTTACAATGTGGAACCTATGTTAAGGGTGATGCCCAATGAGGTATCTATCAACGAAGTGAAAGACGATTGGAGTAGCTATAACTATACTGCCATCACTACGTATATCACTAATCTTGGAGGTGTAGATATATCGAGCGTAACACCCGTAGGTGGCACACCTAGCAGCCATCTGCCTACTGTAACCATAGGAAAGTACAATGGTGGTAGTGCCATTACATCCTCTACCAACTATACCGATACTATTACCATACGTGCCAATGGTAAGCCTACAACGCTCGAAACTTATACATTTGTAGTGACTACCAAGCAGAATGACCCACGCACAAACGCTCCACTCAGCGAAACGGTAACTGTTTATATACGCCCATACGTGAGTGGTTATCGCATCTACTTCCGACCACTAAACGATCGTATCAGTGGAAATGAATGGCAAGGGTTAAGCTCTTGGAGTAGTGTATCTAACAACAATTGGCAAGATGATGCCTGGAATCGCCCCAATGTTTATATTTATACACAAACTCAGTACGAAGCAATTGGTGGTAATGGTGGCTCGCAATATTTGTGGCGTTTCACTAATGCGTGGCCGGGCAATGCAATGCAAGTTGATAACAACAATAAAGGATGGTACTATTACGACCTTTCATCAGATCAAGTTGGTAACTCATTGAGTGCATCAACGTATGGTAATCGTGCACCCAAACCTGCCGAAACATTGATTATGTTCAATTGCGATCAAGACAGTCCTTTTTCTCGACATCGCTATCCGTTCCACATGGAGCCAGGCATACCGCTGTACAACTTCCCCGATCGTGAAGGATGGTTCATCTACGACCCATTGACGAGCAATTACGAGTTTTATGACGATAAGCCAAAAGTATACGAAACAACCTATCAGCTCTATTATAATGGAAATGCTAGTTGCACAAAATGGTGGAAGAACTATGGTCTTGCATCTAATGCGGGTGCAGTTTTCACGGTAGAAAAGAATAATCCTTCTGAATCTACTACCGGTCAAACAGGCTGGAAGAAATGGGAGTTCATCTTCCATAGCTGGGAAGGCAATATGACCAAAGATATCACTTTTGAGTTGAACAATGGCATAATGGTTCCTTTCTTAGGAAGTAAAGAGCTAAACCTATCAATCACCGGCAACACAGCTAAAATGACAGGTTATCTTAAGAAAGATGACTGGGGCTTCTTTAGCTGGAATGCATCGGCTTCTGATCCTGTGTCACGTCCGGTAGAGCCTCCTCTAGCTAGTGGATACTGTCGTATCTATATACACGAAAGCAACTTTACTGATTACAGCGGGCCGGGCTATGTAGATAGATGTCACTACTGGGGTGGAACTACATCTACCACATGGCCTGGAGTATCAGCTCAGAAGTGGTCTCAAACTCCTTATATCTATTTTGATATCGATGCTAGTAGTACATATTTTAAATTACATAAAAACGGTGGAGGACAGACAGCCAATATACCTATTAGTGGTTATTTCCCCTCTAGCAGCAATAAATGTTATTATAAAGGTGGCACTAAGACAAACTCTTTACCTTAAGATTGAATGGTATGAAACACATTAAATATTGCATAATTTACACACTATCTTTACTTCTGCTCTGCACCGCTTGTCAGGACGAAGGGCTATGGAGTGGCACGGATGTAACCGAAGATATAAGCGCTTCCACATCACTCACGCTTACCCTCTATCTGCCCATACCTGTCACTGTTTCTACACGGAGCACCAACGAGGGAGCGTTAATAAACTTATATGCTGTTTACTACAATAGCATGGGTGTAGCGATATCTGTAGAAAACATTCAATTGAGCAGATTAGTTGAAGCAGAAGGCAATCAGAAGCAACTCACTATAGATATACCTGAAGGAGCATCTACTTTGGAGATGATTGGCAATGTGCCTGTCGATGTAGCTACTAATGCAACTGAACTCCAAGCAAAGCTCTCTACTAAAAAAACGAATGAGCTCTTTACCAGCGAAACTATCGATCCTCAGAAATTGGTGATGTATGCTTCTACTAGCATAGCGCTGCTAAAGCAAGATACTACCAAGAAGCTGAACCTTATATACAATGTAGCCAAAACAACGATAAATGCCACCATACCCACCGGGTTTGTCATTGAATCGATAGAGGTAAGAAACACCTCTACGAAAGGCTCTATTGCAGGATTGGCGAGCGGAGTGAACGAAGCTACGGGTGAAGTTCATGGTAAAGTCAACACGCAAGTGAGTGCTACAGATGCAACAGTCTATTCATACGAAACACAAGCAGGAAAGGCTTTATGCCTTATTAAAGCTAGTTGGGAAGGGCAAAGTGGCTATTATGCCATCGCCTATCAAGATGAATTGGCCAACAATTTGCCACTTCTCCGCAACCATCACTATCAGATTTTGGTAAAGACGGTGAATGGTCCTGGTTACACTACTGTTGACGAAGCTATTGCCAACCCATTTACTAACATCACGGTGGAGATACTAGACTACAATGAGGTGATAAAAAATATGATTGCTAGTAAGCAGTACGAACTAGGGGTAAGCGACACCTTATGGGTAGATGAAAAGACGGAGCCCTACTACGAAGTATATGTTTTCTCTAGTAGCAATGAAGCTCTGTCAATCACTGTAGCTGATGGCGCCTGGTTAGTGGTAGCAGCTACTCCGCAGAGTAGCGAGACCATCACCCTTACAAATAAAAATGGATATACCACCACAGCAGGCACGCTTTACACCTACCGGGTGACAGTTAGTGAAAACCCCTCATCGTTGGTTCGTGAATCGTATCTGGTATGCAAAGTAGGAAATTTGTCACGCAACATCTATGTAAAACAGCGTGCTACCGATTTTAAGAGGAGTGCAACCCGCAAAACTTCGCTCTATAAAGGAAGCTATAGTGGTGCATACCCAACCCCAACGGGAGGGACGTTAATTTCCGACGATTATTGGAATGTATTTCTGCCCAATATACTACAAGGTGAAACCTCAAGCGAGATGCAAGTAGATCGTACAGGCATACATTTTAATATGACCTCATCAAGTTATGAGAACTATTATTATGTCATCAATCTGTATGAAGGTGATTATCTGAATGTTCAATCATCCAACTACCTAGGCCAACGCTTTATGATAGAAAATAATGGTAGTACAAGAAAGCTTACAGTATATCTGAATCATAATAGTAGCGACAATAACCAAACCAGCTCTTGGCAAGATAACTTTTCTGTAATAACAAGTGATGGAGTCGAGATATTCTATACTATATACTATAAAGGTATAATGCACGAGTTGACTAACCAAGATCAACTATACACAGACAGCCCCATTGCGGGATGGTTCTATTACGAGCAAGTGGCTACAAACGGCAATGGCACTAGGCAATATTGGTTAGACCGCAACCTAGGTGCTTCGTCCAATCGTTTCTACTCAGACGCCACTACCAGCCATAGAGGACAAGATCCATTAGCTAGAGGTGCATACTACACCGTATCACGTATAGACTACATCAATACCTCTAATGAAGGAAAAGCAATCAATCCTTGTCCGCCATCATATCGACTAGCCACTCGCGATGAATGGTTTGCTAATGAGGCCATTGAGATGCGCCAAATCACGCTAGAAGATGGAGAGATCTATTATCGCGGAGAGATGATAACAGACAATGCAGGGTTTACAGTATCATTCCCGGTAGTGAGATATATAGAGGGAAATGCACTGAAGGGACGTGTTGGCGGTTACTACTGGACAAGCACCACCGTTTCAGGCACGCAAGGGTTTGACCCTAGCTCGCCCGAACATGGTTTTTGGTTCAACTACATAGGTTTTAGCAACAATATATGGGATACTAGCAATATGCGTTTTGTAGGTGGAAGCAATGGTGGCAATAATGATACGCAAAGAGCTATGTCGGCGCGATGCATTCGAAATTAAAATCACGTTGCCAATAGAAGCATTCTTAATTGCTTTACAAGCACAGCTATTGCTCATTCAAGTAGATAATGGGCTACACTTCCTCACTGCTTCAAAGATAGAAGGCACTAAAGGGAGGTTGATGTTGTTTCGATATACCCTTTAGCTGCATCAATAGCTATCAACACTCTATCGTTGCCACTCATGTATCCGCTTTCGTGCTGAAAAGTGGTGGTTGCATTATCAAACTCACCCACGTATTGTAGGGCGCCATCTTTGGGGTTGTACCACCACACATTCTTTTTATCTCCCGATATCTTGGTTAAGTCTATCTGCATGGGGCGACCAGAATAGTTGTATACCAAAAGGTAGTCGCTTCCACGAGTGGCAATAGCTCTATCGTAGCGTTCACCATTTTGGCCGGCTATGATGGATTGATCGGGCACTCGCTCAAAGTAAGGCAATGCAAGCATCAAACTCTTGAGGTGCTTCATCTGATTGAAGCCAGGGTCTTTTAGGGCATCCCACCAAGCTGTGTCCGCACCATAGGCAGGCATTATGCCGGGCGCATAAAACTGCATGATGGAGTTGTGCCCGTATGTATGACCAAACGAACCGGCAAACACTGACCAATAGGCATAGCGACGAATGTCATTGTCATTCCAGCGAGTTTCGTTGGGGTCGTGCAATCCTTGCGGTATGTCTTCGTACGAGGGTTCGCCGTCAATCACCGGTTTCAGTGGAGTTTTAGTGCTAGCCTCCACAAAGCGCCAGTTATCCTCTTCGGTATTCTCTTCTATAGGATAGTCGCCATCTCCTTTGCGCTGACCATAACGGCGGTGTCCGCTTTGAAACATGTTGAAGTCGAGCCACGGTTCGTCATTAAACCAAGTGGCCGACGTGGTGCGTCCGCGTGGATGAAAGCTCATCACATGGTTGGCATCGATAGCCCTTATCGATTGAGCTAGTGCTTGCCACACTTCTGTTTTCTTATCGCCACGGATATCACCACCAATGAGCCAAATAATATTGGGGGCATCTTTGTAGCGGTTGGCCAGGAACTTGCCATAGGCCACAGCCTCCTTCTCATTCATCTGACCACTGTTTACCAATCCTCCCCATATAGGCACCATGGCTATATAAATACCATTTCTGGCGGCAGTAGCAACTATATAATCCATGTGATCCCAATAGCCGTACACGCCTTTCTTGTCAATCTCTTTGAAGTTATACCCATCGGTCATAGATAGTTGGCCGTAGGTATTGATAGAGGGCACACCATTTAATGTTTGAATCTGCACAACGTTGTAGCCTGCCTTTTTGCATTGATCGAGATAGTAGGCTACCTCATCTCTGTTGAGGCGTTGAGGGAGCAGCCACCCGGTGTCGCCTTGCCAAAAGAAGGGCGTGCCATTTTCGTGTTTCAAGTAGCGACTTTCTTCCGATACCATCAGTTTGCCGTTTTTCCAAGGTGCTTGTGTTTGAGCCTGCATGGTAGCAAGCATAAATAAAGTGAGTAAAAGAGTAATCGATAATTGTTTCATATTCGTAATAATAGACTATAAGATTATACATCAATACCACAAATGTAAATAAATTTTAGATTCTATCACAAACGGTTAAAATAATATTAGTCTGTTTAGCCAGTCATGCTTATTTTTGCACCATCTCTTACAAACCTTTAATTAATTGTAGACCATGAATTTCAGAAAAATCACTTTACTACTTAGCACATGTTTGTTTTGCAGCGGCTTGCTGGCACAGAACATAGAAATTGGAACTCCCAACACATCGATGGTGTTATCGGCCCCTGTGGGTGGCAACCTCAATTATTTGTATTATGGCGCCAAACTCTCTCCTATTGATCTTGAGAATTTAGAATCGGCAGAGCCAAGCATTTACTCGGCCTATCCGGTGTATGGCATGCAGTGTCCTACCGAAGCTGCTCTTGCGGTGAAGCATGGCGATGGCAACATGAGCTTGGAGATGGAAGTAGTAAACGTGAGCACTCGCACCGAAAAGGATGGCGAAGTGACTGTTGTTGAACTAAAAGATAAAGTATATCCTTTCTATGTAGACGTATATTACAAAACATTGAATGGCACAGATGTAATTGAAACCTGGACTGAGGTGAAGCATCAGGAGAAGAAACCGGTTGTGCTCAATCGTTTCCAATCGGCTTACCTACCTATTCGCCGTGGCGATGTGTGGTTGTCGCACCTATCGGGCTCGTGGGCCAACGAGGGTAAACTAACACAAGAGCGTCTAGAGCCGGGTGTAAAGATAATTAAGAATAAAGATGGTGTGCGCAACACGCATACTGCTCACCCCGAAGTGATGTTTTCGCTCGATGGCAAACCACAAGAAAACAGCGGTGCTACCATTGGTGCGGCACTTTGCTATAGCGGCAACTACAAGCTGATGGTGGATACGCACGATGATGAGTATCACCACTTCTTTGCGGGTATCAACGAAGAGAACTCGGCTTATACATTGCCTAAAGGTGAGTCGTTTGTGACTCCTGCGGTGGCACTGACTTATAGCGACGAAGGTTTGAGTGGTAGCAGCCGCAACTTCCATAAGTGGGCGCGCGATTATAAATTGGCTAACGGTAACCAACTACGCAAGATATTGCTTAACAGTTGGGAAGGTGTTTACTTCGACATCAACCAAGAGGGTATGGACCAAATGATGAGCGACATCGCTTCGATGGGCGGCGAACTATTTGTGATGGACGATGGCTGGTTTGGTGGCAAATATCAACGCAACACCGACAACTCTTCGCTTGGCGACTGGGTGGTTGATACTCGCAAATTGCCCGATGGAATCGAAGGATTGATTCGTGACGCTAAGAAGAATGGTGTGAAATTTGGTATCTGGATTGAACCGGAAATGTCGAACACCACCAGTGAGCTATACGAGAAGCATCCCGAATGGATTATCAAAGCGCCTCAACGCGAACCAGTGTTAGGTCGTGGCGGCACACAAGTGGTGCTCGACTTGGCTAACCCTCAAGTGCAAGATTTCATCTACAACCTAGTAGACGATTTGATGACTAAATATCCCGATATCGATTATATCAAGTGGGACGCTAACATGGGTATTCAGAATCACGGTTCTAACTACCTGACAGCCGACAAGCAAAGCCACATGTACATTGAGTTTCACCGTGGATTGGAGAAGGTGCTTCAACGCATCCGTGCCAAATATCCTGAGCTGACAATACAAGACTGTGCCAGTGGTGGCGGTCGTGCCAACTACGGTCTATTGCCTTATTTCGATGAGTTTTGGGTGAGCGACAATACTGATGCCTTGCAACGTGTGTATATGCAGTGGGGTACATCTTACTTCTTCCCTGCTATCGCTATGGCATCGCACATCAGTGCAGCGCCCAACCACCAAACATTCCGCACCATCCCCTTGAAATATCGTATTGATGTGGCTATGAGCGGTCGTCTAGGCATGGAAATCCAACCGAAGAACATGACCGAAGAGGAGAAAGCGCTTTGCAAAAACGCCATCGAAGAGTATAAGATGATTCGCCCTATCGTGCAACTAGGCGACTTGTATCGCTTGCAATCGCCTTACGATAACTTGGGTGTAGCCTCTCTACTATACGCTACCCCCGAAAAGGACAAAGCAGTATTCTACTGGTGGAAAACTGAGCAATTTGTAAACCAACACCTGCCACGTGTGAAGATGGCCGGATTGGATCCAAATAAAAACTACAAGGTAAAAGAGTTGAATAGAGTGGACAACGAACCTCTAAACTTTGAAGGAAAGACATTTAGTGGTGCTTACTTGATGGCCAATGGCCTTGAGATGCCTTACAACCACAAGTTAGATTATCACAAACTTAACGATTATTCAAGCCGCGTGCTTTATTTAGAGGCGGCTCAATAGGTATTAGCATTTTAGGTTTTCAAGATTAACTCACGTCGCCTCTCTATGTGATATAGGGGGGCGATTTTTTGGTTGGTATTACCTCGTTTGCTGGCAAGGCGTGGTCAGCGTGCTGGCAAGGGCTACTCAGCAAGCGGGCAAGGCGTGGTCAGCAAGCGGGCAAAGGCTTGCCAGCAACACCACTCTAACAAGCTGATTATCAGAGCAAACTCATCGCTTTATAAAACCAAACAAAATACCCTGTAATTCTCTACATTCTACAGATTGAATGTTGAAGATTACAGGGTATTTTGTATCAGTTATCGAGCTATTTCTTCTTACTTGATAACTTTATATACACGGTTGGTATTATCAATACGGATGATAAAGATGCCTTTATCGTTAAGTGGCAGATAGAGCGAAGTACTCTCGGCCACAAGGCTCAGCAGCTGCATGCCGTTGGCGCTGAATGCACTTATACGATCGCCTATTTCCAATCCATTCATCACTACACCACCATCAACCAGCGCAAAGTTTACTGGGTCGTTATCGTCTACTCCGGCAATGCCAGTGCTCTTAAGGGTATTCACCTCCATGCTTTCGGATGCAGGCGAGGTGTAGCTACCCCTAGTTACATTTACATGATAGAGATAGGTAGTTTCGGCAGTCAAGTCGTGCACGGTGTATTGAGTGCCCAGTACTGCGATATTTTGATTGACATGAATGGTATCGGATGCACCGGAAGTAATTTCTATATCATCGATGGCAAGATTGCCCGATGCTTTAGTAAACGTCAAGCGGATGGCTCTCACATCATCTTCATGAGCGAACGTAAGTTCGGGGTATTGCCTGTTCATATCTACGAATGGATAATTGGCCACCGTTTGCCAAGTGCTGCCCTTCATGGTTTCTACCGCAAGATTGTTGCCCGCTCCACTGCTTGGATAGCGATACATAAAACTAAGTTTGGTGATAGGTTCATCATAGGTATTTGTTTGCAGATACTCGCCGGTATTCTTCAAAGCTATCGAGTTGGCAGATTTTCCAG
>CAMTOV010000072.1 GCA_947074235.1 uncultured Bacteroides sp. | reverse complement strand
TTGATTTATCAAAACAAATAGAGTAGTTGCGCACGGTTTGATTGCTCAACAATGCATAGTGAGTTACATATTGATAATTGGCATTTGTTTTATCAGCAGGAAGCTCCGCCCATCTACCAAAGAAAGGTAGATTTTGTTGATCTTGCGCTAACTGAATCAATGAGAAACTTTGAGTTTCTCCGCCTTCAAAGGTAAAGGTTAGGTTGGCTTGACGTTGTTCTTTGCCAGTATTGGCAGGATAATAAACATACAAGATGTTGATATCATCTCCGCCTTTTACCTCACCGTTCATCTTTGTTCCTGCTCCTGTATAGTTCCCATATACAAATGAGCACCAAGATGTACCGTTCGTAATCTCTGCAGTCCAAGTTACGCCTGGAGTACCAGATATCATGATGGCAGAAGAACCTTGTGCAGCTCCAACGGTAGAAGAAACCTTCCAATAGGCTTCATTTTGTTGTAGCTCATTGTTCGAGTCATCGCTACTACACGCAGCAATGCCGATTATTAATGCGCTGAGGAATGCAATCCTCATCCATGCATTGTAATATTTTTGAATAGTTGCCATTCTATAAATTCGAATTATAATGAATGTAAACAAGTTAACACTTCATCCTCGATATAATTTATCAAGGATGAAATGGGTTTGCTTTTACTTAATTATTCTTTTTAAAAAAGAATATACCTACAGAATTCTGAGTTTCTGTTTTGTAAGTACGTAGATAATTATAAGTAGCCGAAGCAGTCATTAAATAAGTCGCATTGTTTGATGGACAAAGACCTGTTCCATTAGACTTATTAGCAAATTCCCACTCTGCTATAGATGCGTCGTCAGTAAAGAATAAGCGACGGTTGGTATTATTAACTGAGTTATATAAGTATTTACCACCTACCATAATATAGTATGTATTAGCTTTTCCGCTTACTGCAATTAACTCAACTTCTGTGTTAGCAACATCTGCTGCTTTCTCAGGAGTAAGTTCATTGTTTGCGAATTGGTATGAAACAGTTACTAAATCACTGTTAGTGTTTGTATTTGTTCCATCTGCCGAAGTAGCTCCTGTCCATAACTGATAATCGTATGGGGCTAAAGAGCTAACAAGTCCTGCCATTAGGTATTTGCCTGCAGTCAACTCACTTAAAGTAGAGATTAAGCTATATCCGGCAGGTGTGCTTCCACCTTGAGCAGAAACGCTAATAGGAGCAGTAACGCTATTTCCATTAGCCAATGTGATAGTCAATGTTTGGTTTACTGCATCACCAGTATTCTCTGTTGCAACAACAGTTACTGTTGTGCCAATAACAGAAGCCGATAAGATGCCACTCAAGCCACTAACTGAAAGTGCATTGCTTCCTTGGTTTGAAATACTTACTTCTATAGTTTGGCTACCACCTGTTGCAGCAAATGTAAGAGATGTAGGATTTATTGCTGTAATAGTAGGAGAAGCCGATAAGAATGCAGAAACATCATTCAAATCGCGTGGTACTAACTGAGCTGAATTATTGTAAACAGAAGATAGACCTGAAATACTTCCAGTTGCTACAGAATAAGGTACGTCATTGAAAGCTGTAGCATCTTTCTTGCAGAATACTGTGAAGTTTGTGCTATTTGCACTGAATGTATGCGATGAAATCGCTGAAGTATTAGCCCAGATACCTGCTGTTGCAGTAGTAGCATTTTGAATAGTTACAGTCATACTTTGGTAGTCAGCAAGCTTATCAGGAGTAATAACAATTGGTGTAATTGTGGCTGTACCATTTAACTTTTCGATTTTTGCCCAAGTGTCTGTAGCAGCTCCTGTAGCTTGGTAAAGTCCATTGCGGATTTGAGACTTGGCAAGACCTTTGATTAAGGTTACCTTTACTTTGTCTCCCATATTTAATCCTAAGGTTGATGGCTCAACTTGAGAACCATACAAAGTAATACCGTTACCTGCAGTAGTTGCACCTTCAGTAGCAAGAATCAAATTATTGAAAGAATAGTTTCCACCTGTTACATCGTTTTGAACAACAGCTTCGAAGTAGCAATCTGCATTTGCGTTGATCACTTCTGAAGTTGCAGTCATGGTGCTAATCAATTCAGGAATTGTTACTGCCACTGCTTCTCCATCACCTGTTGGAGGTGTTGTACCACCGCTCAAGGTAATAGATTGACCACCGTTACCTGTTTGCAATGTGATATCATCTAGACGGATAGCTGATGCTACAGAAGATGTAAACTTAATATATAAGCTTGATACTGCTTCAGTCAATGTAAAGTCAGTTGTTGCGAAAACCCAATATGGTGATTCTTGGTCCCCGTTGTTAATTGTATATGGTAGTGGAGTCCAGCTTGTTCCATTTGCACTTAATGATACTGTGAATTTGCTAATATCAAATGTATTATTGTATTCGTTTGTAGCATCATCTCTTACCGAAGAACTTGCACCAAATGTAAGTTTTAGATTTGTTTGAGCACTTGTCAAAGTGATATTGTTAATCTCGAAGTCAGTTGGTAGTGCCCCGAAGAATACCACATTAGGACCTGATGCGCCATTGTAAGAGCCTGAATTGCTCAAACCACTAGCACGTACAGTTGCTTTTTGACCGCTGTATGTAACTGTTGATGCTCCTGTTCCAGTTGCATTCCAATCTGTGTATGCATCTACATATGGGAATGGGCTAGACACTGAAACATCACCTATATTAGTATGATATACAACTTCTGCCTCTACTACATCGCCGCTCTTAATAGTTACATATTCCTTTTTCAAAGGACCAACTTTGTTTGAAATTGTGATTTCCACAACGGCTTCATCATTGATGCCGGCAGGGATACTTACATTTACTCTTGTGCTACCATCGCCTTGGATAGCTGATAGTGTAACCCAAGATTTGTTGTCATTAACCACAGCTGTCCATGCGCGGTTAGTCGAAATTTCAAAATAAGACTGACTACCGTCAGCAGGTGTACCACTAGTTGTGAATACCAATGTGGTAGGAGAAACCTCTAGGTAAGGCGCTTCAGTGTCATCGTTATCATCAACGCAACCAACAAAGGTTGTAGACACCATCATAAGCATGATACCAAAAAACAGTTTCAGAAAATTAAGATTCTTCATACTTGATAAATAATTGTTAATATTTTAGGGCTTTTTCAAATGATTTTCAGCCAAATACGACATACAAAGATATGTTTTTGATAATAACCACCCAAACTTGATAACTTATTTTTGATAACATTTTGGTAATATTTTAGTTTGATGAATCGTGCTGTAATTGGTAGCTTTTAAGTAAACTGTAACTCTATACATGGCTTTGGTTTACAAATGTTAGTAAAATGGGCTTTGTTATTTTTCTATTTTTCGAAAATTAACATGTATTGTGTGGATGTGTTATATAAATTAATCTAATTTTGGCAATTGGAGATTCTTTAAGAATTACATAAATTAGCTATACTGTGCGTGTAACAAGATTGTAATAACAATCAATATATTCGTTAAAAAGCTTCTCTTATATTAGACTAATAAATTAAATCACAAAATATGAAAAACTGGCTACTGCTATTATTCTTTTTTGCTTCGTTTGCTAATTGTGTGTTCGGACAAACCCAATCATCCTCTTCGTATACAGTCAAAGGGTTACTTCTCGATTCGCTAACTCAAGAGGGTGAACCTTATGCAACTATCAAAATTGTGCAGAAATCACAACCCGATAAGGCTGTGAAGATGGCCGTAACCGACAATAAAGGTCGCTTTCAAGAGAAGTTCTCCACTACTTCAGGTCAATATACCATTATTATTACCTCTATTGGGCGAAATCCTATTGTGAGGGATTTAGTGTTTAAACCCGAACAAACGGTTGTAGATTTTGGAACACTTTATAGTGTGGAGGCTACCAATGAACTGGGTACTGTGGAGATTGTCGCTCAGAAACCATTGGTGAAGGTAGATATTGATAAGATAGAATACAATATCCAAGACGATCCCGACTCGCAGACTAACTCCATTCTTGAGATGCTTCGCAAAGTGCCCTTGGTTACTGTAGATGGCGAAGATAACATCAAGGTGAATGGTAGCAGCAGCTTTAAGATTCATGTCAATGGTCGCCCCAATAGCATGATGAGCAATAATCCTAAAGAGGTGTTGCAAAGTATGCCGGCCAATACCATCAAGCATATCGAGGTGATAACCAATCCTGGTGCTAAATACGATGCGGAAGGAATAGGGGGTATCCTCAATATTGTGACTATAGGTAGCGGATTCGAAGGATATACAGCTACATTTAGCGGGCGAGGTGGCAACACTGGCGGCGGTGCAGGTGTATATGCTACTATCAAGAAAGAGAAACTTACCTTGACGGCCAACTATAATTACAACCTTAATCAAGGTCTTCCTAGTTCGTCCGAAATGATTCGTACCAACTTAGATTCAGATAATCAACCCGTATCCGAAGTTGCTTATAAATCGAGAAGCAAAAATAATGGAAACTTCCAACATGGAAATCTAGAGGGTAGTTATGAAATTGATACCTTGCGACTTATTACCATGTCGGTAGGTGTATATGGTGGTAGCAATAACAGTAAAACTGATGGCGAAAGCTGGATGGCTGATGTATTACCTGCTTACTCTTCTGCAGTTCCTGCCTACGATTATCGCTACTTTTCTTCGGGCAAGAATGATAATGGCTGGTATTCAATTAGAGGTGCATTAGACTATCAACGCATGTCTTCCAAAAACAAAGATCGTCTATTTACTCTCTCGTATCGCATCAATGCACAACCTCGCAATAGTGATGGATATACCAACTATAGTTACACCCCCGAAGAGATGTCTCCCGAGTGGGAGAATATATTGCAGATAGGCAATCAAAAGGTAGATGGCAAACAAAAAACAGTAGAGCAGACAGTCCAAGCCGACTATACGACACCTATTGGTAAAGTCAACACGATAGAGGGTGGTGTGAAGTATATTCTTCGAAATAATACCAGTGAAGATTGGCGTTATCAGCAAGCAGGTGCTGATTATGATTTAGATCTCAATCGTAGTAGCCACTACAAGCATACAAATGATATCTTCTCTGCTTATCTCAGTTATTCACTCCGTTTAAAGAAGTTTACTGGTAAGGCAGGCGTGCGCTATGAGCATACTTTGCAACATGTTAAGTTTATTGTGGGCAAAGGCGAGAACTTTAAGTCTAACTTCAACGATGTAGTGCCTTCATTTACGGTAGGATACAAACTAACTGAGATGTCTAATTTGCGATTTAGCTATAATATGCGCATTTGGCGTCCGGGCATTTGGTATCTTAATCCTTATGTCAACGATACCGACCCTACCAACATTTCTAAAGGCAACCCCGACTTAGAGAGCGAGAAGAGTCATGCATTCAACTTAAGCTATAGCAACTTTACGCAGAAGTTCAATGTGAATGTGTCCATGTCGTACTCGTTCAATAATATGGGCATCGAGCGCATATCAAGATTGGTCAATGTAGGCGAGGTTGTTCCCGAACTAGGCTCCGCACCGGCTGATCATCAATTCTTATTTAGCACGTACGAGAACATTGGTAAAAGCAAGAATGCAAGTATCGATGGGTATGTTAATTGGAATGCTACACCTAAAACCCGCATCTACACCAACCTATCAGTAGCATACACCGATTTGCGCAGTCCGTCGCAAGATTTAAAGAACAATGGGTTTAGCTTCTGGGGATATGGAGGCATTCAGCATACCTTCCCATGGGAGTTGCGTGCCAGTTTAAATATTTTTGGTTCAACACCTAGTGTGACCTTGCAAGGTCGTGGTGGTTCTTTCTTTGATTACGGATTGAATATCAGCCGCTCGTTCTTGAAAGAGAAGCGACTTACTGCCAGCATCTATGCCAACAACTTTTTCTCTAAATACTTAAGCAACGACTCATACACCAATGGCATTGGGTTTAGACAAGATCAAAACTTCCGTTATCAACGTATGCGCTATGGAGCAAGCATTAGCTATCGCTTTGGACAACTCAAAGCTAGTGTGAAGAAAACTCGTCGTAGCATTACTAATGATGATGTAAAAAGCGGTGGTGAAAGCACAGGTGGTGGTGAACAGTAAGAATTAAACAGTACATAACACAATGAAGGCATGGATTGATATCATCTCAATCCATGCCTTCGCCTTATATATTGATGTTACTTCGTCAAAGTGAAGTTGACTGTTTGCACATCTCTACTATTGCTGCCTATCATGGCTTGAAACTCTCCGGTCTCGGCTACATAGTTCAAGTCGGCATCATAAAACTTCAAGTTGTGCAGCTGAATGGTGAAAGTCACGATATCAGTTTGCCCAGGAGTAAGATAAATCTTTTGCCACCCTTTAAGCTCTTTCACGGGGCGAGTTACGCTGCCTACCATGTCGCGGATGTAAAACTGAACAATCTCCGATGCCGGAAACATGCCCATGTTCGTCACCTCTACCGATAGCGTTATCTCACCATCGGGTGTCATGGTGTTGCTATTCATCTGTATAGGGCTATAAGCAAACTTAGTATAAGTCAGACCATACCCAAAAGGATAAAGCGGATTGTTGTCTACATCCAAGTAATTGCTGCGATACTTCTCAAAACCATTGCCTCCTGCCGATGGGCGACCGGTATTCTTTTGAGCATAATAAAGTGGTATTTGTCCTACGCTTTTCGGGAAGCTCATGGTGAGTTTGCCGCTTGGCGATACTTTGCCAAACAAAACATCGCCTATGGCGTAGGCCGCTTCGCTACCACCAAACCACACATTGAGTATGGCCGGCACATTGGCTTCCTCCCAATTGAGGATAAGCGGACGACCGGTAAAGAGAAGTAACACAACCGGCTTACCTGTACCTACCAATGCTTGCAATAGCGTTTGTTGCACATCGGGTATCTCAAGATTGGTGCGACAACTGGCCTCACCTGTCATCTCGGATGATTCGCCCAATGCCGCAACAATGTAATCGGCTTTGGCAGCTACCTCCAATGCCTCGTCGAGTAGTTGCTGGGCGGTGCGGTCGTCGCGGTTTAGCGAGCGACCAAATACCGTAGAGCGAGCCTCCAGTGCAGAGTCGGCTGTCAGGTTGCTTCCCTTAGCATATAATAAGTTCACATTTGCTTGCGTACCCGTCATAGGCAGATACCACGGCTGATTCACTTGGTCGAGCGGCATGTTATTGAACTGCTGCGTCATCTGTGTCAAGCCCTCCATTAGCGTGGGTGTGTTTTCGGGCACTGCTGCTACTGCCCATGTACCTAGCATATTGGCTCGAGTATCAGCCAATGGGCCAATCACCGCTATCGTGCTATTAAGCGGCAACGGCAATAGAGGATTGGTATATTTAATTTCCCCTTCGGGGTTGGTTGGAACTTCATTCTTAAGCAATACGAAACTCTCTGCAGCAATGCGTTGAGCTGCCTTTCGGTTGGCGGGCGTAAAAACATCATTTGTGGCACGCACCTTATTGCAGTAGCGATAAGGGTCTTGAAATAATCCCAATTGATACTTAGCCACTAAAATCCTTCTACAAGCTGTGTTGAGGGTTGTTATTGACACTTTCCCCTCTTCGATAGATTGCTTTAAGGTATTTACAAAACCACTACTCATCATATCCATATCAATGCCCGCATTGGCTGCCAGCGCAGTCACCGTTTGCAAGTCACCCATGCCATGGTCTATCATCTCTGCAATGCCTGTATAGTCTGTCACAATCAACCCGTTAAATCCCCAGCGATCGCGAAGCACATCCGTAAGCAGCCATTTGTTGCCCGTAGCCGGCACTCCATCCACCTCATTAAATGAAGCCATCACGCTACCAACACCCGCTTCTACCGCAGCCAGATAAGGAGGAAAATAATCATTGAACATCCGTTGACGACTCATGTCTACCGTATTGTAGTCACGTCCTCCTTCGGCTGCCCCATATAGCGCAAAGTGCTTTACGCAAGCCATGATTTGGTCGGTCTGAGTAAGCGGATTTTGTTTGCCTTGATAGCCCCACACCATGCTTTGAGCCACCATGCCGCCAAGAAATGGGTCTTCACCGGCTCCTTCTGCCACTCTTCCCCAGCGTGGATCTCTCGATATATCTACCATAGGACTAAAGGTCCAGCAGATGCCATCGGCGCTCGCTTCGCTCGCTGCGATACGTGCCGACTCTTCAATCGAATTCAAGTCCCACGTGCACGACATAGCTAGCGGAATAGGGAATATCGTTTCGTATCCATGAATCACGTCCATGGCAAACAGCAGCGGAATGCCTAGTCTGGTTTGCTTTACCGCCATCTCTTGCATCGCTTTTATGCTTTCCATTCCTTTCAAATTGAACACACCACCCACTTCGCCGCTCTTTATCTTAGTAGCCATGTCGCTAGTCTGCAATGCTCCGGTGATAATCTGATCTCCAGCCAAAAGATTGAGTTGCCCTATTTTCTCTTCCACCGTCATTTGGTCTAATAGGTTATCAACAAAATGATCCATGTCGTATTGAGACTTTTGTGCCTGCGTCATAGTCGCGCACAAGAAAGCAGCCAAAAGGCAGCAGTTCGCTTTTTTAAATAGACTACACATACGTTTTTCTTATCTGGGGTGATTATTAAATAAAGGTATTTTGCATTCCTTGTTTATTATATAGAGAACAAACAAATATACTAAAAGATTATTCATATAACTAGAAAGCAGTTTTGAACTTTATTTTTTAGTGTTTTGTATAGGCTTATTCAATGAGGTGTAAGTAGCTGTTCGTCACCTGCTTTAAGTACTCTTAGGAGATAGATTGTATTACTTAACTATAAAAACATCCCCATGTTTTATATCAGAACATCCCCATGTTTTTATAACCAACCTCACTTAATCACCAAGATAGCCTTGGCGAGTTTGTTTATTAGGCATCGCTTATTAATCTGTTAGATTATTATAGTTAAATAAATATTCGTATAATGTAAAAGCATTATTTATGATAATTTATTTTATAGTTTCAATAAAATGAATATTTTTGCAAACGAAAAACATATTCGCTCGTAAACTTTATAAATATACGAGCATAGTGAATATAATAGAACTGTGAACACAAAACCGTTAAAGAATTTGCCTTATTCCTATTTATACTATGAACAACTGGCAAACTGCAACAACCAAGGATAAGTTTCAAAGATTCTAATACGACAGACTATTGAATTAATATATTTAAACCTAAGATGAACATGAAAAAAATTAATTATCTATTGGGACTGGCTCTTGGTTTGTTGGTTACGTCTTGCTGCGTAAACTCTCCAACACAAGTTTCAGACAAAGGCACAAAATGGACATGGGAGCAAGGTACTATCGTAACTGAAGAACCTCAAAGAGCTGCCGGACAAGAAAGCGTTATCGGACTTACTGCTCCTAAATTGGAAGGCGTTCGTGTTGGCTTCGTTGGTCTTGGTATGCGTGGACCGGGCGCGGTTCAACGTTTCACTCACATTCCGGGTACAGAGGTAGTGGCGCTTTGCGACTATAATGTAGAAGCAGCTGAAAGATGCCAACGTTTCTTGAAAAACGCCTCTATGCCTAAAGCTGCTATCTATTCAGGACCAGAAGGCTACAAAGAACTTTGCGAACGCGATGATATCGACTTGGTATACATTGCGCCAGACTGGTTGCACCACTTCCCAATTGCTGCCTATGCAATGGAGAATGGCAAGCACGTAGCTATCGAAGTTCCTTCGGCTATGACATTGAAAGAGTGCTGGGACTTGGTAGACTTGAGCGAAAAAACTCAAAAACACTGCTTCATTCTTGAAAACTGCTGTTACGACTGGTACGAAATGAACACTTTGAACATGGCTCAAAATGGCGTGTTTGGTGAAGTAATTCGTGCACAAGGTGCTTACATCCACAACCTAGAACCATTCTGGGATCACTACTGGAAGAAAGATGAAAACGACAAGCTAGGCTGGCGTTTGGAGTACAACATGAAACACCGTGGTGATGTGTATGCTACTCATGGCCTTGGTCCGGTTGCGCAAGCATTAGATATCCACCGTGGCGACCGTATGAAAACATTGGTAGCGATGGATACGAAATCGGTAGTAGGTAAAGCATTGGTTGAAGAACGCACAGGCGAGACTTGTGATAACTTCCGCAATGGCGACCACACTACAACTATGATTCGTACTGAAAACGGTAAAGTAATCGAAATTCAACACAACGTAATGACTCCACAACCTTACAACCGTCTATATCAATTGACAGGTACTAAAGGTTTCGCTAACAAATATCCTATCCAAGGTTATGCGCTAGACGCTGCACAAATGAGTGCTTCGGGAGTAGAACCGGTAGTTGATAACCTAGACTCTCACAACTTCCTTGCTAAAGATGACATGGCTGCGTTGGTAGAGAAATATCGCCACCCAATCTTAACAAAATATGGTGAGATGGCTAAGAAAGTAGGTGGACACGGTGGTATGGACTTCATCATGGATGCTCGCTTAGTATATTGCTTGCAAAATGGTCTTCCACTAGATATGGACGTTTACGACTTGGCTGAATGGTGCTGCTTGGCAGAGCTTGGCGAGTTGTCGATGGACAATAACTGTGCTGCTGTAGCATTCCCAGACTTCACTCGTGGCGACTGGAACAAAGTAAAAGGATACAAACACGCATATGCCTCTCCTGCTGATGAGGCCGAAGCTGCCGCTAAAGCGGAGGCATTTACTGCTCGCTTGAAAGAACGCGGAGCTAAAGAATGGGCTGAAGTCGAAGTGACTCAATAAAGCACCCTAACCAAACCTAAAATAAAACCATTATGAAGTTAAGCAAAGTCACAGTATCGGCTTTGCTTTTCTTTTTTGCAGGCGCTCCTATATATGGTAGTGTATCGGCTGCAAAAGGAGAAGCTACAATCGGTACATGTAAAACACAAAATGCCGTACTACAAGTACGTCAAATTAACCCTACTACTGTAGAGGTGATTTATGCGGATGGTACTCACCTAAGCATCGATTTTTATGGCGAAAACATCTTTCGCTTGTTTCAAGATAATGCGGGCGGCATTATTCGTGACCCACAAGCCGTGCCTCCTGCACAGATCTTGGTGGACAATCCTCGCAAGGCTGTTCAACAACTAGAGGTCAGCGATGGAGACAAGTCGGTATCTCTATCAACTTCTTCAGTCGAAATCACGATTGATAAGCAAAGCGGACTTTTTACGATCACCAATCTAATCACCGGAAAAACGGTGGCAGAGCTTATTGAGCCTATAACTATTGCTCCTAAGCAAGTGGAGATGAAGCTAACGGCACACCCCGATGAATACTTTTACGGAGGTGGCGTGCAAAACGGTCGCTTCTCGCACAAAGGTAAAATGATAGCCATTGAAAATACGAACAACTGGACGGATGGGGGAGTAGCTTCGCCTACGCCTTTCTACTGGTCTACCGGTGGTTACGGTGTGATGTGGCACACTTTCAAGAAGGGTAAGTATGACTTTGGGGCAGAGCAAGCCAATCAGGTGAAGCTCTCGCACGAGGATGACTATCTCGACCTCTTCTTGATGGTAAATGATACTCCAGTAGCGTTGCTCAACGATTTCTATCAACTCACCGGCTATCCGGTTCTTATCCCTA
>CAMTOV010000071.1 GCA_947074235.1 uncultured Bacteroides sp. | reverse complement strand
ATTATTATTTGTATCTTTGTCGCCCGAATTATATTTGTTTTGGTGTATTCTATTGATACAATTGTAATTAGACGCCAACTCATTAGCTTGTTTTATATTTTTGCAATAGTTTAAATTTGAACACTTTGGGAAAGTTTGATAAATATAAAATAGATTTGAAAGGAATGCAAGCAGATACTGTAAAGTATGAGTTTCTGCTTGATAATCTTTATTTTGCTCATATAGATTCTCCTGAGATTCAAAAAGGTAAAATCAATGTGGTGCTTAATGTTAAAAGAACATCAAGGGCTTTTGAACTAAGTTTTGAGACTGAAGGAGTAGTTTGGGTGCCTTGTGATCGTTGTTTGGATGAGTTAGAACTTTCAATCAATAGCTCTGATAAACTTATGGTGAAATTTGGCCGTCAGTTTGCTGAAGAAGGTGAAAACTTAATCGTTATTCCTGAAGATGAAGGCGAAATAAACGTAGCTTGGTTTATGTATGAGTTTATTGAATTATCATTGCCAATGAAGCATGTGCATGCTCCAGGTAAGTGTAATAAATCAATGAGTAGCAAGCTGAATAAACATTTACGTACAACTGCAGATGATGAATCGGAAGACAATTTCGAACCAGTAGATGGGGATGCAAATGTAGTAGAAGATATAGAGGAACAAATTGATCCTCGATGGAACGAATTAAAAAAAATATTAGATAATAATTAAAGTTGAAAGAAAATGGCACATCCTAAGAGAAGACAGTCAAAGACAAGAACAGCGAAGAGAAGAACTCATGATAAAGCCGTAGCTCCAACATTGGCAATTTGTCCAAACTGTGGAGAATGGCATGTATATCACACTGTATGTGGTGCATGTGGTTATTATAGAGGTAAGCTCGCTATCGTAAAAGAAGCAGCTGTATAACTTGTACAGCCTTTAAGGCTCATATTAATAGACAGCTGGGAAGTATTGCTTCCTGGCTGCTTTAATTATTTCGCTCACTAATATTCTATTGATGGAAAAAATTAATGCAGTAATTACAGGCGTTGGTGGTTATGTACCAGAGTATATCTTGAATAATGAAGAGATATCTAAGATGGTTGATACGAATGACGAATGGATTATGACTCGCATAGGGGTTAAAGAAAGAAGAATCCTAAATGAAGAAGGTTTGGGAACTTCATATATGGCTAGAAAAGCGGCTAAGCAACTTATGCAACGAACTGGCTCTAATCCCGATGACATAGATTTAGTGGTTGTAGCCACTAGTACTCCCGATTATAATTTCCCTTCTACTGCTTCTATCCTATGTGATAAGCTTGGACTAAAAAATGCCTTTGCTTTTGACTTGCAAGCAGCTTGTAGTGGTTTTTTATTTGCACTAGAAACTGTTGCTAATTTTATTAGATCAGGAAGATATAAGAAGATTATTGTTGTTGGTGCTGATAAAATGTCATCAATAACAAACTATACAGATCGTTCTACGTGTCCAATCTTTGGTGATGGTGCTGGTGCTTTTATGGTTGAACCTACTACAGAAGATTATGGAGTTATTGATTCAATCTTGCGTACTGATGGTAAAGGACTTCCATTTTTACACTTGAAAGCAGGTGGTTCTGTTTGCCCCCCATCCTATTTTACTGTAGATAATCATATGCACTCGATTTATCAAGAAGGACGTACTGTTTTTAAATATGCAGTATCGAATATGTCTGATGTGAGTGCAGCTATTGCTGAAAAAAATGGTCTTAATAAAGATAATATTAGTTGGGTGATTCCTCATCAAGCTAATATGCGTATTATTGATGCTGTAGCTCATCGCATGGAGTTGCCTATAGATAAAGTAATGGTTAATATCAATAAGTATGGCAATACGAGTGCAGCTACTCTTCCTCTTTGTATTTGGGATTTTGAAGAAAAATTGAAAAAAGGAGATAACTTGATTTTTACAGCTTTTGGTGCAGGTTTTACCTGGGGAGCAGTTTATGTAAAATGGGGTTATGATGGGAAGAAACATTAATCGCTCTATTTTGTTTCATATATGAATAGTTATAGAACGCATCTTATTTTCTAATTCGATGCGTTTTTTTGTCTTATTAAAATAAACTAAACGATGCATAAGGCTGGTTTTGTAAATATCGTGGGGAATCCCAATGTGGGAAAATCTACTTTAATGAATGCTTTAGTTGGCGAACGTGTTTCTATTGCAACTTTTAAAGCTCAGACTACACGTCATCGTATTATGGGAATATATAATACGGAAGATTTACAGATTGTTTTTTCTGATACTCCAGGCGTATTGAAACCAAATTATAAGCTTCAGGAGACAATGCTTAATTTCTCAAATTCTGCATTGACTGATGCTGATATTTTGCTTTATGTGACGGATGTTGTAGAAACACCTGATAAGAACGGTGAATTTATAAATAAAGTCAAGCGACTTGAAATACCAATTTTGTTATTGATTAATAAAATTGATTTAACTACTCAAGATAAACTTGCTGCACTTGTTGATGAGTGGAAGGAGTTAATACCTCAGGCTGAGATTATTCCAATGTCGGCATCGAATAAATTTAATGTTGATTATTTAATGAAACGCATTAAAGAACTTCTGCCAGAATCTCCACCTTACTTTGATAAAGATCAATGGACAGATAAGTCATCACGTTTCTTTGTTACTGAGATAATTCGCGAGAAGATATTGCTTTATTATGATAAAGAAATACCCTACTCGGTTGAGGTTTCTGTTGAAACATTTAAAGAAGAAGCGAAGAGTATACATATCCGCGCAGTTATTTATGTAGAGCGCGATTCGCAAAAAGGTATTATAATAGGTAGACAAGGACGTGCTTTAAAAAAAGTAGCCACCGAAGCTCGCAAAGACTTAGAACGTTTCTTTGAGAAAACCGTTTTTCTTGAAACATATGTAAAGGTTGATAAGGACTGGAGAAGTTCTGATAAAGAACTACGTAGTTTTGGTTATCAACTAGATTAAAAAAAAGTATTCACACGACTGTGATAGTCGTAAAAATAAATGTTGACTATGGGAAATTTAGTTGCAATTGTAGGACGCCCTAATGTAGGCAAGTCTACACTATTTAATCGCTTAACACAATCTCGCCATGCTATTGTGAATGAAGAAGCTGGTACAACACGTGACAGACAATATGGCAAATCAGATTGGTTAGGACGTGAGTTTTCTGTTGTAGATACTGGTGGCTGGGTAGTAAATTCAGATGATGTTTTTGAAGAAGAAATCCGCAAACAAGTATTATTGGCAGTTGATGAAGCTGATGTTATTTTGTTTGTTGTAGATGTAATGAATGGTATCACTGACTTGGATATGCAAGTTGCAACCATCTTGCGTCGTGCTAATAAATCAGTGATTTTAGTAGCTAATAAAACAGATAATCATGACTTACAATATAATGCTCCTGAGTTTTATAAATTAGGACTAGGAGATCCTCAATGTATCTCTGCTGTTTCAGGAAGTGGAACAGGAGATTTAATGGATTTGATTGTAGGTGAATTCAAGAAAGAATCAGAAGAGATTATTGAAGATGATATTCCACGTTTTGCAGTAGTTGGTCGTCCTAATGCCGGTAAGTCATCTATTGTTAATGCTTTTATTGGTGAAGAGCGTAATATTGTAACAGAAATTGCTGGTACTACTCGTGATTCTATTTATACTCGCTATAATAAATTTGGCTTTGATTTCTATTTGGTTGATACAGCTGGTATTCGAAAGAAGAATAAAGTAAATGAAGATTTAGAATATTATTCAGTAATTCGTTCTATTCGTGCCATCGAAAACTCAGATGTTTGTATTTTGATGATTGATGCCACTCGTGGTGTTGAAGCTCAAGATTTGAATATTTTCTCATTAATTCAAAAAAATCAAAAAGGCTTGGTTGTTGTCGTTAATAAATGGGATTTGGTAGAAGATAAAACAGCCAAAGTGATGAAAACATTTGAAGCTGCTATTCGTGAACGTTTTGCTCCGTTTGTAGATTTTCCTATTGTGTTTTCTTCGGCTCTAACCAAACAGCGTATTTTGAAAGTGCTTGAAGAAGCTCGTCAGGTTTATGATAATCGCACCATTAAGATACCTACTGCGCGTTTGAATGAAGAGATGCTTCCTCTTATCGAGGCTTATCCACCTCCATCAAACAAAGGTAAATATATTAAGATTAAGTATGTTACGCAAATTCCTAATACAAAAGTTCCTTCATTTGTATTCTTTGCTAATTTGCCGCAATATATTAAAGAGCCTTATAAGCGTTTCTTAGAAAATAAGATTCGTAGCAAATGGAACTTAACTGGCACACCGATAAATATTTTTATACGTCAGAAATAAAAAAAGATAAAAAAGGGTATTCGAAATAAAACTTTCTGAATGCCCTTTTCTTTTATTTGTTGGCTATCATCGAAAGAGCATTTCTTCAAATGAAAAATATTATTGATAAGATTAATCAAACTTACCCTATTTCTTCTGAGGCTTTGCAAGCACTTCAGTCAAAGCTTCGCGTCAAATACTACCCAAAGAATACTTATCTAGTGAAGTCGGGAGAAATTAATCGTTATGTCTATTTTATAGAGGAAGGGGTGACACGTTCTATTTTTCATCATAATGGCGAAGATACCACTACATGGTTTAGTCAAGAGGGCGATATCACATTTGGAATGGATTCTCTATATTACAATCAACCATCTATCGAAAGTGTTGAAACACTAACCCACTGCGCTATTTATACCATTTCTATAGAAGATTTAAATTCTCTCTATCAGGTTTATATTGATATAGCAAATTGGGGTAGAATATTGCATCAAGATGTGAATAAAGAGCTTAGCCACCTTTTTGTAGAGAAATTGCAACTGTCGCCTATTGATCGATATAGAATGTTTAATCAGCGTTATCCGGGTTTGATAAATAGAGTGAAGTTGAAATATGTGGCGGCTTTCTTGGGTATTTCAATTTATACACTCAGTCGAGTACGTGCGAAAAAGTAGATTAATCTACTTTTTTTGCTTTTAGGCAAGAAATTATTATTGCGCATACCATATCTTTGCTTTACATTTATCAACCCACAATTCTTATATCATGTCGAATCTTTCTACCCCTGTTTTTATTGATACTAAAATTCATTATCACATCCTTGACGGTTTGCGTGGTGTAGCCGCTTTAATGGTAGTGTGGTATCATATTTTTGAAGGATATGCCTTTGCCTCCGGAACTCACATTGAAACATTAAATCATGGATATCTAGCCGTAGACTTCTTTTTTATTCTTTCAGGTTTTGTTATAGCATATGCATACGATGGTAGATGGGCTAAGAGTATGTCAAATAAAGATTTCTTCAAGAGACGATTGATTCGTTTGCAACCCATGGTGGTAATGGGAGCAGTGCTTGGAGCTATTACCTTTTGCATTCAAGGTTCTGTTCAGTGGGATGGTGAAAAGATTGCAATGTCGATGGTTTTACTGTCTATGCTTTGTACCATATTCTTCATACCGGCTACACCCGGAGCTAATTACGATGTTCGCGGCAATGGTGAGATGTTTCCTTTGAATGGCCCAAGTTGGTCGTTATTTTTTGAATACATAGGTAATATTCTGTATGCATTATTCATTCGTCGGTTATCAAATAAAGCTCTAACAGCATTGGTTGTAGTGATGGGTATAGCCTTGCTTCTTTATGCTACGCTAGATGTTTCGGGCTATGGAATGATTGGGGTGGGATGGACACTCGATTGGGTAAACTTTATAGGAGGAATGATTAGGTTATTGTTTCCATTCTCACTAGGTATGCTTATAGCACGCAATTTTAAGCCAATAAAGGTAAAGGGCGCCTTTTGGATATGTTCTATTGTACTAGTTGCTATATTCGCCTTACCATATTTCGAAAATTATGAATCTGTAAATATATGTATCAATGGAATATACGAAACTCTTTGTATTGCTTTAGTCTTTCCTGTTTTATTGATAATTGGCGCTTCGGAGCAGACAACAGATACTAGTTCTACCAAGATGTGTACATTCTTAGGCAATATTTCCTATCCGCTTTATGCCATTCATTATCCCATTATGTATTTGTTTTATGCTTGGTTGATAGAGCATCAGTTATTTACTTTTGCTGCTACTTGGCAGGTGGCTTTGGCTGTTTTTGCTTTGAATATATTGGTTGCTTATCTTTGTCTTAAGCTTTATGATGAACCAATTAGAAAATACTTGGCAAAGCGCTTTTTAAAGTAAGCTATTTTACGTCTCATAAAAATATCCTCATCTCGATAGAATACTTTATCGGAATGAGGATATTTCTTTAAGTATTTTAGATTTTAACTAGTTTTTCTTATTCTGTTAAGCGTTCACTTCATTGGGTGTAAGCAATGAATCACCAATAACAGCATGACCATATGTTTCTCTGAGAATATCTAGATACCATGTTATTGGTTGAAGCCCTATGGTAGCTCGTAGCGAATCGATACTTTCTGGGTTTTAATAGGCCACATATATACAACTGTTTTCTCTTCATCGCCTATTAATTCTGAGGCCGATTTGGTTAGAGTACCATATAGTTGTTTTTTATTCTCTTTCATTAAAATACGATCTTGCAACGTGGCTAAATTTGATTTACTGACAAATCCACTTGCTGTTTGCTCTTTCATTATAGGTAGATATTTTTTTTGAGCAGGCAGTTCTGCGTGGTCGATAACTAAGAAAATCGCTGTATGTGCACTATCCGACACATTGGAAGGCCAACCTTTCGTATTCAATATGTTAAAAACAGTTTGTTGGTTTTCACTATCTATCATATTCATTTTTTGCGAATAGAAGATGATGCTATCAGCATTACTTGTTTGAATATTCGAAATAAACTCGTGTCTTATACTTTGATCTTTTTGGTAAATAGTTCTTAGTAGAGAATCAATGGCAAGAGAATCACTCATATTTTGTGCGCTAATAGATGTGCCAAAGAATACGATAGATAAAAAATAGTAGTGTAACTGTTTTCATGAGATTTCTTGAATATAATTTAATTTGTAAAGGTGTCTATTAACAGACAAAAAAAAGGAATTGGTCAATAATCTGACAATTCCCTTAATTTATTTATATAAATGATTACTTTAATCTCTCTTCACTTCTTTCCACTTCGCGAACTTTGCGAAGCAAATCCGATGCGAAGATAAAATTATTGAGCAATTCATTATTGCTATTGAATACTTCATTTTTTGTTCCTTCCCATTCCTTTCTCCCTTGATAAATGTAGATGATTTTCTCACCTATACCCATCACAGAGTTCATATCATGTGTGTTGATAATGGTAGTCATATTATACTCTACAGTAATATCATGAATCAACTCATCAATAACCAAAGATGTCTTTGGATCGAGTCCTGAATTTGGTTCATCGCAAAACAGGTATTTAGGATTTAGTGAAATAGCCCTAGCTATGGCAACACGTTTTTGCATACCACCGCTTATTTCATCAGGAAATTTATCTTTTGCTTCAGTAAGATTTACACGGTCCAAACAATCCATAGCTCTTTTTGTGCGATCGCGCAATGTATCATTACTAAACATATTCAAAGGAAACATTACATTGTCTAGAACCGACATCGAATCAAATAGGGCAGCACTTTGAAAAATCATTCCCATTTCGCGGCGTAATAGCTTTCTTTCTTTTTTTCCTAATGTAAGGAAGTTGCGATCGTCATAAAGTAGCTCGCCTTTATCTGGTGTAAGTAATCCTACTATGCATTTCATCAATACTGTTTTACCCGAACCACTCTGCCCAATGATAAGATTTGTTTTTCCATTTTCAAAAGTTGCATTTATATCTTGCAACACATCCTTATCTTCAAAAGATTTATATAGGTGTTTTATTTCAATCATCCCATCAAAAGTTTTGTTAATATTAAATCAGCAAAAAGAATCAATACGCTGCTGCAAACTACAGAGTTGGTAGATGCTTTACCCACCTCAATAGAACCACCCTCTACCGTGTATCCAAAGAAAGAAGAAACGCTAGCTATAATGAAAGCAAAAAAGAAGGACTTGATAATGCCGCACCACACAAACCACTCTTCAAACATGTACTGAAAACCATACGTTAGGTTATTGGCATTCATAACACCCCCCAACCAGCAAGTGGCGTATGCACCTATGATACCTGCAAAAATACTAAAGGTTACCAAAATAGGGATGATAGTAAGCATGGCCGATATTTTTGGGAATATGAGATAGTTGGCTGAGTTTATACCCATGATTTCGAGCGCATCAATTTGTTGAGTCACTCGCATAGTGCCTAGCTCAGAGGCTATGTTAGAACCTACCTTGCCGGCAAGTATCAGACACATGATAGAAGATGAGAATTCGAGCAATAAGATTTCACGAGTCACATAGCCCACTGTCCATCTTGGCATCCAAGGGCTTTCAATATTCAATTTAATCTGTATAGTAATAACCGCTCCAATAAAAAAGGAGATAAGAAGAACTATCCCTATGGAGTTAACTCCGAGTTTTTCTATTTCATTAAGGTATTGTCGAAAGAACATACGCATTCTATCAGGACGGGCCAAAGTGCGCCACATGAGAATCATGTATCTGCCAACAGTTTTAAGTGCTTTAATCATATGTTGTATATTTGTATGCAAATGTACACTATTTCGGCTTATTTTTGTTATTTTTGCTGCAAAATAACAAGGATATGGAAGAAAGCAAGATGGTGCTTCGCACAGAAGACCTCGTTAAGAAATATGGAAAAAGAACGGTTGTGAACCATGTGTCTATACATGTGAAGCAAGGCGAGATTGTTGGGCTTCTTGGCCCAAATGGTGCCGGCAAAACTACCTCTTTTTACATGACTGTAGGTCTTATTACTCCCAATGAAGGTCGTATTTTCTTGGATGATTTGGAGATTACAAAATATCCTGTTTATAAACGGGCTCAAACAGGCATCGGCTATTTGGCTCAAGAGGCATCAGTGTTTCGACAAATGAGTGTTGAAGATAACATTGCCTCTGTGTTGGAAATGACAAATAAACCATTGTCGTATCAAAAAGATAAATTGGAAAGTTTGATAGCAGAGTTTCGTTTGCAAAAGGTGCGTAAGAACAACGGTAATCAATTGTCGGGTGGAGAACGCCGACGAACAGAAATAGCTCGTTGTCTAGCTATAGACCCTAAGTTTATTATGCTAGATGAGCCCTTTGCTGGTGTAGACCCAATTGCTGTTGAAGATATTCAGCAAATTGTATGGAAGCTAAAAGATAAGAATATCGGTATATTGATAACCGACCACAATGTGCAAGAAACCCTAAGTATTACAGATAGAGCTTATTTGCTATTTGAAGGAAAAATTCTTTTTCAAGGAACCCCCGAAGAACTAGCAACCAATCAAGTTGTTCGCGAGAAGTACCTTAGTAACAGCTTTGTGCTTCGCAGAAAAGATTTCCAACTTACTGAAGAGTAAATATAAAATATACCTCAAAAAAATAACCCTTCTTGATATTAAATCGAGAAGGGTTGTTTTTTATATGCTTACTTAATATTAAGCTCTTGGTCTTGCTTCTTTAACTACCATTGTGCGGCCGTGATATTCAGCGCCGTTAAGTTCAGTAATAGCTTTAGATGCAGCTGCATCGTCTTCCATTTCTACAAAAGCAAAGCCTTTAGAGCGGCCAGTTTCGCGGTCAGTAATAACTTTAACAGAAGCTACAGCGCCGTAGTCTTCCATGACTTGTTGCAAGTCTGATTCCTTAACACGGTAGTTAAGGTTTCCAACATAAATGTTCATAGTGAAAAATGATAAAATAAATAATGAATAATAACTCTTTAGAAGATGACACTAAATAAAAAGATTAAAAAAACAAAGAGTTATTAAACGCTAAACAGAAGCTGACTAAAACCTTGTAATCGAAAATCAAAATACTGATGAATCATCATTCTGAGACAAAGAAAAGAATAAAAATTGATATAACCATTATTTTTTTTATATTTCTGTTATTTTTTTGTAATGATATTGCGTGGCTCTCTTTTATCTGCAATATATTTATTTTTTGATAACAAAATTAGTTTTGTTTAAGCAATAGTAATTATTGATGTACTTTTAAATCAGCGCTTTATATCTCGCCTTTTTTATGCTTTAAATGTTAAACTGTAAAGTCCTATTTTAATATATTAGCTCAACTTTTGGCTAAATATTTATGTATTATAGAGTTTTTCAAATCTTAATAAAGTGTAATATGGTTGTTTCGATTTGGTTTCATTGAAGCGAAACTTTTGTTTCACTATGATGAAACTATAGTTTTATAGTGAAGAAACAAAAGTTTCATCGCAATGAAACTAAATCAAGTTTTAATGTGCAACTGCCAGATACTTGTGTTTTTGCAGTTATGTTGCTATTGGTAATAGCCCAAAAATCAATGTTTTGCATATTTTTAATATAAATCCATCCTACAATTTGTGGTATAGTTTGTTTATGGATATAAATGAAAAGATATGGCTAGAGAATAAAAATCTCATGTTTTTTTGTAAAATGAAAGATAAGCAGTAATTTTGCATCCTCATTTTTGTATGAATATAGTATAAATCAAATAATTAATTGTCAAAGGATGAATGTTTCATTTGAAAAAATAGACAAAGTAAGTGGCTTGCTTACTGTTAAGATTGAGAAATCTGACTATCAAGAAAAAGTTGATAAAGCATTGAAATCAATGCGCCAAAAAGCTCAAATGCCTGGTTTCCGTAAAGGAATGGTGCCTATGAGTTTAGTGAAGAAGATGTATAATAAGTCTGTTATTGCTGAAGAAGTAAACAAAATGCTTTCTGAATCAGTATATGACTATATTAAAACTAATAATCTTAGTATTCTTGGTGAACCATTGCCAAATGAAGAAAAACAACCAGTTATCGATTTCGATACAATGGAAGAGTTTGAATTCTTCTTTGACATTGCATTGGCTCCAGAATTTACAGCTGAGGTAAGTGCAAGCGATAAAGTTGATTATTATACAATTGAAGTTTCTGACGAGATGGTAGATAATCAAGTTAAAGCATATACTCAACGCAATGGCAAGCACGAAAAAGTAGACTCTTATCAAGATAATGATATGCTTAAGGGTTTAATGGTAGAGCTTGACGAAAATGGTAGCGTAAAAGAAGGCGGTGTTCAAGTAGAAGGTGCTGTATTGATGCCATCATACATGAAAAACGATGACCAAAAAGCTCTTTTCAATGGCGTTAAAGTAAATGATGTATTGGTGTTTAATCCAAGCGTGGCTTACGATGGCAACGAAGCAGAAATTGCATCTCTTTTGAAAATTGAAAAAGAAGCTGCTGCTGAAATGAAATCTAACTTCAGCTATCAAATTGAAGAAATCACTCGTTATGTTGCTGGCGACCTAGATCAAGCTATCTTCGATCAAGTATTTGGCGAAGGTGTGGTAACTACCGAAGAAGAGTTCCGTGCTAAAGTTAAAGAAGGTATTGCAGCTCAATTTGAAGGCGATAGCGATTATAAATTTATGATTGATGTTCGCAAAGAGTTAATCGAAAAAGTTGGCAAACTAGAATTCCCTGATGCATTGTTGAAACGCATTATGTTGATGAACAATGAAGAAAAAGG
>CAMTOV010000070.1 GCA_947074235.1 uncultured Bacteroides sp. | reverse complement strand
TAAAAATTACTTTTTGCTTTTATGTCTGTTCTTTCTTAGTCTTTTTTTACGCTTATGCGTAGACATTTTATGTCTTTTTTTCTTCTTTCCGCTTGGCATAGCTTCAAAATTTTATGGTTAATACTCTTGTTTATTATTTCTTTACTGCAATTGTAAATGTTTTAGCCGGTTTAAAGGCTGGAATGTTGTGTTCAGGGATGATGATAGTCGTATTCTTAGAAATGTTACGAGCTGTTTTTTGAGCTCTTTTCTTTACTATGAAGCTACCAAATCCACGAAGATATACATTCTCCTCTTTCGCTAAAGATTCCTTCACTGCATCCATAAACGCCTCAACTGTTTTAAGTACATCGACTTTATCAATTCCGGTGCTTTTTGCAATTTCGTTTACAATATCTGCTTTAGTCATTTTTTCCTTAAAAAAAATATTATTACTTGTTTTCTTGATTTTTCGGAGTGCAAATATACACCTTTTAGACCTCTCAAAAAAATATATTCTATACTATTTTCCAAAAAAGTAGCTCTATTAAGGTTTGTTAGGTAGAAAATGAGTTATTTTTGTCTTTCTGTAATTCAATATGTTAGCTCTTCTTTTTATGAGTCATTTTAGTAAAGCCATTATAAAATGGTATGACGAACATAAGCGCGACTTGCCTTGGCGTCATACTACCAATCCTTATATAATATGGATATCAGAGATTATTCTACAGCAAACCCGTGTTGCTCAAGGATACGATTATTTTGTTCGATTTATCGGGCGATTCCCTACAGTTGAATCTCTAGCATTGGCTTCTGAGGATGAAGTTTTGAAGTATTGGCAAGGGTTGGGGTATTATTCACGTGCACGCAATCTTCATACTGCTGCCAAAAGTATGAATGGACAGTTTCCTACCTTATATAAAGATGTGTTAGCATTAAAAGGAGTAGGAGAGTATACAGCCGCAGCTATTTGCTCGTTTGCATACAATATGCCATATGCAGTGGTAGATGGTAATGTGTATAGAGTATTGGCCCGTTATCTGGATATTGATACTCCTATTGATTCTACTATTGGTAAAAAGACATTTGCAGCATTGGCTGATGAGTTAATGGATAAATCTAATCCTGCTATTTACAATCAGGCAATTATGGATTTTGGTGCTTTGCAATGTACGCCCCAATCTCCCCTTTGCTCATTATGCCCGTTAGTTGAAACCTGTATGGCTTATTCTAAGAATAAAGTTGCTAACTTGCCTGTAAAGCAAGGAAAGATCAAGACGAGCAACCGCTATCTCAATTATTTTTATGTGCGCATGGGCAATTATACCTTTATTTATAAGAGAGCTGCAAATGATATATGGCGAAATTTATACGAGTTCCCGTTGATAGAAACAGAACTGCCTATTTCTGAAGTAGATGTTTCTACATTGTCTGATTTTAGACAACTGTTTTGTAATATTCCTATTGAGTCAGTAAGCTTACTGCAAGCCAATGTAAAGCACGTACTGTCTCATCGGATACTTTATGTCAACTTCTATGAAGTTGTAATTCATGAAAGTTTAAATTGTTTACCTCAGTTTCTAAAGATTCATAACGATGAAATAGAACAATATCCTGTGCCCAAGCTAATCCATTCTTTCATAGAAAAATACATATAAATATTTGCATCATGTTGTATTTCTGTTTATTTTTGGCTCAAAATACTAATAAAACTGAATCATATGTCTGTAAATAAAGTAATATTGTTAGGTAATGTTGGCAAAGATCCTGAAGTAAGATATTTGGATACTGGTATTGCTGTTGCTACACTTACCTTAGCTACCTCAGATAGAGCATACACTTTGGCCAATGGAACTCAAGTTCCTGAACGCACTGAATGGCACAACTTAGTGTTGTGGCGTGGATTGGCAGAAACTGCTGAAAAGTATATTCACAAAGGCGATAAGTTGTATGTAGAAGGAAAAATCAGAAGTCGTTCTTATGACGATCAAAATGGTGTGAAGCGCTATGTTACAGAGATATTTGTAGATAATATGGAGATGCTTACACCTAGAAGTGCTAGTGCAGGAGCAGCTCCTGTTGCTACTCCGCAACCGCAAACTCCTCCAGCATCTTCGCAGCCTAATGTGGCTTCACAAGATAACTCAACAACGGAAGATTTACCGTTTTAAATATATCGGGAGTGGTGCTGAGCCACTCCTCGATATTTATTGTTTAACTTAATTGTACAATTTTGGACTCAGACGATTATTTAAGTCAGTTGACTGATATATTTAGCGGTATTACCGTTAATCCTCCCTCATTTGCAGCAATTCTTGCTATAATTTCAGCCGGTGTTCTTTTATTTGCATCGGGCTTTGCTTCTGCTTCAGAAATTGCTTTTTTCTCTCTTTCACCCTCCGATTTAAGCGATATCGAAGAGGATAAACATCCCTCCGATGAAAAAATAAGAAGCTTACTCGACAATTCAGAAAGCTTACTAGCTACTGTTCTCATCACAAACAATTTTGTGAATGTAACAATCATTATGTTGTGCAACTTCTTCTTCATGAAGGTGTTTGAGTTTCACTCTACTCTAGCTGAGTTCTTAATATTAACCGTTATACTTACCTTCTTGCTTTTGCTGTTTGGCGAAATAATGCCTAAGATATATTCTACGCAAAAGACCTTGAAGTTTTGTCGCTTTGCTGCTCCAGGCATCTATGTGTTGCGCAAAGTATTTAAGCCTGTTTCATTTTTATTGGTTCGTTCTACCGCATTTCTCAATAAATTCTTTGCTCGCAAAAGACATAATATCTCGGTTGATGAACTGTCGCAAGCGCTCGAATTGACCGATAAGGCTGAACTTTCTGAGGAAAACAATATACTTGAAGGGATTATTCGCTTTGGTGGTGAAACTGCCAAAGAGGTAATGACATCGCGTCTAGATGTGGTCGATCTTGATATTCGCACCTCTTTCAAACAAGTGATGCAGTGTATTATCGATAACGCCTATTCTCGAATACCTGTTTATGCAGATACGCGCGACAATATTAAGGGGATCCTTTATATAAAAGACCTTCTGCCTCATGTTACTAAAGGAGACAACTTCCGTTGGCAATCGTTGCTTCGCCCCGCATACTTTGTGCCCGAAACAAAGATGATTGACGATTTACTACGCGATTTTCAAACCAATAAAATTCATATTGCTATTGTAGTAGATGAGTTTGGAGGTACATCGGGCATTGTCACTATGGAGGATATAATTGAAGAGATTGTAGGTGAAATACATGATGAATATGATGATGAAGAACATACTTTCACGGTAGTCGATGATCATACCTGGATATTCGAAGCTAAAACATCACTCGCCGATTTCTATAAAATTACCAAAGTCAATGAAGATGACTTTGAAAAAGTATCGGGTGAGGCTGACACCTTAGCCGGACTTGTACTTGAGATTAAAGGGGAATTTCCAGTTTTGAATGAAATAGTAGAATTCTCTCATTATCAGTTTGAAGTACTCGAAATGGACAATCGCCGTATTCTAAAGGTGAAGTTCACCATTGATGAACCTACCACTGCCGAGGAGGAGAAATAATATGCCTCTTTATCTCCATCGCATAGCAGAAAACTATCAATTGGGTATCTGGAAGATTGAAGAGACAGAAACCGAATTACTCAATTTACTACCCGAAAAAGCCTATTATCAAAAAGAGATTCTTAAATTCAAAACTCCCCATCGCATTATCGAGTGGTTGTCGGTTCGTGCACTTCTATTTAAAATACAAGGCAAGCATCATCCGGTGCTCTATCACGAAAGTGGACGGCCCTATCTTGAAGACGATAACCTTAGCATAAGCATATCGCACACCAAAGGATATGTCGCGGTAATTGTTAGCGATAAAACAGATGTTGGTATTGATATCGAGCATTATGCGCAGCGCATTCACAAAGTGGCATCCAAATTTATGCGAGCTGATGAACCAGTTGATGAATATCGAGGTGATACTACTTGGAAACTGCTTTTGCATTGGTCTGCCAAGGAAACGATGTTTAAAAGTATCGATGACGAAGGCATTGATTTCAGAGAACACCTTCACATTATGCCGTTCAAAACGGAAGAAGAAGGGATGTTTGAAAGTCGAGAATATAAGACGAGTAAACAACGTATTTTCAAAATTCACTATCTGTTAAACTCCGATTTTGTGTTGACTTGGCAAGCTGAGTAAACTCTTCGTGCTATAAAATAATTGAGCCGCAATCTTCTCTGTTTCTCAACAGTTGTGATTGCGGCTTCTCTCTCTCTGTTATATCTGATTTTAGAATTAGAGTCTTTCTAGTTTCACGGTAAAATGACGCATCAGTGGCGCTTCCCATGCTATGTTTACACCACGAGTAATGTTTTCCCGTCTATCGAATACATTTTTCAATGCTGCGGCCACTACGTTCATATGATTGTCGGTATATACTCGTCGAGGGATGGCCAATCGAAGTAAGTCTAATCCGCCATAGCGATTTTCACGAGTAATGGGATCACGATCGGCCAAGATGTAGCCAATCTCGCATCCACGGATACCGGCTTCCAAGAACAACTCAATGGTAAGAGTTTGTGCTGGAAACTCCTCTTTAGGAACATGAGTTAGCACCTTGCTTGCATCTACAAATATAGCGTGGCCACCAGCTGGGCGCTGATAAGGGATACCATATTCATCGAGCTTTTGAGCTAGATACTGCACCTGCTTGATGCGACTTTCCAGGTTGTCAAACTCTGTATTTTCGTCTAAGCCCGTAGCCAGTGCATTCATATCACGACCATTCATGCCGCCGTATGTCAAATATCCTTCAAACTGCACGCAGTAGCCTTTTGCACCATCATACCAGTCTTGCAAACGGGTTGCAATAAAGCCTCCCATATTTACAATACCATCTTTCTTGGCGCTCATGGTCATCCCATCGGCCAGGTCAAACATCTCACGCACAATCTCTTTGATGCTCTTGTCGGCATAGCCCTCTTCACGTGTTTTGATGAAGTAAGCATTCTCGGCAAAACGAGCCGAATCGAACAATACCGGCTTGTTGTACTTGTTGGCAAGCTGGCGAACTTCTCGTAAGTTTTGCATAGACACAGGCTGCCCACCTGCCGTATTGTTGGTGATGGTTACAATGATAAACGGAACTCTATCGGCATACTTCTCTAAAGCCTCTTCAAGCTTCTTTGCATCTACATTGCCCTTAAACGGAAGCTCGGTTTGAGTGTTGCGAGCAGCATCTATGGTGCAATCTAGCGCAATAGCTTTGCGCCCTTCAATATGACCTTTGGTAGTATCAAAATGCGAATTTCCGGGGATGATATCTCCTTCGTGCACCAAATAAGAGAACAATACATTCTCGGCAGCTCGCCCTTGGTGAGTGGGGATGATATATTCAAAGCCTGTAAGCCTTTGTATCATCTCTTGCAAATTGTAGAAAGAAGATGCACCTGCATAACTCTCATCGCCCAGCATCATGGCTGCCCATTGGCGGTCGCTCATAGCACCCGTGCCCGAGTCGGTGATAAGGTCGATATATACTTGCTCTGATTTAAGTTGGAAAACATTATAGTGTGCCTTTTTCATCCAAATTTCACGTTCTTCGCGTGTGCTTTTTCGAATAGGCTCTACCATCTTTATTTTCCAAGATTCAGCAAAAGGTAATTCCATATTGGTTGTTTTAATGTTTTATGTAACGAAATTACTGTTTTGCTTTTAAAAATCAAATTAAATACTGACAAAATGTTAGTCGTTAAGCATAATTAAACATCTATTATATAGCTCTTTTATAAGCAGTGTGAATGGAGATATCATAGTGGCTAAAATAGGTGTTTTAAAAACCTCTACAAAAAGAGATGAAAGGCACTGCCTTATCAATTAAATGCCAGTGTCTTATGTAGTAAAAGGCTGTGGCTAGTATAAAAAACATCCCCATGTTCTTATGTAAAACATGGGGATATTTTTATATCTAGGTATAGCTTTAGAAATTGAACTTCTCCAATTTCAAAGCTGCTAGCTCTTGCATCTTGCCAACCAAAGTAGCAAAGTGAGCCGATTTTTCGTGAGCATCAAGTACTTTTTCGTCAGCCCATGTTTCACAAATCATCAATACATCAGGGCGAGTAGCACTTTCAAATACATCGTAAGCAATGCATCCTTCTTCTTTAACTGAGCAAGCTGTAAGTTCTTTTGCTGCATCGAGCACAGATGCACGGTTGGCATCCGACACTTGTATAAATACGTTGATTCTAATCATAATTGTATCTGTTTATTAGTTTATTGAAGAAACAAAAGTAACTAAAAAACGGCCAATGCGTTTGCTTTGACCGTTAATTTTTTGTGACGATTGATCGATTATTTTTCGATTAATGTAATGGCATCCATGCAGAAGTATCCTGGAGTTGTCATACCCCATTCATTATTGCGAGATGAGCTCATTTCAAACTGTAATTCAGTAACTTCACCTAGAGATTGTAGGTTGACAGATTTCCATTGGTTTAACAAATTTGTATTTTCACCAAGCATTAGTTCTACGCTTTTGCTTTTGTCTTGATTGTAAATAGTTAGCTTAAGCCAATCACCAGCACCAAAACCATTGGGTGTCATGCCATCACCATCTTTCATAGCAAGGTATGTGTAAACACAGTTGGTGAAAGATGCTTCTTTTATAGTGTATTTCTCAGGATTGATAATGGTTACTTTGGGAGGATTAGATAATGCACAAGTTAAATAAGTACTACCTTTTACACCTTTGCCTGTAATAGCACTAATATTTGTAAACCCAGGTGTTGTAACATCAGTTTTGTTGGTATAGGTAAAACCTCCACCAAAACCCCATGCACCAAAATAATTATTGCATCTGATTAATTGATTCACATCTGAAAATGATGCTTGTTCGTAATATTCATTATAGCTCTCTCCGTCAGTGGCAACAAATTCACTTTCAGGTTGTGTTAGCAATCCTTCAAAACTTGCAACCTTTTCAATTTTGATTGTTTCGTTGTCGTCATTACAACTCCACAACGCAAATACACTCACGAATAAAAATAGTAAAGATAATTTTCTCATCTTAGTGGTTTTTAAATTAATTATTGATTTTATTGTTTATAATGTAAATTTTCTATTGTCATTACTTCGGTAGATATTTCCCCCATAGTTCCTGCATCTTGATTGATGGCAGTATAGATACGTACAAAGTCTACTTGATCTAGCGTTATGCTATGGCCATTATCGTCAACGGCCCAATCTATTTTGAATTGAGACATCTCGGTATTGTTGGGATGGTTGTCGGCATACCCCCAACCATAGCAATAGCCTATCCACATGTTATTCTCATTGATAGCGTTATCTTTTAGGCGAGTGCCGGTAAAGGTTATTTCATTTTCCTCAACCCAAAGAGGGTAATAAGATGGCTGAGTATGAAATGTATTGCGAAGCACATATCCTTCGCCACCTCTATTGTCTGTCCAGCGAACATTTCCATCAAGTGGAGTAGGGCGGTGATAGGTAATTTCATATCCACGTGTTTCATTCGCAGTACCATACTCACTACCAGCCAATTCGTACCATTCATCATCGGGTAGTCCATTTCCATTCATATCCTTAGAGACAAGTACAATACCTGGTTCGGCACTTCCACCCAGTTTTCCGGTCGTTGTGCCATACATATTATAGTAAGCATTACCATACACCTTGAAGTCATACGCACCCGATACATTATTGATAGGAGCATCAAAACCTAGCGTAATGTATCCACCAAACCCACCTAGCGAAATGATGTATTTATCCTTGATTCGTTCAGTGGCGTAAGCCAACACATCATCTTCGGTGAAGCCTTCTTTGTAAGCCATGGTAGTCGTATTCATATACTGTCCCGGTGCAGGACGATACTCTAGCACTTTGTTGGCAAAAGCTTTGTTTGTATCTGTGTTATCAGGCACATCATCTACCTTACTTTGCGAAGCACGATCGCTAAAAACAATCGTGTTTGGATTCATACCCACATTGTTGAGTCGATACTGCAACTGACCCTGTGGATTAAAACAAAGTATATCTCCCTTTACATTGTATGTGTAAGCATCGGTGATATATACATTGCCATTGAATGGGTTGATGAAAATGCCATAGGGTGTAGCAATGGTAGTTCCGTCTGTAATAAACTGTTCGCTCACCACTTGGCGGTTACGTTGATTAAGCACTTTATAAGTCGTGCTTTGTGTGCTATATTGATAGTCGTATAGATAAATTAACTCATCATTTACGGTGAAGTTGAGTGCCTTTTCGCTAAATGTATGGCTAACTTCATCTAGGCTACAATCTATTTCAATGAGGTGATAATCTCCTTTCTCTATATTATCTCCTCTCGTAATAACCAACACGGTATTTCCCCAGCCAGCCATTATCTTTCCCGGATTAGAACCTACCGTGATATCCTTTATCTTGCTGAAAGATGCTAAATCGATAACGCTAACGGTAGTATCAGGCCCTATACCATCTGTATCTAATCCACCCGAGTTTGACACATAAAGCTTACTGTTTTGCACGCAGATACCATCGGGATTTCTGCCTACTTGTACAGTTCCGTCAATAGTAAGTGAATTGATATCAATGCGCACTACCGTTCCGTCAAAGCAACATACGTATGCTTTATCTTGATAAAATGCCATGGAGCGTGGTTGGCGCGAACTACCATTTTCTTGCAGAATAGGAATTTGTTTAATAGATAATCCACTCTTCCAATCTATCACTTCCACTTGGCTTGATACATTCACTACGATAAACAGTTTATCATCATAAAGTTGCATGTCATTGGCCGTATCGCCCATGCCACGTCTGTTAAGCGTCTGAAAGTAATTGGTAATGGTGCGATTATCGGCAAAGGTATGACGAGCCAAAGTACTGTTGTTTTGATTAAACAAACCTTCGCATAGTATGTATATCTCGGCTGTATTCTCTTCACCAACAACACCTCCGGTAATTGGTAATTCCTTATCGGTCATGTCATCACAAGCACCCAATAATAAGATTATCGTCAATAGACATAAATGTATGTATGTTTTCAAGTTTTCCATCTTAATATCTTATTTTTAGTGTGCCACGTACAGAGCGTCCCGGCATGGGGAAGTTCTTTACAATCTCATAATTCTTATTCAATAGATTAAGCACTTCTATATTGGCTGTTACATTTAGTTTGGCAATCGTGAAGTCACGATAAGCCGAAATGCTATGATCGGTGTAATTAGGTAGTCTATTTTCGGCAATGTTTTGTCCTAAGCAGTATCGCTTGCCTGCATATAGTAAAGAGTAAGATAGATTAATCCAAGGAGTTTCGATGGCAGCTTGTCCCGAAGCTGAAACACGTGGCGTATAAGCTATCTGATGTTGGTAGGTCTTTCCATCTTGGCTAGTCATATCCAGAGCTCGTTGGTAAGTGTAGTTACCCGAGAGATTGATGCCTAGTTTCTGGCAAGGTTGCAAATGCAATACACCAGTCACATCTATCCCCTTAATCTCAACCTTGCCTAAGTTTACCATGCTCCAAATAAAAAGATTCTTAGTAGGCGTAGCGATAATCTTATCGGTTACCTTATTATAATAAGCATCGGCTGTGAGTGATACGTATGGCACTACTCTGCAAATGGCTTTGCTATAAGTAATGCCCACATTGTATTGATGCACCTTTTCGGGTTTCAAATCTGTATTGCCAATTTGTCCGTAATACAAATCATTGAAGCTAGGCAATCGGAATATCTCTTTATAGAAGAATCTAAATCTAAAGTCTTGACTTGCAAATGGTTTAATAGATGCACTAGCAAAAGGAGTAAGTCGGCGATAATTATGACCGCTACCTCCATGCTTTGTATGCTCGTTGACAAATGTAAAGAGTCCCGATGCAGAAAGTGTAAGCCAGTTGTTTACATACTTACCCGCAACTGCAGTTAGCCATGAGTAACGAGTAGGTTCAGCAAAGTTATTGCTATTGACATCCAAAGTCTGTACACTACCATCGGTGGTGGCCGAAAAAGAGAGATTGGGCAATACACGATAAAGCGCAATAGCCGAAAGGTAATACTCTTGTTGGTTATATCTGCTGTCTTGCTTTTGCTCTACGTTTTTATAATCGGGGTCTAAGTATCGCTGGTAGTTCCAGTTCCATTTGCCGAGCGTCTCTATTACCCATTTAGGTGAAAACTCCTTCTTATATCGTGCCTGTACAAATGCATTCTTATCCCATAGATGCTGCGATGCATAGTCGTAATAAAAGGTAGTAGCATTGGGAAGCCCACGCGAAGATTGGTAATAATAGGCCTTCACACGAAATTCTTCATTATCCGAGAACTGTCCATATAAGCCAGCCTCTAGGCGGCCCGACTTAACTTCGGTGTTATTTCTCTTCTCTTCCGAACTCAAATCATTCTCATCGCCATATTGTAGGGTATAAGGATAGCGGCCATTAGCAGATATCCACTCGCCATTGACAGATAAAGACCAAATAGGAGAGAGCTTATAGTCTAGCCATAGAGCAGGATTTACCAATCCCCACGAACCGGCTTTCATCAACGCGGTGATGTGAATCGCTTTGTCCTTTTCAAACTGTGGAGCCAATGTTTGGATATTCAATAAACCGGCACTTGCAAAGAAACGAGCCGATTGAAAGATGTAGTCGCTTTGACCATTAGAGAGAGAAAGTTGATCTACATTCTCCAATGAGAAGCGACCAATGTCTATCTGTCCTGTTTGGCTATTGGTGACTGCTATTCCATCATAACCAATAGCTGTGTGCTCGGCTCCAAGGCTGCGGAGTGATACTGTTTTCAGTCCGCCAATACCACCATAATCCTTTACCGTAACACCAGCAAAATGCTTTACCGCATCCGAAATCTGCAATGCCTGCATCTTTTCTAACTCTTTTCTAGAAAAACTTTGGGTAGGAGTAGCCGAACGAAGCTCTTTTGTTTGATAAGGGTTAGTCACAATTACTTCAGGTATTGAATATACAAAAGAAGTATCTACCTTTTGTTGCTGTGCCGATAGTGGCAAAAGTAACAAAAAGCAAGCCCAGATAGTCATTACAACTTTTAATATGAAGAACAGTTGCTTCATTAATTCATTCTCAAGTTCTGCAGAAATACTTGAAATGTCCGGGCGAATCACTTCGACCGGACATACAAATAAACTTGGCAGAGTTTATTAATACAATGCTACTTTCAGTAAGTCTGAGTGATGAATGAAATGAAAGGGTAGAGTAGATACCTGCTCATTAGACTCAACGCTTTTTCCTCGAAAGCATGTGAAACGAATGTATGGCAGGTCTTCTGACTTGTTCCGGTTATTGACTGCCTTCCCGGTATGTTGATACCAGTGGCAAATGAGTAGTTGTGTCTATAACCTTGTTTGGAACTTACAGCAGCGGGACTGTTCAGGATTTACACCTGATTCCCTTTTAATTGCAACCTCTTTGAATAGAGAATAAGCAAACCAATACGTTTGCAAAGATAGAAAGAATATGTAAAGAGTGAAATAATAGTGAGAATAAAAATAATTAGAAACCAGCTAGATACTTCTCTATAGCCTCTACATTGGTGTCTTTGAGCAATACATTTTTTTTATTGTCTAATAAATACAAGGTAGGAATAGCCTTTAAATCATA
>CAMTOV010000069.1 GCA_947074235.1 uncultured Bacteroides sp. | reverse complement strand
AGACCCTTGCAAACCGATGTTACTTATTGTGGTTTTGCAGTAGATGCCGGAACGCGCGATGAACACGACAACGAGCAAGGCATGGCGCACTTTGTAGAGCACATGGTTTTTAAGGGCACAACTCACCGAAAGGCTTGGCACATACTAAATAGAATGGAGGCTGTGGGTGGAGATTTGAATGCTTACACCAACAAAGAGGAGACTGTGATTTACTCAGCGTTCTTAGCATCGGACCTTCCTCGTGCAGTAGACTTATTGTGCGATATCGTGTTTCGTTCTGTCTATCCGCAACGAGAGATTGACAAAGAGGTGGAAGTTATTATAGACGAAATTCAATCGTATGAAGACAATCCTTCAGAGCTTATCTTCGATGACTTTGAAGACCTTATCTTTCAGGGTCATCCATTGGGAAGAAACATACTAGGCAACCCCGAACAATTGAGGAAGTTTACTACTCAAGATGCATTATCTTTCACTCATCGTCTTTATCACCCTGAGAATATGGTATTCTTTCTGCAGGGCAATATCGACTTCAAGCGCTTAATTCGCTTGTTAGAGAAAGGGATGGCGAATATTCCTTTCGGTAGTTTTGAGAAGAATGACCGTAAATCACCATTAGCATACGTGCCTCAGAAACTGATTGTACCCAAAGGCACTCATCAAGCACACGTGATGATAGGAAGCAGAGGATATAGCGCCTACAATGACAAGCGAACAGCTCTTTATCTACTAAACAACATATTGGGAGGCCCAGGCATGAACAGCCGTTTGAATGTGGCCTTGCGTGAGCGACGTGGACTAGTATATAATGTAGAGTCTAATTTAACATCATATACAGATACAGGTGCATTCAGCATTTACTTTGGCACGGATGTAGATGATGTGGATACTTGCTTGCGACTTACCAATAAAGAGTTGAAAAGGCTGCGCGATACAAAACTAACTTCTAGTCAGCTACAAGCCGTAAAGAAACAATTGATAGGGCAAATCTGCGTTTCATCGGACAATTTTGAGAACAATGCATTGGGAATGGCAAAAATGTTCTTACATTACAATAAATTTGATAACCGAGCAGCCGTATGCAAACGAATTGAAGCGGTGACAGCCGATGAGTTATGGCACGTAGCCAATGAGATGTTTGCCGAAGATTATCTGTCAACATTGATCTATCAATAACAATAAATACTATAATCTCATGGAAAAGAAAAACTATGTAATCATTGCAGCGCTGATACTCGCATTGGGTATTGTAGTCTTAGGATTTGCATTGAAAAGTGGCATCCTAGGCGTTAAAGACAGCGAACGGGTTGTAACCGTAAAAGGGCTATCAGAGCGTACCGTAAAAGCGGATAATGTGCTTTGGCCTCTTCAATACAAGATTATCGGCAATGACCTGACTGCACTTTACAGTACTATGGAGGCTAACAATCAGAAGATTATCGGTTTCTTAAAGAGCAATGGCATTGCAGACAATGATATCTCGGTAGCACTGCCGGTTGTGGTCGATTTATATGCCGATAGATACTCCAATACAAACGATATACGCAATCGTTACAACATTACTGCTACAGTAACCGTAACCAGCCAAGATATTGACAAGGTGCTTCAAGCTATGAACAACACCTCTACTCTATTAAAAGATGGCTTAGCCGTTTCATCCGAAGAGTATGGTAGTAGCGCTATCTCATTTACCTTCGAGGGGTTGAACAGCATTAAGCCCGAAATGATACAAGAAGCAACTCAAAGTGCTCGCCAAGCTGCCGAGAAGTTCGCAGAAGACTCAGAAAGCCGCTTAGGAAAGATTAAAACAGCCTCACAAGGCCAATTTACTATCAACGATCCCGATAGAAACAGACCTTACATCAAGCAAGTAAGAGTAGTTACAACCATTCAGTATTATTTGAAGGATTAAATTTACTAACATATAACTTACAACAAGCCCTATCATCGTTACTTTAACGACAATGATAGGGCTTGTTGTATTTAGCCAGCATATCTTACTAGAAATGAAGATATTAACAAAATATACCCATAAATATACTATTTGATAATCTACAGTAACAAATAAATAAGTAATTGTAACAAATAAGACAACAAAAATAAATATTAGTAAATAACTTTGCTATATACAAAGAATGCACAATCAATAATAATTTTCAATTTTAATAATTACCTTAATTCAAAAACTTATTTATTATGAAAACAAAATTACTCTCTATTTTTATCGTATTTATGGCAATGGCTATGAACGCCAATGCACAAGACTTTGTTATTGCCGACTTTGAATCGGATGAGATTGGTAAAACGTATGACACATATTGGAAATGGGGTGCAGAAAATACTAGTAAAGCAACTGCCACAGTTGTAGCCGACCCTGCAAAGCCAAGTAATAAAGTTGTTAACTACACATCAATAGACTGGAATACTGGCTTTAAAGCTTTAGTAAATCTTCCTGAGGGAAAGAAACTCTCAGATTACACTGCCTTTTCTTTAGACATTTACATTGTTCCAAGCGAAAATGAGAGTGAGGAAGGACCTCTGTGGAAATGCATGGATATATTTCTTGATAATACGGAAGTTATGGCAGGTGCTAATGAAAGGCAAGCCGGTTTTTCTACATGGACAACCAAGCAATATTCATTATCAGACTTTACACTATCTGCTGATGATTTGAATAAATCGTCATTTACAATAGCTTTCGGGCTAAACACTAATTGTGCAGATTATTATATTGATAACATCAAATTAATTGCTCCAAAAGAAAGCGAAGGTGGTTATTTGGTTTTAGAAGACTTTGAAGGTAAAAGCATAGATGATTCGTATGCAGTTCAAACTTATGGTGAAGGACAAGCGGTTGCTACAATTATAGCCGACCCAGAAGACAGTAATAATAAAGTGGTAAATCTAGTAACATCGGGTTGGGATCCACGTGTAAAAGTAGATGTTATTCTGCCAGAAGGAAAAATGCTTGGTGATTATGATGCAATTCTTGCAGACATCTATTTCCCTACAAATCCAAATGATGAATGGTCTAATTTCAAGCAATTTGTAATTTCTATAGATAATGAGTTTATATACAAAAGTGATGGCTATCCAAAACTCGGTAATATAGATACATGGACAACTATGACCTACCCATTAAGCGAAACAACAATTACTGACGAGCAAAAGACTAAATCAAGCTTCTCATTAGAGATGGGGGTAAATTCGAATAATGCCAATTATCATATGGACAATATCATGCTTAAGGAAAAAGGAACAGGCATCATCCAGACACTTTCAAAAGTCGTTAAAGTAATAGTTCAAAACGGTATGTTGATTTTTGGTGGCGAAGAAGCTTCAGATGTAGAAATCTACGACATTAAAGGTGCTCCTTGCATGACAGCCAACAATGTATCTAGCATAGATATAGCAGGTTTGTCAAGAGGTATATATATTGTTAAAGTGAAATCTGAAGGTAAAACTTATGTAAGCAAAATAGTTAAATAAATATTGGTTAATTAAATTAGTTATTAAAGGTGAATTTCCCATTCCCAGTTGATGTTTCAATAGGGAATGGGTTTTTCTTTGCCATAAATACTCATCTTGAAATATAACATATTACAAGTTAGTTCAAATCTTAATCATTCTACACGATAAGTGTTAACATTCTACGTGTAGAATAATACAGTTTACCTTCAAAAATGTAACAGTTATAAAACGGGGTGTTATGGTATTATAAAAAAACAACAGTCGCCTCTATTTAGAAGACGACTGTTACTTTTCATGTCATTAATTGCAATTTGCTTGTTTGTTGTGTGTGATGCTAATAATAATTAACCATATTTGTTCATTTCATCGTGAGTTATTATTACTTTAAAGTTTCTGTAGGACCTAAATAAGATGGTTTAAGCCCACCTAAATCAATCATTATTTTTTGTACAATCAATGCAGGGTCAAGTGGTCTGATTTTCAACGTATGTGTTTTTGCATCAGATAGTTGATGCATCGTCTCACTATCAATCACATGCAGGGCTTGCCATTGTCCTAGTTCACCATCATAGTGTCCATTCAAATTTATCACTTGCTCGGGGGCATTGTCTATGCTAATGGCATAACTCAGACCTTTGTTATCATTGAAATTGAGCGTAGGCGAAAAGCGAACAATCACCTTTGCTTGTTGTGCTTTATCGACTGTGAAATCATACTCTACGAATGTTTCCTTGTTAGGGTGTATGTTATTGGGCATTGTAGTAATGCCCGATAATGTTCTTCCCATATTAGGAATCGTAATCCATTTCAACCCATCGCCAGCAGACGAACGGGTATAATGTTCAGCTTCTATAGAAACGTATCCATCTACCGCCTCAAATACATAGTTATTATTAGGAATAGCTTCTACATATGTCACAGCAGGCATTATATTTACATCTGGATGATTCCACGAAGTATAGCCAATGTGAGTTTGTTCCATCATGTGTTGCCATTTCCCATCGTTCATAGCATGATAATAGTTAGTCAATACAGAGTCGCGCACGAAACATTCTTTTACACGATCTGCCCAATAATTGGCTTCGGGGTTTTGCTGTTGGGCCAAAGCTTTGTTTTGTGCTACCGCATAATACATATCATATAGGTTAGAACTAGCTTGAATAGGATAAAGAACCAATTGATTATAAACATCGTGATATTCGTTTGGCAGAAGATAATAAAGCTTCAATGCATTGAGCAAAAGTGTTTCGTATTCTTGCCTCACAGTTTGCCATTCGTTGTAGTTGGTCAAGCTATACGTATTCTCATTGAGTAGCTCGGGAGTAATTCTTCTGTTATACTTGGAGTACATATCAATGAGTCTAGCCGCCTCTTCAGCATAGTGATCACCAAACTGCTGTTTGCAGAAGTCAATGGTATGTTGCATTAAGTTCTCTTCATTGTATTGATTCGGATTCCATGCCATATCCATAAAGAAAGATATGGGATATTCCATAGGTTTCAAGTCGCCCACATTTACAACCCACAACTCCTTTACACCGTGATTGTAGGTTAGGTTCATTTGCTCCCAAACTCGTTGGATTGGGGAAATATTAATCCATTTGGAGTTACGCGGCGCACCCACATAATCGAAGTGATAGTACATGCCATATCCCCCTTTTCGTGGTTTAGCATCGAGCGATGGAAGCTTACGTACATTGCCCCAATTGTCGTCGCAAAGCAATAGCGTAACATCATCGGGCACTCGCATACCTTTGTCGTAATAATCTTGCACCTCTTTGTATAGCGCCCAAACTTGAGGTGTTGCGGAAGTCTTCTTACCACTTACACGACTGATAATCTTTCGTTGATCCTTCACAATGTTTTGCAATAGCTCGATGTTCGACTCTTCGCTCATCGGTTCATCGCCATCGCCACGCATCCCGATTGTTACAACTGTCTCCCAGTCTTTTGCACGCTCTATGCCTTTTGCCCAGAACTCATCCAAGTTCTTCTTATTGGTATGGTAGTTCCACTCACCTTTTCCAGTACGCTTCCAGTCTTGTTGAGCAAGTGCCATAGGTTCGTGATGCGACGTACCCATTACAACACCCATCTCGTCTGCTAATACTCCATTCATGGGATCGTCGTCATAGAAAGCACTAGCCCACATAGCCGGCCATAGAAAGTTGCCTTTTAATCGTAATATCAATTCGAATACCTTCTCGTAAAAGTCACTATTAAAACCACCATAGGTAGCCGAAGCCCATCTGCCTAAAGCAGGCCATTCGTCGTTTAAGAATATACCTCTATACTTCACGGCAGGTTCACCATCGGTATAAACTCCATCGAGTATGCCAATGACAGGTTGTTTATTTATGGGTGTATCTGCCCAGTAATACCAAGGAGATACCCCTATTTGTTTAGAAAGCTCGTATATGCCATAAATAGCTCCACGCTTATCGCTACCCGCTATCACTACCGCCTTGTCTACCCCACTGAACGGAGCATCGACTGTAGTGATGATATACTTCTCTTTTTTATCTTTCAATAAGCTACCATCAATTTTGCCATCTTTAATCAATTGTTGAATCCAACGATTTTGTTGAACAGTGCCCACAATAAGCATTTCGCGAGCATTAGGGTCGAGAGACAAACTAGGCACTTGCCCAGTAACCTGTTCTGCATCTCTTTGCAAATTTGCAATGGCTCGCATTACACCTTTATCTTCGATGGAATCGACTAAAATAGGTGTAGCACCACTTGGTGTAATCCATAGGAAGGTAGCTTTAGGAGATACAAACACCTCGCTAGCCGTCATTGTGGATGTAGAAAGCAATGATAATAAAAGAAGGAGTAAATAATGTGTTTTTAGTTTCATGCTATTAAATATAACGTTTAAACTGGTGAGAAGTCTAATACCTCAATCTCTTCTCACCAGCATAAATAGGAAACAATCTTTTACCGGAATTAAATTACTATGTAAAGTCAATAATTAATAGCCAGGATTTTGATAAATAGCTTTTTCAGCATCCGTCATCTCCATACCTTCTAGTTGACCGGTTGGTATCGGACGAAGATATAAGAAGTCATCAATCTGACGTGTTACGGTAGTTGCTGTATGGTCGCCATAACTAGCACCACAGATTTCGTAACTACCGGCACGTTGCTTCCAAGTTTGAGTACGAGCCAAATCGAACCAACGATAACCTTCAGCATAATACTCACGCGAACGTTCATCTAGAATATAATCGATGGTGATAGTGGTTGGTGTAGCAGCAGTCATTGCAGCACTATTATCGGCGACTTTTGCAGCAGCATCGGCATTGCTCCAACTCCACTTACCTGCACGAGCACGCAACACATTAATTAAGTCTCTAGCCGACATGCCCGATTGAGCTGTTGCTCCTTTTACTACAGCCTCAGCCGCTACATAATAAAACTCTGAAAACTTGAGAATATTGAACGGACGGGTACTACCTGCATTGGGTTGTCCCAGTCCATCGCCATTGTCTGTGCGATAAGGGCCTAGTTTCCAAAGACCGGGATATACAACGCGGCTTATTCCACTTGGAGATACCACGAAGTCCGATCTTCCAGGAAGTTCGCCTGCTCCAATATTACTGTTGCCTTGTCCGCTAGGATAAGTGATAGGTGTAGAAGGTTCTTCACCCAAGAAACTCAACACAGCATCTCCCGGATAGATAATCATGTTATTGGCATTGTATACAGAAGTGGCAGTATTACCCCCCTTTGGCCAGTTAGCACGATAAACGGTTGTAAATGTTCCATCATAACGAGAGTCGTTGGTCTTATCGGCAAAGATGTCTCTGATGACATTGATAGTAGGGCACATACGTGTCCATGGTCTACCCAGTGGTTGAGTAGCAGCGCGCTGAACTGGATTTATCTTAGCTGTCCAAGAGTCATTGGTAGAGCTAGTCATATTGGTATAGTTCCAAGTCATCATCCATCCCGCAAAGTTGTCGGGTGCACTACCACCACTATAAGTCAAACTTCCAGCGTTATAATATTCACTCTCTTCTGTATGATCGGCATAAAGAAGTATCTCGCTATTACGGTCATTAGGCCCTGCATTGACTAGATAATAAGAATCTTGAAGAGCATAAGGGCCAGGGCTATTAATAGCAGCCACAGCTACATTGTATGCATTCTGGAAATACCATTGTGCACTTTGTCCATCGGGGTCAACTCTTTCGCAACTAGGATAAGTGGGTATATTATTGGGATTTTGCAACCACCAACCGTAGGTTAGATATGCCTTTGCAAGCAACAATCTAGCAACTGTCTTAGTCACCGTTCCTGTCAAACGAGGAGTATCGGGCAAATCATTAATGGCAGTGAGCAAATCGGGGAAGATGGCCTTAGTATATACCTCGGGAACTGTGTTGCGTACAGATACACGCGAAGGAGTTGTATTGAACATCAACTCGCCTGCACCTAAATCCAATGGCACACCACCAAATGTTTGTACCAACAAAAAGTAATCGAAAGCACGGAAGAAGCGAGCCTCAGCAATCAAGCTGTTATCAATACCTGCCTCTACAGCATTCTCTATAATACCACTTGCAGTATTTATATTAGGAAAGGCTACTCCCCACAATACATCTGTGCGACAACTGCTAGGAGTTAAACTTCCTACTCCCGACAAGTCGGCATCCTTGAAGTTACCATCGGCCGATTGAGCATAGGTAGCCTCATCAGTACCCGTAATACACGAGTTGTAGTAGTAAGCTTGACCGTAGATATAACGCAAGTGTGCATACATTGATGTCAATCCACCATAAACACCCTTTTCGGTTTTGAAGAAACCCGGTTCGAAGAAGCTACGAGGTTGTTCGTCTAGCACATCCGAACAAGAAGTGGCAAACCAGATGGCCAATACCAATGGCACTGCCTGTTTGAGTCTATAAATTATATTTTTCATATTAAGTATGCTTTGTTAGAATGTAAGATTAATACCAAACAAATAGTTGCGAGTAGCTGGTGTATTGGTGCCCACAATAGGGAAACGACTTACCATACTGACCGCTACGTTTTCATTACCTAGAGAATTTGATTCAGGATCTAAGCCACACTCATTATTATATGGCGAGAACAATACAAATGGGTTTTGGATAGTAACGTAAGCACGAAGGTTATCTATTCCAAAGTTTTTCAACTTAGGCATATTATTGAAATTATAGCCTAAAGTAATAGTACGAATCTTCATATAGGAAGCACTAAAATATCCAAGCGTTGTGCCATATTTAGGATTATCACCACTCATAATACCACCAGGTTTCGGATATTTAGCATCGGTATTCTCTGGAGTCCAGTAATCTACCTTTACATTATTGCGTCTACCAGTCAACAGGTTCAAGTAACCATTAGCAGAGTGAAGCGAGCTAATCAATTTACCACCACATTGAAACGCACCAATAATAGTCAAATCAATATTCTTCCATGCTACACGCGTATTAAATCCACCCAAGAACTTAGGTTCCATGCTGATGATTTGTCTATCTTCCGTTCCAATCTGTCTAACAGGAGTTCCATCGGCATTGTATTCGCCGGTATATTTCACCTTAATCATACCTACGTTTCCCCCCGGCTCAAGTATATCAAGATAAGGATCTCCCTCTTGCCACAAACCAACTTTCTCGTAATCGAAAATAGAATTAATAGGATAACCCACAAACCAGTTATTACTTTCGTCACGTTCTTGACCCGAAGCCAATTCAACTAGTTTATTGCGGTTTGCATAGATATTGATTCCAGCATCCCATGTCCATCCATTCTTATTGTCTATAATTGTACCATTCAATGTAAACTCGATACCTTTGTTTTGAGTCTTACCAATATTGCCCATATAGCTGCTTACACCCGATGTAGAAGGCAGATTTACATTCAGCAATAAGTCGTGAGTCTTTTGGATATAATACTCTAATGTACCAGATAAACGGCCACCAAACAAGGTAAAATCTACCCCAAAGTTCCATGTAGAAGAATACTCCCATCCGAGAGTAGTATTGGGAAGTGCAGACACATAATAACCTGTCAGGTAAGTTGTATTAAAGTTATAAGGACGTGTGCTCAATGCACCAAGTGTTGAATAAGGAGCAACAGCTTGATTGGATGTTTGTCCATAACCGGCTCTCACCTTCAAGATGTCTACCACATCTACATTGTCCATGAAGTTTTCTTTCTTGATGTTCCATCCCAAAGAAACAGCAGGATAAGTATGCCATTGGTGTCCTTTGGCAAGACGAGACGAAGCATCAGAGCGAACAGTAGCCATCAACATATATTTATTATCATACGAATACATCACACGACCCATATAAGAGATTAATCCACTCTTTTCATAAGCTTGATTGTTAGGATCTACTGTAATCTCACCATCAGCACGACCTATATTATAGTATTGAAAATACTCAGCAGGAATGTCTTTGCCCGACATAGATGATCTAGTATACTTCGTTTGCTCTGCCGAATACATAGCCACTACATTAAGTTGATGCTTTTGAGCAAAGGTACGATCGTAAGTAAGCATATTCTCTACAGCCCAATTGGTAGTTTCGGTATGTTGAATAGAGGCTGTAGATTCTGTAGTAGCGTTGGTGCTATTTACCCCTTGACCTGTGAACGCACCAGTCTTTCCACCACGATAGTTTAAACCTACATTGATTCGATATTTTAACCCCTTCACCCAAGGACACTCTACTTGTCCGTAGAACGTATTGTACGAACCGATAGCGGTAGCTTCGTTTACCCAATCTTCACTTAATCCTTCTAGTACACTCTTTGTCATCACCCATTGGTCATCGAGTGGCATACGAATAATACGTCTCAATGTACCATCTTCATTATATGGATTAGCAATTGGCGATGCGCTCAAAGGGTTGTAAATACCAATCTGACCACCTTTAGTAATATTATAATTAGTAATGGTAGATGCACCAAAACGAAGATAATTGCCTATACCTTGATCGATAGTAGCACGGATATTATATCGCTCAAAAGATTGAGTTGGGATATTCGATTCATCGTAATAATAGCCTACACCTACGCTATAGCTACCATTCTTAGTACCGTTTGCTACACTCACATCATGGCTTGTAACAATACCTGTTTGATAAAGCATATCTTGCCAGTCGGTATTTGTTGTATCCGACTCATCTAGTGAGTTGGTGTATATTCCAGCATCTGTTCTTAACTGAGCAAACTCTTCTCCATTCATCATAGGATATTTAGAGAATACACTTTTTAGACCGAAATAGCCATTATAAGTAACACGAGCAGATTGCCCTTGTGCTCCTTTGTTAGTAGTAATCAAGATTACACCATTGGCACCACGCGAACCATAGATAGCAGTAGATGAAGCATCTTTCAAGATATCCATACTCTTAATGTCGCTAGGATTGATATCTGATAGATTGCCCATAAATGGAATTCCATCGAGTACGATAAGTGGGTCGTTGGAAGCTGTAAGAGAACGTGTACCGCGAATACGAATCTGCATATTAGCACCGGGCTTAGAAGATGTTTGTGTCATGTCTACCCCAGCTACTCTACTTTGCAGTGCATAAGAGATATTAGCAGCAGGCACTTCTCTTAACACGCCACCTTGAACAGAAGCAATAGAACCTGTTACGTCCGACTTGCGAGCCGTACCATAACCTACTACAATTACTTCATCCAGCGACTTAGAATCTTCTTCCAATACAATATTAAACTGTTTTCTACCATCTACAGGTATCTCCTTTTTTTGGTAACCCACATATGTTACCACGAGTGTAGAGTTAGCTGGTACTTGCAAAGAAAAACCACCTTCCAGGTCGGTAATAGTTCCATTAGTAGTACCTTTTACCAATACATTAGCCCCAATAATAGGCTCTTTGTTTGCATCTCTCACCTCTCCTTTTATGGCTATGCTTTGCGCAAATATGGCAAATGGCATACTCATAAAGAGAAGGGTTAAGGCCAAAAGTTTTGAATTAAATTTAGTGCTCTTCATAAAACGTTTTTTTAGTAATAAAAAGATTTTTGTTAGTAAATAGATTTAAAGAGAATAAGGGTTCTAAGTTTTCATAATTCTCAAGGATTAAATGGTTAAACTATAGGTCTTTGATTTATTACAAAAATATACTAATTAACACCAATCTACTATTTAGCCCGTTACCTGGATACTAAAAGTGGTATCACATCTTTATTTAAATGTTACAAATTGTTTTATCAACGTTACATCTCAGCAATAAGAGCAATTTATCACATTAGTCTTTTAGATATAAGTTTATATTTGTTAAGCTTAAACTAATCGATCTCATGAAAACACGTTCTTTTCTTTCTATCGTTTTTTGTTCTATTCTTACATCATATACTGCTGTAGCTCAAAATGGCAAGCTCTATGTTCCAGAAGATGGGTTATCTAGTAGTTTTATTAATCAGATTTATCAAGATAATGATGGTTTTATATGGGTTGCTACCGAAAGTGGCCTTAATAAGTTTGATGGAATTACTTTCACCCAATATTTAAATACTCCAAATGACTCAACCAGCATCAAGAGCAATTATACACGTTGTCTGCTCGAAGATGATGATAACAACTTTCTAATTGGTTTCTATAACGGGCTGATGAGATATGATAAAGCAAGTGATTTATTTCATCACATTTCCGTTTATTCAGATGGCACCGAAATGTCTCCCCACATCACACAAATCTGCAAACTAAGAAATGGCGAAATATGGTTATCAACATCAGGTAGAGGTCTTTTCAAATACGATAGCGAAAGAGATGTTGCAGTTAACATAGGAGAATTGATGGAGAAGCTTCAAATCTATGTAGTAAACAATCTATTTGAAGATTCGAAAGGAAGAATCTGGTTATCGACTGAATACAATGGAGTGGTACGTATTGATTCGTGTCATCAAACATTTGAGATTTATAG
>CAMTOV010000068.1 GCA_947074235.1 uncultured Bacteroides sp. | reverse complement strand
AAATAAGTAGACCTAGTTAACTATAAAACGGGTAGATTATCGGATGCTTACAATACAATCTATTTCTTTATATTCACTTCGAGTATCTTACCTAGATGATACTCAATAATTCTTGTTTCATGGTCGTAAGTGGTATCAACCACCTCAACTAGTGCTGAATCTCGATCTTTGTGATAGCCCACATAGAGGCGTAAAGCATCAAATTTCTTTAGATATCGTTTACCAGTCTCTTTCTCTACCCAGGTGTATGTTCCATGTTTATTATCTTTCAGTTCACGATACTCAATGGTCTTCTCCCCCTTGATGATTTCTTTGAAGTATACATCCTTAATTATCAACGAGAGGATAGCCCACCCAGTAGTATCAATCTTTGTCGATTCCAGTTTATTCTCTGTAGGCTCTACTTCCTCGAGCAATTGCAACGTAGGGTTATATCTATAATTCACGACATCCCCCAAGATGATATGCTCGATGATAGATTTAATGATAGGCAATGGCACAACAAACCACTCCTTTGGTTCATGCTCTTCGCCGGCTAAATCATATACCTTCACTCTATATCTCACCGTAGATAAGAACTGATGCAGAAGCGCTTCAAACTTTTGAGTGATAATGTTGTAAGTTTTCCACGAAGCCACTACCTCTACTTTATCCATCAAATAAGTAGGTTCGTACTCACAGTTCTTTATACGTTCTTCCACCGGAGTTGTAGAGTAGCCTATCTTATATAAATTCTTTTGCTCAGCAATCTCTTGATGCGACGAAAGCGAACGCAGCACATAGATCCAACCTGTATGCCTGTCTTTATCATCTATATTGAAAGCCATATCAAAAGCTGCTTGGTCGGTCTCTTTGCATTCTGTGATAACAAAGCCATCGCTATACACATTCTTTGCAAGTGTATGCACCTTTACATCCGATTGCAAACCATTTTCATAGATAAGATGAGTGCGACCATTGGGGTGATGCAACTTTTTGTTACGCTCCTCCCACTCTATAGATTCTAGATAAACCATAACCCCCGAAATAATATAAAAGGTATTTGGTTTCAGGTTCTTCTCACTGTATTTTATAAGCGATCGTCTTCCCGCTTTCAAATCGGCATGCACTTGCTTAAACAGCGGTTCATACTTAAAGAAGTCTTCGCATACCACACGCTGCGCCACATACTCAGCCTTCTCTCTCTTAGCCTTCACGTGTAGCACTTCGGGAAAGGAGAATAAACTCTTTTCCTCCTCCGAAAGATTGAATATCGGATCTTTCAGTATATCATCCAATTCGTTATCATCCATCATTACTCCTCGTCTAGTAAATTAAACTCATCTAAGTGACGTAGCAATTCGCGCTTCCACTCCGATTCTCTTATTCCCTTAAGCTGCATAGCATAGCTTCGTTCAGGACGCTCAGCATCAACCGATGGTTCGCGTTCGTTTGTCTTATACCACTTGTTTATCTCCACGAATGCCGCTTTTATTCGGTCGTCTATCGTAGCCTTGGGTTGAGTAGGATGTACATTAATGAACTCCTCCTCCTCAAATATATCTAGCAAATCTTTTGGCCACTCCATTTTCTTATTTTCCTTTCTTTATAGAGGATTCATAGTCTAGTCCCATTTCTTTGCGAATCTTAAAATTCTTAATCACATTGATAGCCTGTGCCAACCTGCGAATCTTTGGGTCGGGATGGTTGAGAGATGGCGCTTCTGTATGTTTCTTTTTGTACTCCTGATACGGACCTTTATAAAGAATCACCGCCTCTTCGATACTCATATTCAACTTTTTATCGGCTATTGTATTTTGAATCACCTTTAACACCGGCGCAGTGAGTTGTTTCGACATCACCTCGTAGGCCCTCTGGAAAGGGTTGATGCTATCAATCAGATTGATAGAAAGGTCGTTGATATTGACAAATAAATTAGTCAGTTTAATGAGCCTATTTCCTTCAGAATCTCTCTTCTCTTCCTTACCGTTCATCATCATCTCGAGCACAAAGCGTTGGCGCACCTCTTCATTCTCCTCAGGAGTCAAGTCGGGATAGGTCTCTTGTATTATCTTAGGAATAATCACCTTGTTGATTACCTCGGGCGGAGTGTCTCCACTCAGCGCTTTAGCTATCAGCGGATCTTGCAGCACAGTAGCCTTTAGGTCGTTCAGCTGCTCGGTCACTATCTGCTTGGAGCGTGCCGTAGAGAGCGGTTTCAACCCCTCCACCACAATATCACGCTCGTGATGCCCACCTTCGGCCTCCTCTTTGCGGGTTTTAAAGTTCCACGATGGCGCCATTACTTGCTCCATAAGTAGCGAAGCTGTGATTGCTTTTAACATATCGTTTATGGCATTTGTCACATCGTCTTGTGTAGCATCGGGAGCAGCTATCAGGTTGGTGAACTGTGCATGTTCTTTGCCTTCGCTATCGCGCGTGCATCGCCCTATAATCTGTACCACTTCGGTGAGCGAACCCCTTACACCAATGGTCAGACAGTGTTCGCACCACTCCCAGTCGAAGCCCTCTTTGGCTGTGCCCAGTGCAATGATGATATCCACATCGTTGGCACTCTTGAGATTCTGTAAAAAGCCATAAACAGTGTTGCGCTTCTTAGCATCATCCTCCACTAGGTCTACTATCTTTAGCTCCTTGCCCTCTTTTGTGCGCACCAGAGTGATACCTTTGTCGTAGTCGTGCCCAATGGTTGTGCCACAGAGGTCGATAATCTGCTTTACTTGGTGATATTTATCTACCGCGCCGGCAGCTCTCGACTGCACTGATGGGATATGTATGATTGTTTTTTTGTTGGTATCGAGCACCTGATGGAGCGCTGTGATGTAGTGTCCTTGGTAGAAACTATAGCCCAATCCCAGACTCTTGAGATGCTTGTAGCCATTGAGCTGTTCGTAGTAGTCGAACGTCACCGGATGAAAGCGTAATTCATCTTCGGCACGTAGCACTGGCACACCATCGCCCCGAAAGTAAGAGCCCGTCATGGCAAAGATATGGGCATTGCTATTGTTCATGATGCGACGGATGTTCTCGCCCAATCCATTGTTTACGTCTGCCGAGGTATGGTGAAACTCATCAATGCCAAACAGCGTGTCGTTGCAAGCCTCATCGTCGAGTTCTGCTAGCCCAAAGCGAAGGGTGGCGTGCGTACAAACCAAGATGTTTGCCTGACTATCAGTCTGAAAGAACTCTTTGAAGCGCTGCACCTTGTCTTTCTCATTGTCGGTATCGCATAGGTTGTAGTAGGGCACTACCTTCCAATCGGAATGAAACTCAGTGCCCTTAGTAAGTACCGTGTTACCAAACGAGCGGCCAATGCTCTTTTCGGGCACAGCCACCACCACCCGCTTGATGCCTTGATGCTTTAGTTTATCGAGTGCTACAAACATCATGGCACGCGACTTGCCCGATGCTGGTGGTGCTTTGAGCAATACAAACCGCTTATCACGTGCCTCATAGGCTTTGGCCTGCATCTGGCGCATCCCCAGTTGGTTGGTGGTGCTAGACGCTCCACTTTGTAGGTAGTTTATGTTTACCATATTGTTGTTCATAGATTATTGGTTTATATGTTTATGGTTTAATGGTCCAATGGCCCATCCTGCTTGTTCCTATACGTTCTATTATTCCTTTATCTTTTAGTTGTGCCATTATACGCTTGCATTGCCTTTCGCTGAGAGTTAGGATTTCTGATATTTCCTTTGTTGTTATTTCCGGTTTTTTAGATATTAAATCTAGCACCGAATTCTCATTGGTGACATCATTGGTGACATTGGTGACATCATTGGTGACATTAGTGACATCACTATTATATTTTTTATTTATAAACTGAATTTGAAAGGATAAATCAACCTCTTTCCAGCAAAGTTGAATATCGGGATATTCTTTCATTTCATCAGCCACCAACTTTAATCCATTTCCCCATTGGTCAATAATTCCTAATTTTTTAAATACAGGATCAATCACTTTATTCACTGCATCAGATTGCCGACTCTCCATCTCTGAAAAATCAATAGATGGAGGAAGTAATCCTGGGCTTGTAATTTCTACCATATCATCATAGATAGCAATCTTTATATCTTTTCCAATCAATGAGTACTGACGGTGCACTATTGCATTTCTAACAATTTCTCTAATAGCTTTTATAGGATATTCCCACCGAGAAATGGAGTAAACGCCCTCTACCTTTGTAGCCTTATTGATATGACGAAGTATAAAACTATAAGCTTCTTCAGCTTGCAATCCTATCGATGTAGTGATACTCTTTTGATCTATAAACTCTTCCGACCCCGTTCCTTTAAAACGGGCACATTCGACCTTTGCATTTGGGAATAGAGAAAAGCGCAGTGGGTCATCCGAAAACAGCAAAAGCGCATTGGTAGGATACTCACTACCTTGTTCTGTTCTGGCTAGCTCTAATTTGCGCAACACCTGAATGTTTAGTTCTTCATTTGTTTTGTCTTCATACAGTTGCTTAAAACTAGTAATATCTAGCTCTTGCACCGTTTTATCCAATATTAATTCACTGTCAAAAGAAATATTCCTGCGTTTACGTTCTAGATCAATAATTATACTTTCATCTGCCAGTCTGTTATTTGAGCCAACACGAATATAGGTTCCACGATGCTTGCCTTCATTTTTCAGATAATAAGGAGGTGTGCTACCTCTACACACCCTAACACGAATAAGATGCTTATCATCTATCGTTAAGAATGATATTTCGGGCAAAATCGTTGGGTAACAACGGTCATAAATCGTATTTGATATTTGCTCCTCTATACAATGAAGTTCCTCTTCGGGCAGCCCCACTAGCATTTTAGGATTATCGCTTATACCAACATAAATATCTCCACCTGCATCGTTGGCAAAAGCCACCACAGTTTTGGCTAAATCCGAATTAGTAGGCAATGATGACTTAAATTCAGGTCTTCGCCCCTCTACCGCTGATATTATATCTTTTACATTCATTGTTTATTTATTTAAATAATTCAAGTCTCGCATGGTAAAAAAACGGCATGAATACACCCTATTTATTACACACTTCTAGCGGATTTGCTGAGTAGCCTTTGCCAGCTTGCTGACCACGCCTTGCCACCACGCTGAGTAGCCCTTGCCAGCACGCTGACCACGCCTTGCCAGCAAACGCATCTAGTAGGATGCAGCGCTGCAATGCTATCTTATTAGAAATTAAACCATTGTGCATAAAAACTCTTATAATCATCTCTTCGGTTATTGGTTTTATTGTTTATTTTTCAATTGCTAAGCTTACCAACTTTACCATCAATCGCTTTTAAATAATAAGCAATTTGACCAATATAGCTACTAGGAGGGTTCGCATAAATTGTAGGGATTTGATTGAATGGGAGATTATATTGTTGACTAAATTTCAAGTCATTATTGTTATAATAGGTAACCCCAATAATAAGACCTAAATCATCGATATGGGAAATAAACTCATCATCGTAGAAATCTATAGTACAAGATATTTCATAGTTTGGAGGAAATGAATTTACACCATTTTTTATTGAAGAATAAGCGCTAGATAAACCATCCTCTCTTCTAAATATATTATAATCCCTTATCATATTAAAAGAAACATTCTTAGCATAACCTTCCCCAATATTCTTAATAAACAATTTAAGAGTTTTATGATCGTCACTCGACTTCAAGTATGCAATTAGATGAGGTGTGTTCTTTTGCATTCTTGTTTTATAGTTCTCTCTAAGCATTAAAGCATTGATTATAGTATAGACAAACGTCGATACTGCAACTACAATTGATAATATTAATTCAGGTTTCATCTTTAATAATTCAAGTCTTACTTCTTCTTCGTCATCTTCTCATACAACTTAAATAAGCACTCTAGGCGCTCTTCATCATTGGCGAAGGGTGCGCTTTGATAGCAGCTTTCTACAATGAGGTCGAGGCGATGGTGGGCTTGACGTAGGTCATCGGGCATTTTATCGGGGTCGTATAGCTCGGCTAGTGTACTGCCACAATGGTAGTCGCGACAGTCTAACACTTCGTTGGCTGCGGCTTCTATTTTTTCTCTTTCTTCAGAAAAAGCAAGCGGAAATGGAAATGAGTTATAACAAAGTGATGCAGAATAGCGATAATCAGACTTTAGCCTTCCTCCAATAGTTGACACCCAAGTCATATGAATCCGCGATGTTAAAATTCCAAACAACCAAATAGGAGCATTATATACAGCTAATGCCGAATCTGAAACAATAACGTCTTTAGATAAATAACCCATAGGAATATAATTTCGTCTTTCTGACGAAACTCGTGGAATAATTATTTTTGCAGTATCTTGATTTCTAATTTCTGCGAATTTATGAGGAACTCCAGATAAAGCATTTGTTGCAGCTCTTGTACTCAATTCACGACTTCTTCTACATTTCTGTATTCTTTCATTAATACAAGGAATAGAAAGAGCAATATTTAATTCTTTATCTGATATCCAAAGGCAGTATTTCTCTTGCCCTCTAATAAACTCTTGTGAACCAACGTAAGGTCTAATAAATTGAGCTGCTTTATAATCTTGACTAATAAACTGATCCTTTTCCCAGGCTGTCAACAATAAATTCCCGCCATCGTTGGGCATATTACCAAAACAGATATCATAACCAACAATCAAAGCATTATTTGAGCCTTTTACTATTTTACATTTACCACTTGTCAAATAAGCAGTAATCCGTTCTACTTTCTTACTTTTATTTTCATAATAAATAATTTTATTTGCTTTACACTTGGCACTACCTAATCCAATAATCGTACAAATAACACCAGCATTAAACTTTGCATTGTTTCCCCATTTAAAGTTCTTATAAGAGAATATTATCTCGACCTGTTCTAATATATATTCCCAAATTATTGGGACCTGTTCGCCTTGACAAATAGAATTAGTACTCACAAACGCACCTTTAGTTATGGTTTCTCCTATATAAGTCGTAAGATTGAAAAACCAACATGCTATATAATCAAGGTTATTATACCCTTTCAAATGTTGTTCAAACACGTACTTCATATCATTTTTATGTACATCTTCTTGAAGCCTTGCACCCAAATAAGGCGGATTCCCCATCACAAAAACCTCTTCCTCGTTAGTGTGCGGACAAACGGCATTCCAATCTACTCGGCAGGCATTGCCTTGTATGATGCTCGAATTGGTTTTGAGGGGCAGCGCATTGATAGTTACGCCAAACTCTTTGGTGAAGAGGGCATTCATCTGATGCTCGGCAATCCAAAGCGAAAGGATGGCTATCTCGTGCGCAAAGTCGTCGAGCTCGATACCATAAAACTGGTTGAGGTTGATGATGCTCATCAGTCCGGTGAGGTTGAAAGCTCCCGATGTGTTTTGTATAAGATGAAGGATGCGGTTTTCGAGTAAGCGGATATTCTTGTAGGTGATGATAAGGAAGTTGCCACTACCACAAGCGGGATCGAAAAACTTCATCTTACCGATGCGACGAAGCAGTTCGTTGCACCCACGCTCTACGCTTTTGCACACTTTGTCGTGATCTTTTTGAGTAGCACCGCCAATGGCTTGAAGGTTTTTGCTCTCTTGAAATCTCTTTTCGAGTTGCTCCACCTCCTCCTTTAGTTCATCGAGAAAGAGCGGGCCAATCAGCTTCATGATGTTGGGCACACTGGTGTAGTGCATTCCTAGTCCGCTACGTAGTTCGGGAGTAACCACCGCCTGAATCATCGACCCAAAGATGTCGGGGTTGATGGCACGCCAATCAAGCGCACCACACTCCAATATCAGTTTGCGAGCCTTAATGCCTAGTCGAGGTACTTGTATCTTTCTACCAAACAAGCCCCCATTCACATAAGGGAAATGGCTGATTGAGTGGTTCACGTCAGCGCCACGATGCTCTACGTCCATCATATCGAATGCATCGGACAGATAACTAGACAGGTCGGTAGCATCGGGTTGAGTGAACTTTCGCACCGACTCACTAAATATGTTGCTCTCGAAGATGCCCGTGTCTTCGGCAAAGTAGCAAAAGAGCAGGCGCATCATAAAGATATTGAGATCGTGAAGGTCGGACTCGTTGGTAAACTCATTCTCGCGACGAATCTCGTCGTGCAGCTTCGCCATCTTCTCGGCAGCCTTCACATCGGCAGGGTTCTCATCAATGCCTCGATATTTGGAGATACCCCATACGGGGGTAAAGAAGCTATAATCGATATAGAGATGCGACAATCGATTTTCGTAAGACTCATCGGCAGAAGGGTCGTATCCGAGCAATGTTTCGCCATCGCTAACCATCAACACAGCCGGAGCAGCCTTGCGCACTCGCTCATCTACCTTCATTTGCCCCAGCACATCCATCAACCCATCCGTAGTAGCACACTTAAAAGCCAAAGCCCCCTTGATGAGCAATCCGTCGTAGCTCGCCACCGTGCCCTTGCCATCGCGATAGCGCTGCACAATGGTAGACGAAGCCCCAATGGCCAGCAATAGTTGAAAAGGAATCTCTTGACAGGGAAAAGATTGATCTCGAAATCTTTTGAGGTTTTGCCCAATTTGCGTATACGATAAAGCAGTCTTGATGGCCATCGGTAAAATGAGTATTAGTAATTATTTTAACAAACGTACTTAATTAATTGAAATGATGCAAATAAGATAAAAGATATTTAGCAATAAAATCATGCATTTAGATACCTTACAAAACTTGCACACGTCGTACAAAATGCCGTTCTTCGCAACATCAATCATGAATTAGCTTTCGGCTAAACCACACCATAAGGAGGAAACCATCGTTTTCTCCTTATTTTTTTGCCTACCCCACTCAGATGACTTGTAAAGCCACTTTTTCGCAGTACGAAATGATGCATTTGGTACTATGAAATGATGAAAACGTCCTAATGATTTGTTGAAAACGTCAGTATGAAATGTAAAAAACGTCTTGACGATTTCTTTGAAGTGCCGCGATGGGTGTTTTGGGTGGGTTTTTAGTTAATTGTTCGTAATTCTGCTCTTGACAAAAAATGGTGGGTTGAAGGGGAAGAGAATAGCTCGTAATTTCTCAATGAAATAATAATTCCTAATATAAAATATCATTATTTCAATAAATATAATACCTTTGTATAAGGTGTAATAAATAAACCTACATCTAAATTATAGCATAATCCTACTTTGATAACATGAAAGAGATAAAAGTCGTAATCAATGAGTTTGGCCCACTGAAAAACGTTGAACTAGAGTTTGCACCATTCATGATTTTCACAGGAGAATCGAGTATAGGAAAAAGCTACGTCAACTATTTGATGTATTACCTTACATCGGCTTTTACAACAGAACGCTTAATGGAGCTTATTGATAAAAAAGTAGAAGAAGATAAAAGGTCGCAATCTTTCACCATAACAGAAGATGAAATAAGGCGATGGCTTAATGATGGAGCAGAGCCATTTATGAGAAGTTTCGTTGGAGATGAATCATTGATCTGCAACGTAAACTTTATTTTTTCTTTAGGTCGTGAAGACAATGCACTTAACATAAGTTATACCCATAGAACGAGTAAAAAAACGTCAGTCGATAAAGTACTAATGGGTTGGGATGTATTAGAACTCTGTATAAACAACCAAAAAAGTTCTGCAACTCTCTTACTAGACAAGGTATTTACATTATCTAATGCCATTGAAAGAATTATCAAAATTACATTATTTGAAAAAAACTTTGAACGTCCTGTAATACTTCCACCAGCTAGAGGAGCATTGGTAAATGCCAACTACTCGTTAAAACAATCAATAGGAAAAGCAGCAGGGATGTATGACTATTTCCTAAGAGATTACGATTTTGGCAAAAAAAGAGTAATACTAGATAAAAATGATGAGCAGTTTTACCTCTCGCGAATAAAAGAGCTGATTGGAGGAGATTTAGTAAGCGATAAAGACGCTGAGTATTTGGTATTATCAAACGGACAACGAATTAATTTGAATGCTGCTGCATCATCTATCAAAGAGATTAGCCCACTACTTTTTTATATTAAAAATTGGAGTGGTGTGAACTTAAGTATATTTTTTGAAGAACCCGAAGCTCACCTACACCCCGATATGCAAATAAAGTTAGCAGACTTGATTGCAGCTTGCTTCAACAAAAACATGTGTTTTTCTATCACTACTCATAGCGATTACTTTATACAACGCATCAATCAACTAATTAAATTGGGTGAAATAAGAAAACGTGATGAAGAAACGTTTGCCTCTATCTGCAAAGAAAGGGAGCTGAATAGAAGATTCTATCTTGAAAAGGAAAACATAAAAGCCTACTATTTTTATCGCGAGGATAAGAAAGTTGTGATAAAGGATTTACCTATTGGTGAACAAGGAATACCATTTGCTACTTTTTTTGATACTATAAAAAATCTGAGTGAAAGAGATAACTATATCAACGAAAAGTGGGAAGAACTAAATACGGCATCTCTATGATTGATAAAGCACATTTATCGACATTATACGATAGAGGCAATTTCAACCTGTCGGTAAACCCTCTTAAAATTGAGGAAAAACAAGAAGATGATGCTAAATTGAAATCTGTGGAATTTCAGTATAATGGTCTAGCCATCAACATCAAGCCAAGTTTTATCGAACAAAACATTCACGCTACAAAGTTCAAGCTACCCAACTCAAAAAATCTCAGCTTTAGAAAAAAATGCGATGGCATATTCTTGCTAAATAAAGATGAGGTGAACTATATTGTGTGCATAGAGCTTAAATCAGGATATAATGCTGTTTGCCAAGATGCTATTTACCAAATAGCTGTATCAAATATTAAAGTAAAGTCACATCTTATTAACTTCGAGGACTTTAAAAAAGAAGAATATGTTGAGCTAGGCATTATTGTAAGTTTTCCACCTACGCCATCAGATAAATGGGATAGCGAAAATAACAATATAGTAACAGATCATAAGATAGGATTAGTGTCGAAACAAGCTGAAAGCATAACTCAAAAATATGACAAAGCCTTTCGCAAAGATGGATATGTCATCATGAATGGCAGCGATTTTAATCTAGACAAGTTACCTCTTGTTTCTGATTTACATATCAAAGACCTTTATATTAAGCACGAAGCCGTAACAAGTAATAGCGCAAATATCAATTTGGACACAATTTTAGACAATGTGATTTATCCACCAAATCCTTAAGTTACTATAGTCTTTCCCTACTACAAGTAGACCTTATCACAAAAAGCAACAAAAATGACTCCAATATTGTAAATATCTTCTGCATAAGCTTTAATACTTAATAGAAATAAAACATAAATTTATCTTATGAGTGAAAGCGAAGCAAGAAAAGACCCGACTAGTCACTTCATTGCATCAATTATAACATCGTGCATTGCAATCGGATTAATATGGTGGTCATTCAATATCGAAGAAGTGTTTGCAGACTCTGTACCTTATTTTTTATGGTTTATCGCTGCTACATGTATCATTGCTGCTATTGGCGGTTTCTTCAATTGGTGGATAGTAATACGCAAGCCTAGCAAAGAGAATGGTTGGTTCTTCAAACACCTTGGCGTAGACGGTAGAGAAGTTACTGGATATTCATCTATTCATTTCAACCTAAAAGGACTTTATTATGCTACTTCTGAGGCTCAATCATTAATTTCAGACTTAAAAGAAGGGCAATATTGCACATTACGATATGATTGGTATAATTCTGAAGATTCATATGCCATGATAGTAATGTATGCCAACACACCCATTGGCTACGTAGACAGCAGTTGTAGCGAGAAAGTATATTCATTATTCCGCTCACGCAGTTTTGAGTCGTGCAAAATAGTTAAAAGAATAGAAGAAAGTGGCCGGTCACCCATACTTACGCTGCAATTGATTTTCACAGACAATGAAGGCAAAGAGCCATATTGTGGACTTATGGGCGATGTTCGTTGGCAAATTATCGACACCACTCACTTTAATGGCGAGGTAACTGATAGGTTTATACAAAATTATAAAACGCTTGAATTGATAGATATGCAATGCGAATTGTATGGTTTAAGTTGTGTAGATGAAGAGTCTAACCAAGACGGATATTACCAAATGATAGAAGATAATGCTTATTTGATTAACTTCATTACAGCCTACAATTGTGGAGAGATACAAGACGGTAGCGAGAAAACGAGATATCTTCGCCACATAAGCGCCGCTCGTACCTTTGGGAACAATAAAATATTAAACAAGCGTATTAAATATTACATCGAAGCAAATCAATTAAAGTTTACTTTGTAATTTAAATTTATCAATAGATACTACTTTCCAATCCTTCAACTATATTTGAATATTTCATAATAACCGACAAAATTTTCAAATACACCTAAATAATTTATTGGCAAAATATCACCCCGACATCCCCCCAATCTCCTCAAATGCTTTGGGCAACTTCACCAACTCTCTATCCAACTCAATCTT
>CAMTOV010000067.1 GCA_947074235.1 uncultured Bacteroides sp. | reverse complement strand
AATCTTCGATAGAGGTGGCAAACATCTCTGCTGCTGCCGAGCGCCAAGTTATCCATATACCTAGCTCTTTCGATTCATTATAAAGATGTGCATGAGTAGTTTCATTGAAGGCAATACCATTCTTGTTGAATCCAAAATCTTCATTGCTACCAAATTGTCCTTGAGAATAAGCATTTTGAGTCACAAAATCATCGCCAATAGCATAAGTCACTGTGCAGGTTTGAGTATAAAAACCACACCAACTAACATGAGTTATATACATTTCACCATCTTCGGCATATTTAACAAAAGCCGAGCACGATTCCATTTTTGGTTTCTTTGCTTTCGGCGCATCTGTACGCGCTTCGCCATAGCCCAAGCCCATATCGTCAGACACTACGTCAAACATATCCGATTGTGCATTAATCAAGTAAATATCCATGAAAGTAATTTCGGGTGCATCATATCCTCCCAAAAGTAGTTCCGAAGGCTCCATCTTGTCCAAATCGAGCATCTCGAAAGTTACTTTCGAAGGCTTGTCATATTTTACACCCGCGTAAATACCCGCCATTCTGAAAAGAAGACGACGGATATTTGTTGCAATGCGTTCGCCCTCATGATCTTTGAGCCATTGATAAAGATACTTATAATTATTGTATAGACTTTTTGTGGCAACTTCGAGTGCACCATCGGGAATGGTGATTGATATATTGTCTTGTGGAGTGCCACAGATTAAGAAGTTACGCCATGTATTATCGCGAGCAGCCTTTATTGCTTTTTTACCTTGGATTTTGCCTTGTACAAAACCGGCATTAAACTCATTTGTGAAGATATCCACATGAGGGTTTTGCGCAAAAATACTATAATTCCAACAGTTGTCTTTCACCTGAGAATATCCTTTGGAGAAATCATCCAATACATACTCATTAATTGCTCCATCTTTAATAATTTGTTCTTTACACATAATACAAATGGTTTTAAAATTAAAAATTTATTCAGCCTATATTTTTTTTTGAAGTAAGAAAAAATAAACAAGAGATACATCGTCAATGGCGTTGTGTATTGTTTATTATTTTTAAACAGATTGACATCTTAAAAGTTTTGTATTATGAAACATTTATAAACTTTTTATTGGCAAATACTGAATAATTGTAAAGAAGATATGCAACCAAAATCACTGTAACATTGTTTAATATATACTAAGTCACAAATTTTTATAAATAATAAAGAGTATGCATATCGAAAGCGCTTTAATTTCTACTGCAGTAGCAGTAGGTTTAACTGCTGTACAAACAGGTGCTACAGCAGTGGCCGTAAAGAGAACTGTTAACAAAACTACCACCATCAATTTTCGTAGGGCTGCCGTGGCAGGTGCATTGGTGTTTGCCTTGCAAATGCTCAACTTTGCTATTCCAGGCACAGGCTCTTCGGGGCATGTAGTAGGAGCAATACTTCTATGTCTGCTGTTGGGCAAATGGGGCGCTTTCCTTACCATGGGCGGAGTGCTATTGGTGCAAGCCCTGTTTTTTGGCGATGGAGGATTGCTTGCTTTGGGCTGCAATTGGTTTAATATGGGCTTTATTCCATGCTTAATTGTCTATCCTTTGGCTATGCGCATATTCAAAGGCAATACCAATCGCATAGCTTTAGTTACACCCATTGTTAGTTTGCTGATTGGTGCATTTGCTGCTACCGCCGAAATTTGTTTATCGGGATATACTTCACTATCATTTTCAGAACTTATAGGAAAGATGCTTTTCATTCATTTGTTTATCGGCATAGGCGAGGGCCTTATCATCTGGAGTGTGTTGAAGTTGGTAGAAATGAGAAAAAATATAAAGTTAAATTTAAAACTAGCGGCTTGTGCAATAGTTGTGGGATGCGTTTTCTCACTTTTGGCTTCAGCTAGCCCCGACGGACTAGAATGGTCGCTCGCTTTTGCTGCAGACAATGCTTCAAATATAGCAAATACAGGAATATTCCACTCGTTTTTTGATGAGCTGCAACAATTTACTACCATTCTGCCCGACTATGCACATGCTGGTTTGAGTAGTCTTGTAGGAAAGAGTCTTTCGGGATTGGCAGGCATTGCATTAGTAATGGGTTTTGTTTTTGCTTTTCAATTTTTCCTTTCTCCTCAAAAGGTGAGATGAAGCCATGCATTGTTGGTCTATAAAATGTATGTAGTTCAACAACTATAAAGACTTGCACGCCATATATAAAATTAGTGTACATTGTGCCTCATTCTGCATTGCGAATGGGGCATAATGCTATATAAACTACCTTAATGCAGTAACTATCTATGAAATTTACTACAAATATAGATTGGTTTTTTCTTTTTTTGCGACCGCTAACAATACTATTGGCTTTTATGCTGGGATGCATTTGCTCTCATTTATTTCAAAATACATCTTATTATATGGGTGGCATGCTTGCTGCCATTTCGGCAATTATCGTTTTTGCAGATACCGATATTAAAAGCTCGTTTTTGGTAGGATGGAAAAGGGTAGTAGCCTCCTTTATAGGAGCACTTATTGGATATATCTATTTTTTGTTATTCGATTTTTCTATCTGGGGAATGACGGTTTGCATCTTTTTGATAAACCTTATTGCAATGTTCTGCTCATTGAAAGGGTATGGACGTATTGCTATCATTGTTATCATCTGGATCTTCGTAAAATCTACCTTATCGGATGTTTCGCCATTGATAAATGGGTTGATGAGATTTCTCGAATCTACACTAGGCGTACTTGTTGGCTTAATGGGATTGTGGCTTCTTATTATATTCGAGAAATGGATGTCGTCTATCCATAATAATAAGGCCGATGAAACGCAAACGCTCAACGAAAATACTTAGTTGTTAGAGCTAATATGATAACTATATTATTTAACCTTGATATCTTAATCATTCTATCTGTGAAATGATTAAGATAACAAGGTTAAATGATTAAGATATCAAGGAAAAATGATATAATTTATGATGATGAAAAAGTGATACTGATTATCAGGTGGTTATATCATCTCTTTTACCATCTCGATAACAGGCGGAATAGCTCTCTCAACATCGGGCGATAAATCCATTCCAATCTCTTGGAAGTTTTTTACCGAAATGGTAATCAAGTCTATTTCGGGAATGTTTTCCTGTATAATCATACTTTCAATCATATCGCGCAAACCAAATTCGTGCGAACTGAGTAGGCGAGGATAGTCTTTCGAGAATTTAGGCTTAATCTTCTTGATAGTACCTGCCGGAGAGCTATCTAGGGTTGCATCAATCATGATAATGCGATCATACTCTTGCAAAACTCCTATCATGCCTACACCACCAGTGCCACCATCGAGTAGCTCTACATGTGCAGGCAATTCCTCTTTCTTCTTCTCAAGAGCTTGTATGGCATGTATGCCTACACCTTCGTCTTGAAGCACCAAGTTGCCTATTCCTAGTATTAATATTCTCTCTTCCATCATTTTTTAACTAGATTGTGTTTTCTCTTCTTTTTTAGCTTCTTTTTCCAGCTCTTTAATTATCTCTTTTTCTTGCGTAATGATATTTTCTTTGGCCAACTCTTGTTCATACTCTTTGGCCACGGGTTCTTCAATAAATTTCCATCCACCAATGATAGAAGAGGCAATACCTGTTCTTTCAATATAATCATGATAGAATACTAGATATATATGTATTATCATGAATAGAATAAACATCCACATCATATAGTAATGTATTTGCTTTACTACCATTAATCCTCCCAAACTAAAGGCTAACGACTCGAAAGATTCGGCTCCTACTACTTCGGCCGTAGGCGACCAAAGGCATAGACCAGTGATGGCTTGAACTATAAGCATCATAAACAATCCACCATAGGTTACAGCAGCCAAACTATTGTGACCAATATCGTAAATAGGCTTAGGGCTAAGCAAGAAGATATCAACCTTGAGGGTTTCGTAAATTCCTCTCCATTGTTTTTTGGTGAGGGGTATGTAGTTGTTCCAACGGGCAAATTTATTGCCGGCAAACATCCAATAAATTCTTACCAGGAAGTTTACTATCAATATAACTCCTAGTGTATAGTGAGTAAACCTGAGATAGGCAAACCAATATCCAAGCTGTTGGGCACCTTCGGACTGCAATATGGCTGGCGGATATGCTATCAGCAAACCTGTTATGATAAGGAAAAATATGCAACCGGCATTTACCCAGTGGAATATCCTGACGGGTAGTTGCCATACATAAATCTCTCTTAATGGTACTTTCTTTTCTATCATAACACAATGATTTTAAAATTTATATAGTATCCAATTGATGAACGTGACTTCCGTCTTCGGTGTAAAGATGTACTGCGCAAGACATACATGGATCGAATGAATGTATAGTACGAATGATTTCGAGTGGAGCTGCTGCATCGTGCACCGGAACATCAATTAGTGAAGATTCGAAAGCAGAACGTTGCCCTTTGGGGTCGCGAGGTGAGCCATTCCATGTAGTTGGTACTACCATCTGATAGCGTTTTACTTTTTTGTCTTCAATATCTACATAGTGGGCTACCATGCCACGTGGTGCTTCGCAAACAGCGTAGCCTTGTGCCGACTTAGGCCAAGTTTTTGGTTCCCAAAATTCTCCGTTAAACATACGATGGTCGCCACTCTTGATGTTGCTAACCAACTGACCGTAGAAATCGCTCATCCACTCTGAAACTAATGCGCACTCCATAGAACGACCCAATGTGCGGCCTACTACAGAGAATAAAACATCTGTTCCTGCATTGAGTTTCTTTAAGCACCTGTTAGTTATCTCTACTACAGGTTCATTGCCGGCTGCATAATTCACGATGCAACGAGCCAATGGTCCTACTTCCATAGCCATGCCCTTGTAGCGCGGAGTCTTAATCCAGCTATATGGTTCGTCATGGTTTAGATAATCATATGGAGGAGTCTTGCCTGTGTAGTTCAAAATGGTTTCTCCAACAGATGGGTGCAAACCAACGTTCTTGCCTTGAGGATAGTCATACCAAGAGTTGTTGACATACTCTACTAATCCATCCATGGCCATTGGGTCAAACTCTTCTACATGACTTAAATTGCGGTCGGTTACAATGCCTCGTTTCATTTTGTATGAATACAAATCGCCAAAATGATCCATAGGAAAGTCGCCCCCGGCAATGTAGTTGCGCAACCCACCACCTATTTTAGTCCACTCTGGATAGTATGAACCAATAGCCAACACATCGGGCAGATAAACTTGCTTAATGAAGATTTCTGCTTGCTGGATTATTTGATTCACCCAACTAAGTCGGTCTATATTGATGGCATTAGGCCCATCTACATTGATAGCACACGCCATACCACCTACTAGGAAGTTTGGATGCGGATTCTTACCACCAAATATAGTCTGTATTCTTACAATCTCTTTTTGAATTTCTAGAGCTTCTAAGTAATGGCCCAATGCCACTAGGTTGACAGCAGGTGGGAGCTTGTATGCCGGATGTCCCCAATATCCATTAGAGAAGAGCGTAAGCTGATTGGATTCGACATATTTCTTCACTGTATTTTGTACGTCGGTGAAGTATCCAATGGAGTTCTTTGGCCATGCCGATAACGATTGTGCAATAGCAGCAGCTTCTTTTGGGTCTGCTTTGAGCGCACTCATCACATCTACCCAGTCCAATGCTTGAAGCTGATAGAAATGTGTGATATGATCTTGCATAGTAAGCGCACCAAGCATCAAGTTTCTTACCATCTCTGCATTGGGCGGAACAATGATGCCAAGAGCATTTTCGACAGCACGCACCGAAACCAGCGAGTGCATGGAGGTACATACACCACATACACGCCCCACATATGCCCATACATCTCTAGGGTCTCTATTTTGAGCAATAATCTCAATGCCTCTAACCATGGTGCCTGTGCTATAAGCATCCACAATTTTACCGTTTTCTATATCTGCCTCTATTCGTAAGTGCCCTTCAATTCTGGTTAAAGGGTCAACAACTACTTTCTTTATCATAATATTCTATTTGTCTGGTTAATAAATTATTGAGGTTTGTCTGTTGGGGGCACTTTGTTTTCACCTCCCATATATCTCAACTGGTCTACTCTTATCTCTTCAATCTTCTTTTCAAGACTTTCAATCTTTTCATCGAGCGATTTATCAGTTGCGTCACTATCTTCTTTATTCAAACTATCATCGTCAAATTGATTTTTGATAAGTTTGCGCTTTACCACATTTGTTACTATGCCATGTGCTGTAACACCAGCTACGGCCAGCACGCCTAGACCTACACCTATGTCAGTAGCCGTAACACTTGCACCAATACCCGTAATAGAAGGTAGTGTAGCATAAAGAGGTTCTTTATCCCAGAAATTAGGTTCGGCACAACCAATGCAACCATGTCCCGATTGAATTGGATAGCTCACATTGTTATTCCATTTAATGATAGCACAAGAGTTGTATGTGTTAGGTCCTTTACATCCCATCTTATAAAGACAGTATCCCTTTTTAGCGTTTTCATCATCAAACGACTCTACAAACAAGCCTGCATCGTAGCAAGGACGACGATAACAGGTATCGTGAATGCGACGAGAATAGAATACTTTAGGACGGCGTTGATTGTCCAATTCGGGCAGTTTGCCAAATGTTACATAATAAGAGATAACTCCAGCCATTACATCGGCAATAGGTGGGCATCCCTGCACGTTGATAACAGGCTTGTGTGGATTGAGCTTGTGCACAGGCACAGCCTTTGTAGGGTTAGGATAGGCAGCTTGAATACAGCCTGAGCTAGCACAGTTGCCCCATGCTATAATGGCAGCCGCTCCTTTTGCTCCTTCTTCAAATACATCTTTAGCGCTTCTGCCTGCAATAGTGCAATAGCCCGGATTGCCAAGAGGAATAGCCCCTTCAACTACCATGATGTATTTGCCATAATTCTCTTTGATAGCCTGAGCACGCACCCATTCGGCTTGTTCTCCTGCAGCGGCCATCAAAGTATCTGTATATTCCAATGACACTAATTCGAATAAAATCTCTTGAATAATGGGGTGCGAAGCTCTGATAAAAGATTCGCTACAGCATGTGCACTCTTGAAAGTGATACCAGATAATCACTGGCTTGGGGTTCTTCTCAAACTCTTCAACCATCTTGGCTACTCCGGTTGAGCTTAATCCTAACATACCACCCATCAAGCCACAGAATTTAAGGAACTGCCTTCTGGAGTACCCTTTGTCTGTTAGTTCTTGATAGAACGTTTTGCTCTTCTTTTTCATATTCATATTATTAATGTTAACGTATTAACAGATTCTAGGAAGTTGCTCTCCCGACATCATTTCGATAATCCTCTTATTGCCGAAGGTGCTTTTTAAAAGTACGATGTCATCATTCTGTTTAGTCACTCTTCCTATGATTTGAGCATTCTCTCCATGCTCACTCTTTTTAATGATATCGAGTGCTTGATTGGCATGTTCAGCACATACAAATACAAGAAGAATACCCTCATTGGCTATATACAAAGGATCCATTCCTAATAACTCACAAGCCGCATTCACTCCATCGCTTATGGGAAGTGCATCTTCTTCAATCTCTATTCCTACATGAGCTGTCTGTGCAATCTCATTTAATGTACTCGATAAGCCGCCTCTTGTAGGGTCTCTCAAAACATGTATATCAGGAATGTTTGCTAATAAATTGAATACGATATCATTTAATGATGCTGTATCACTTTTTACTTCGCTCTCAAATCCAAGATTGTTTCTAGTAGAAAGAATACATGTTCCATGTTCTCCAATTCTTCCTGTTACAATTATAATGTCTTCGGGCTTCACTTTGTTTGGAGAAATTGATATTTTATTTTCAATTAAACCGATGCCCGATGTGTTGATATATAATTGATTACCTCTATTCCTCTCAATCACTTTAGTATCTCCCGTCACAATATATACTCCTGCTTTCTTTGCCGCTTGAGCCATAGTATCAACTATTTCAATCAAATCTTTTATTGGAAAACCTTCTTCAATAATGAAGCCAACAGATAAGTATTTGGGTGTAGCACCACTACAGAGTAAATCATTGACAGTACCGTTCACAGCTAAATCGCCTATATTACCACCAGGGAAGAATAGAGGATCAACTACAAACGAGTCGGTTGTGAAGGCTATTCTGTTACTAGTCAAAGTGATTTGTGCACTATCATGCTCTTGCTCTAAATATTCATTTTTGAAGTATGGGTAAAAGAGAGAACTTATAAGCTGCTGCGTTAGCTTTCCGCCTCCACCATGAGCTAGTTGTATAGTATCATGATTGTTTCTTGGTATGGCACATTCAAAAGGTATCATTCTTATTTATGTTTAAGCAAGTTTTCTATATCTATAATAAGCTGCACAAACCCCTTCGGACGAAACCATAGGAGCACCCAATGGCAACTCTGGCTTACATGAAATACCGAAGTAAGGACAGCTCTTGGGCGTGGCAAGTCCTTTCATTATCTCGCCCGCAATGCATGGCTCTTTCTTACTTATGGCTGCTCGCTTCTTGTTAAATCTAGCAAAGGCATCATAGTGTGCATATTCCTCTCTAATATTAAATCCGGTTGAAGCTATACTGCCTAAGCCTCTCCATTCTTGTTCGGCTAGTTCGAATACTTGATTTAGAACCTTTTTTGCTTTTTGGTTGCCTTCGTTGCAGACAATTCGTGCATATGGATTCTCCACAGTATATTGTTGAGATTCCAATTGGTTGATGTTGGCATAAATGCCGAGCAATATATCTACAGGTTCAAAGCCAGTTACGGCAAAAGGTATCTTATATTGTTGGGCAAGCCGATTGTATTCGTCCAATCCGGTAATGGCACATACATGACCAGCGGCTAATATTCCATCCACTTTAAAGTCGGATAAGTTGCACATGTGCTCAATGATAGGAGGAACGGCAAATAATGCGGTTAGTAAAGAAAGGTTATCAATATGAAGCCTTTTTGCTTCTAAAATAACTTGGGCATGAATAGGAGTTGTTGTTTCAAAGCCTATAGCAAACAACACAACTTCTTTATCCGGGTTTTCTAATGCAACCTTAATAGTATCTAGTGGTGAATAGATAATGCGAATATCTGCACCCATAGACTTTGCAGTAAGCAAATCGTAGTCGCTACCCGGCACACGAAGCATATCGCCAAATGATAAAATAATGGCTTGCTGGTTGAGCGCTAAGTCAATTGCTATATCGATAGTTTTTTGTGGAGTGACACATACCGGACAACCGGGCCCATGTATAAGCTGTATTTCTTTGGGGAGCATCTCTTCCAAGTTGTATTTAGCAATGGCATGAGCTTGTCCTCCACATACATCCATAATCTTCCATGGTCTAGTGATGATAGACTTTATTGCCTTGATAAGCTTCTCACCGTATTCTGCACTTCGATATGGATTGTCTGTTTTCATTTAGCTAATTCTGTTCTGGAAGGATTAAATTCAATTGATCTACTTTATTGAGTGCGTCAACTGTTAGTCGAGCTTCTTCTTCATCGATAACAGAGATGGCCATTCCTGCATGGGCAAGGATGTAATCTCCTACATTGGCATCTATCCAAGCTATGCATATTTCTCTTTGTATTCCACCAAAATCAACAATGGCTTGTTTTAATGAATCCTTCGGATTTATTATTTCTATGATTTTACCGGGTATAGCTAGACACATTGCTTTTCACTCTTTTTTATATTGAACAAATAGTAATGCTTAATTGTTTAACATTATTGAACTGTATTTAATAAATTTATCCAGTAGTGGCAGCACAATACGAAATAACGATTAAGGGGCTTGTACAAGGTGTTGGGTTCAGACCATTTATCTATGTGCTTGCTCATGAGTTGAATCTACGTGGTACAGTCGAAAATAATACTTCCGGCGTTTTTATACAATTGCAATCTACCGAAGCTCAAAAGGATTTGTTTCTACAAAGAATAGTAAATGAGAAGCCTTCTGTTTCTCACATTGCCGATATTGAAATCTGTGAGACAGAAGCTAAATTCGAGTTTCATCAATTCTCGATTGTAGCAAGCAATCATAGTTGTGGAGATATCACTCGAATAAGTCCCGATATCGCCATTTGTGATAAATGCCTAGCCGATTATCACCAACAGTCTCATCGCATTCATTATCCCTTTGTCAACTGTACTCACTGTGGGCCTCGCTTCTCTATTGTAGAGTCTATTCCTTATGATAGGCCATTCACCACAATGAAAGAGTTTGAGATGTGCTCTATTTGTAACGATGAATATAAAAATCCATTGGATAGAAGATTTCATGCGCAGCCGGTTGCTTGCAATCATTGTGGGCCGGTTTATACGGCTTACATAGGCGAAACGGTGATAAATGACTATCAAACGATTGTAGATAAAATAGCGGTTACCTTACTGAAAGGCGGGATAGTAGCTTTAAAGGGAGTAGGGGGTTTCAACTGGTTGGCCGATGCTACCAACGACGAGGCTGTAAAGAAACTCAGAGAACTGAAAAGAAGATATATAAAACCCTTTGCAGTGATGTGTAATAGCGAAAAGTGGGTAACTGAAAACATGATAGTTAGTGAAAAAGAATGGGAACAACTTCTTTCATGGAGAAGACCCATTGTTTTGCTCAATGAGAAAAGAAAGCTCTCTTCTCAAATCAATGACCATTTACATACAATAGGGGTGATGTTTCCGTATATGGCTATACACTATGAGATATTTAAGAAGAGTGGATTGGAGGCTATTGTGTTCACTAGTGCCAATAAAAGTGGCGAACCAATGTTGCGAGATAACACAGATGCTAGAGCTTATCTTTTGAATAGCTCCGATTTATATGTTGAGCACAATCGAGCAATCTATAATCGAGTGGATGACTCGGTGATAAGGGTGATAGATGATAAGCCACAAGTGATGAGAAGAGCCAGAGGATACGCTCCAGAACCTATCATGAATATAGACGATGTAGATGGTGGATTGGCTTTTGGTGCAGAGATGACGGCTGTGTTTGCTTTGGGTGTAGGACATCAGATATTAATGAGCCAATACATAGGTGACTTGTCCGACTATGAAGTGTATGAGGCTTATAAAGATACCCTCAATCGTTTATCAACGCTGTTCCATTTTACGCCACAATACTTGGTATGCGATAGCCATCCACAATATCTCTCTTCTAAACTAGCTGAACAGATTGCTAAAGAGAAGAAACTACCTCTATATTATATTCAACACCATCATGCGCATGCGGTTTCGGTGATGGTAGAATACGATTTAACAGAAGAGTGCTTGGCACTATCGATGGATGGAATAGGCTATGGCGACGATGGAGAAAGTTGGGGATGTGAAGTGATGAAATGTGATAGAATACAGTATGAAAGATTGACTCACTTGCCGTATGTTTCACTCCCTGGAGGCGATAAAGCAGCTAAAGAGTGTTGGCGTATGGCAGTAAGCTATTTGTATGCTATTTACGGTTCGCTAGATATGCTACCACCAACTTTAATTAACCAAGTTGGAGAAGATAAGATTCATCAGTTATCTCGTTTGCTTATTTCGCCACTAAACAATCAACTTACCTCTTCGGCAGGGCGGTTGTTTGATGCAGTAGCGTCATTATTAGGCGTATGCTATGTAAATACCTATCAAGCCGAAGCGGCTATGAGGCTTGAACAGCTTGCTACTACAGCACTGTTTGATACAAAGATCTACTCAAGCCATGCGCTAGGCGACTGGGATATGTCTTCTATCTTTCAAGGTATGTTGGCTGATATAAAAGATAATGTAGAAACTGCTATTGTAGCTATGAGGTTTCATCGAAGCTTGGTAGCACAACTGGTGGCTATCATGCAGAGATATGCCAATGAAACTAATCTAAACAAAGTATTACTGGCCGGAGGAGTGTTTCAAAACAGATTGCTTTCTGAGTTGTTGATTAAAGAGTTAGAGGATAAAGGGTTGGATGTATATTACCCAACTATCATTCCTTGCAATGATGGAGGAGTAGCCGTGGGCCAGTTGGCTATTGCAGCGGCACGATTAAATAAAAAGAACGATTATGCATGAACTATCTATTGCAATGAGTATTGCCGACTTGGCTCTTGATGAGGCTAGCAAAGCAAAGGCAAAGCGCATCAAAGAGATTGATATTGAAGTGGGAGAGTGGGCAGGTGTAGATTGCGATGCTTTGCTTTTCTCGCTAGATGCAGTGTTGAAGTCGGATGCTATACTGAAAGATACAAAGGTGAATTTGATAAAACATCCCCCCTTGATGCATTGCAATAGTTGCAATTCCGATTTTAAACCGTCGGTACAGTATATAAGGCAATGCGAGAAGTGTGGAGCAGCAGATATACAACTGCTACATGGCAGAGAGTTATCTCTTAAATCGCTAATTATTGATGATTAAATAACAAACTAAAATAGTATTATTATGTGTACAGAAGACAGACATCATCACCATCATCACGAACATGATCATGATGGACATCACACTCACGAAAGGGTGGTAGAAGTAAAAAAAGACATTATCTCAGTCAATCAATCAAT
>CAMTOV010000066.1 GCA_947074235.1 uncultured Bacteroides sp. | reverse complement strand
TACTTTGATTGGTTGGTGAGCAACTAGCCAACACGGCAGCAAACACTATTGCTGCACATAATACTTTTTTCATTTAATTTAAATCGTTATTAATTTGCGGGCGCAAAAGTAGCTAAAATACTAGTTCGTTATTCTCAAAAACACCTTTTTATTATCAAATCGATAATTACAAACACTTAAATCTTTAATTTATGTTATACAACATGATTTATTCCTTGTTTTGTTTGCAGGTTTAATCAAAGTCCGTATATTTGCAATGTGTTTTTCATAGTATTAGATTTAAGGTTAACAAAGGTTGGAGTCAAGCGTGACTCCTTTTTTTTTGCCTATACCTTTCATACATCTTTTCTCCAAAATATAAGATATTTATCTATTTTATTGCTAACTTGCCAGCGAAATCATTAATTTCGAATAATAATGATACTAAACATTCATTTATTTAAAGCAAAATAATAGTCAATAGCACACACTACTATAATCTCACTATTTATGGAACAATTCTTTTCTTCTCTAAGCTCATTTCTATGGGGATGGCCCATGATTATCTTATTAGTAGGTACACACGTATTTTTAACATTCAAATTAAAATTCCCGCAACGTCATCTTTTTAAAGCAATCAAATTATCTGTAGCTAAAGACGAAGGTACACAAGGCGATGTTAGCCAATTTGGTGCATTAGCAACTTCGCTTGCTGCAACTATCGGTACAGGAAATATCATTGGCATGGCTACAGCTGTCAGCTTGGGTGGTCCAGGTGCAGTTTTTTGGTGTTGGGTGACTGGCGTACTTGGCATTTCTACTAAGTATGGGGAAGGATTGCTAGCGGTTAAATACAGAGTTAAGAGAGAGAATGGAGAATTTGCAGGTGGTCCGATGTACGCTTTAGAACATGGGTTGGGGATGAAATGGCTAGCTGTGTTATTTTGTATCTTTACGGCAATAGCAGCTTTTGGCATTGGCAACACAGTGCAAGCCAATTCAATAACCATTATGTTAAACAGCACCTATGATATACCTGCTATATATATAGGTATAGTCATGTCAGTATTGGTAATGTTAGTTATAGTATTTGGTGTGAAAGGTATCTCTAAAGTGTGTAGCACACTTGTCCCTTTTATGGCAGTAAGCTATGTATTGGGTTGTGTCGTGATTCTATTTCTCAATGCCTCTTACCTTAAAGAGACGGTTCAATTGATATTTTCCTCTGCTTTTTCTCCTCAAGCAGCCGGTGGTGGCTTTCTGGGCTCTACCATTATTATAGCCTCTAGATTTGGTATTGCTCGCGGTCTATTTTCTAATGAATCTGGACTTGGTTCAGCACCCATAGTGGCTGCTGCTGCTCAAACACGCAACCCCGTACGTCAAGCACTTGTTTCTTCTACAGGCACATTTTGGGATACAGTTATCATTTGTGCCCTCACAGGTCTAGTGTTGGTAAGTAGCGTGATAGCTCACCCTGACATAGATTGCACACATGGAGCAGCTCTCACTAAAGCTGCTTTCGATAAAATTCCAATTGTTGGACCGATTATACTCACCGTCGGTATTGCAACATTCGCATTTTCCACCATTCTCGGTTGGTCTTATTATGGAGAAAAATCCATTGAGTACCTCGGTGGTCACAAACTCATCATTTATTATCGCATGGCATGGATTGTGGCCGTATTTGTTGGCTCAGTAATGGATATGGCATTAATATGGAATATTTCGGACTGTATGAATGCCCTAATGGCTATCCCCAACTTAATTTGCTTATTACTTTTATCAACCGTCATCGTAAAAGAAACAGAATATTATCTATGGGAAGACAGATTGGATGAAGCTCACAAAGTAAAGAACACGATAAAAAGCAAGAATTAGTATCAATTTGCCATTTCTAAAAAGTTTTATTCATTATACACGCTTTGTTCCTGCCTTAAATTTGCCTACTTTTGCCATGCTAAAGATAAAAGTAGAAGAATGATAGTATGCATTGCCGAAAAGCCCTCTGTGGCTCGTGATATAGCCGACGTGCTCGGAGCTAAAAATAAAAAAGATGGATATATAGAAGGAAACGGATACCAAGTGACTTGGACATTCGGTCATCTGTGTACACTAAAAGAACCGCACGAATATACTCCGGCTTGGAAGTCATGGAGCTTGGGTAGCCTTCCAATGATTCCTCCTCGTTTTGGCATTAAGCTAATAGGCAATCCTACTTACGAAAGACAGTTTCAAGTGATTGAGAAACTGATGCAAGCAGCTACTGAGATTGTAAACTGCGGTGATGCCGGCCAAGAGGGAGAGCTTATACAGCGCTGGGTGATGCAAAAAGCTGGTGCACACTGTCCCGTTAAACGCCTTTGGATTTCTTCGCTTACCGAAGAGGCCATTCGTGAAGGATTTGCTAACTTGAAAGATGATTCTGAATTTAAGCCACTTTATGAAGCAGGACTTTCTCGTGCTATTGGCGACTGGCTACTTGGCATGAATGCCACTCGTTTATATACTATCAAGTATGGACAAAATAAACAAGTACTTTCTATTGGTAGAGTTCAAACTCCTACCCTAGCCTTGATTGTAAACCGCCAATTGGATATCTTAAACTTTGAGTCACGTCAGTATTGGGAACTAAAAACAGTTTATCGCAACACTACTTTCTCGGCGCTCATCCGCAAAAGTGATGAAGAGATTGCTGCCGAGGAGGAAAAGAATGGCGGCAAAGGTAAATCGATTGACAATCCAGGCATTGACCCCATTGCAAGCCGCGAAGAGGGTGAACAACTACTAGAGCGCATTCGTGAATTACCTTTCATCGTGACCAATGTGACGAAGAAAGATGGTCGTGAGTTTGCACCTCGTTTGTTCGACTTAACTTCCTTGCAGGTTGAGTGCAATAAGAAATTTGGATACTCAGCCGATGAAACACTCAAGTTGATACAGGCACTTTACGAAAAGAAGGTGGCCACCTATCCACGTGTTGACACCACATTCTTGAGCGACGATATCTATCCTAAGTGTCCCAATATTCTGAAAGGACTACGAGATTATGAACGCTTTACCTCGATACTTGAGGGCAAACCGCTTCCTAAATCGAAGAAGGTGTTTGATAACTCAAAGGTAACCGATCACCATGCCATCATCCCAACAGGCGTTTATCCACAAAACCTAACCAATATGGAGCGCAGTGTGTACGATTTGATTGCACGTCGCTTTATCGCAGCGTTTTATCCCGATTGTAAAATTTCAACTACTACTGTGCTAGGTAAAGTAGATGATATAGATTTTAGAGTAACCGGCAAACAAATTATCGAACCTGGGTGGCGTGTTGTTTTTGCCAAAGAATCGAAAGATGCTGCTATCAACAATGAAGATAATGAAGAGGAAAAAGAAGATGTGCTACCAGCTTTTGTAAAAGGAGAAACCGGCCCACATTTGCCCGACTTAAACGAGAAATGGACACAACCTCCTCGCCCCTATACTGAGGCTACCTTGCTTCGGGCAATGGAAACTGCAGGCAAACTAGTAGATAATGACGAACTTCGTGATGCCTTGAAAGAGAATGGCATCGGTCGCCCATCAACGCGAGCAGCTATTATCGAAACTCTATTTAAGCGCAACTACATACGTAAGGAGAAGAAAAATCTAGTAGCTACCCCTACCGGAGTAGAATTGATTCAATTGATTCATGAGGAGCTACTCAAATCGGCAGAGCTAACTGGTATTTGGGAAAAAAAACTTCGTGAGATAGAAAAGAAAACCTACGACGCTCGCCAGTTTTTGGAAGAGCTGAAACAAATGGTACAGGATGTTGTGTTCAGTGTCTTGTCCGACAACACCAATCGTCGCATCACTATTCAAGATGCCGCCAAGGCTGAGATTGAGAAAGCAGCGAAAGTGAAGAAGGAGACAAAGAAACGCACTCGTAAACCTAGCGCAAAGAAAGCAGAACCCAAACCAGCTACGGTTATTGCAGTAGGTCAACCTTGTCCGCTTTGCGGCAAAGGCACCATCATTCAAGGAAAAACAGCCTTCGGTTGTTCGGAATGGAAGAGTGGATGTGCATTTCGCAAACCATTTGAAAACTAACTATAATCTACCTAATAAAAATGTCTGCAACTACTATTGCAGACATTTTTATTAGGTAAGATATCTTCAACGACCTCTGATAGGTATATCCATACGTGGTGGCATGATGGTTCCACCATTATTATTTCCTCTTATATTAGTACCATTTTTATTTTGTATAGCATTTTTTATTACCTCTTGCAATATACCACCAATATCGAGCTGAATGGCAACTTTTTCATTAACCTTAAAATAAGGCATAACAATAGGTGCAGCTTCCCAATTACGAGAAAGTGGGTTATAACAAGTTTGCCCACCAAGACCTAACCCAAACCGTTTTCCCATATCGATAGCAAAATATCCGCCAAAACTACCAGTATTATACAAACTACCAAGTGTTGGGTGAGGTCTTCCGAAGGTATAATTGCCAAAGGCATGAAAAACTAAAGTATTTGTTATCTGATACGAAAGATTAGAACCAACTTCAAATTGATTTGCCGACTGATGTGGAGCACGCAAAGTACTTGCACCTATATATCCACCAACTATCAATCGGCTATTGGCTTGGTAGTAATAACCAATCGACGCTTCACTGATTTCACCCAATCCAACTAAATTGGTACGCGAACCACTTCCAACTAATACACTATTTCTATTAAACTGATGTAATGCACCTCCTGTGTCATACTCGCCACGATGCAAGGGAGATTGATCGATTATAATTTGTTGATTGTATCTAGGCAATCGCAATTTATCGATAGAGAGTTGTTCAATACTATTAGAACGTCGAGGAGTATTTATTTCAAACATATATTGCTTAACATTAAACTCTGACTCTAAATAATTATTTAAAAGAGTCATGTCAATATTAGGTTTATTTATCGTATCTTGAAATAAATCATGTTTGTCTGTTTGTGCCAAACACTTAGAGTAAACAATGCTTAATAAAGCAATTGTTACCAAACATCTTAAAACAACTGATTCTTGCTTCATAACAAAGTCATTTTTACAAATGTAATCAAATGTACTATATTTGTCGGTAGGTTTCAACTTCTAATTTATAGAGATTTGCAATAAAACGTCCATTTTTGAGTTTATAATACTACAATTATGCGCATAAAATATATTCTCTACATACTAATAACCCTTCTACTTTCTTCATGTGGTGCAAGCAAGAGTTTGAAGAAGGCAGAGCAAAGCTTTGCCCGTGGCGAATATTTTGACGCAGCTAAGCATTATCGCAAAGCATATTCTACTATCCCACCAAAAGATAGAAAACTACGTGGAGAAACAGCTTTTAAACTAGCCACTTGCTACCGACTAACCAACTACAACCTTCGTGCTAAAGGGGCATATATGAATGCCATTCGCTATCATTATCCCGATTCAATAAGTCATTTCTATCTAGCAGAAAGTTTGCGTAAAAATGGAGAATACAAGCCTGCCATTACTACTTATCAGAATTATCTTGCCTATATGCCCAATGATACGTTAGCTCTCAATGGTTTATACTCTAGTCAGATGGCACAACAGTGGAAAGATAATCCTACTCGCCATAGCGTGCAACGTATACCACTATTTTTTTCTCGCAGAGCAGACTACTCTCCGATGTATGCGAGCGGAGATCCTGATATCTTATATTTTACTTCTACCCGCAACGAAGCAAAAGGTAATGACCTGAATGGGATAACCGGCATGAAGAGTGCAGATATCTTTATGTCTAAGCGAGACGAACGTAAAAATTGGCAAAAACCAGAGCCTTTAGAATCGGCAGTAAATAGTGACTTTGAAGATGGAGCTTGCTCTTTCTCTCCAGATGGCAAAACTATGTATTTCACTCGTTGTCGCACTGCACCCGACTCTCCGGTATATGCAGAGATATATAGTTCAGCTCGTTCGGGGGCTACTTGGGGCAACCCAATAAAATGTGCTATACTTAACGACTCACTCTCTTCGGTAGCACACCCAGCAATGTCTCCTGCAGGAGATTTTCTCTATTTCGTTTCAGATATGCCAGGTGGATATGGTGGAGTGGATGTATGGCGAATCAATGTGGTGGCTGATGGATTTGGATATGTAGACAATCTTGGCCCAGAGATAAACAGTGCCGGTGATGAAATGTTTCCTACCTTTGGCCCAGATGGAACGCTTTACTTTTCATCCAACGGACATCCCGGCATGGGAGGATTGGATATATTCTCGGCAAAGCGCGACTCAGTGAGAGGAAAATGGATCGTTGAGAATATGGGTGTACCTGTCAATTCTGCTGCCGATGATTTTGGGATGACCTTCGAACCAGGAGCACCGCATAGAGGATTCTTCTCATCAAATAGAGGCGATGCTCGCGGATGGGATCATATATACAGTTTCGAGCTACCCGATATCAACCATACAGTGATGGGATGGGTATTTGATAAAGATGGTGACGCATTGCCAGAATCTGTTATTACTTTAGTAGGTGATGATGGTACCTATCAGAAGATTAATGTGAAGCGTGATGGTTCGTTTGCACAGCGAGTAGCACCTGGCCAAAAGTATGTGATGCTTGCCACTTGTCGTGGTTATCTTAATGGAAAACAGGAGCTTGCAACCGATACAATAGAGGCAGACCGAACCTACGAACTGGAGTTTCCGTTAGCTTCAATCACTCGTCCTGTGTTGATAGAAAACATCTTCTATGAATTTGACCGTGCCGACTTAACACCTCAATCCGCCTCATCACTCGACGAATTGATTCAACTACTAAACGATAATCCTAACGTAACAATAGAGCTTGCCGCACATTGCGACTATAAAGGAAACGACGATTATAATGAGCGCCTATCGCAACGCCGTGCCGAATCAGTGGTGCGTTATCTAATAAACGGAGGCATAGCATCCGATCGTCTTACTGCCAAGGGGTATGGTGAGCAAAAGCCTAAGGTAGCCAATAAAACTACCGTAAAACAAGCACCTTTCCTTAAAGTGGGTGATATGCTGACCGAAGAATTCATCTTATCACTTTCTGAAGAGCAACAAGAAATATGCAATGCTATCAATCGACGTACAGAGTTTCAAGTACTACGCACCACTTATGGCCTTTATCGATAAATGATTTAGAAAAAAATTTATCGATTAAATAATTCAAATGTAAACTTACAACCAACCTGACTATAGCCCCAGTTTGCAAAACCCACAAAAAGACCAAAATCAAAAACATGTGTACCTATCCCATATCCTAATTCTATATATGGAGTGAGATGTGGCACCATGAGAGCACTTGCATACAATCGTTCATTTTGAACATATCTGGAATATTTTAATAAATGACGCATAAATAAGAATGGAGCTTCGAATGTTAAATGAGCCCGTACATACTTATTAGAAGAGTTATACCATCTTCCATCTAATAAGTGGAACATTCCTCCGATATCGTCATTCCAACCACTTGGCAAATTATTGCGAGTAAAATTTTCAAAATCAACAAAATACATCTCATCTTGATTAGTAAAAAACCCGAATCCGAAACGATAAAAGAGATTACGCATCAAATTTAAATTAATATGATGTTGCAAATCAAATTCAATACGTTCATAACTTCCCGTGCTTTTAAAGAAATTCTTTATCGCACGCTCATAGTCTACCGAGAAGGTAGGAAATATAGATCGCAGATTTATCTTACGATTACCATTCATGTAATAGTACAAACAAGGAGTCCATTCCACACGTAAGCGTGGAGCAAAACTAATATAGGCGTTTTTTACCTTATCAGTTATATCTGGAGGAACATCAAACTCTGGGTCAAGAATCACCAACTTAGACTTCTTCACAGGAGTTCGACGATGAATGGATGCCCCCACCATCACATTCAAGCCATTTATCACCTCAATACTATGACGTACATTAAAATACAAATCATGAAAATAGTCTAAATGAATTTGATTAAAATCAAATATACTATCCGGTATCGCTTTCAACTCATCCAAAACATCACTACTGTAAATGCGATTCCCATTGCCTACACTCAAATGAATCTTCCCTTGACGCTGAGGAAAGTATTCAAAATCGCCACTCATAGACCAATAAAACTCCTTGCGTGTGAAATTGTATCCAATACGAGGCACTATTCTTATCAGCTTATCATTAGCAAATAAGCGATTGAATCTAAAATCTTGCCGCCAAGAAAAGCCATTGCTTTTGCTATAACTCAATAAAAGTGGATTGATTAACGGGGAACACCTCACACTTCCCACTGAAGGCAAATCAAGTTTTATATCATTCACCAAAAATTCACCTACAGAACCCCAAAATACTTTTCTTCTTTTAGGCAATACAACCGTTACTGTATCTTCCTTATAAGCATAATCACGATAAATATCCATCTCCATTTCGGTTAAAGGTATAGGACGAATAGAATCAAAGTATGCACTATCGCTTTTTACGCCTTGATTATCACATTGCAAGTTATAAGATTCTGTTAAATCGTAAGATTTGGCTTCTTTGACACTTTGTTCCTCTTCATCCTTCAATTTGATTTCACTATAATCTAGAGCAGCCGAATAGCTTCCATCCACTACATTTCCCAAAAATCTAAATATAGCATTCAAATCATACTGTTTGGGGAGTGCCTCATCATCACATCCCACTTCGCCCATTTTTATCAGGTTTTCAAATGTCAACATCCCCGATCGCCCCGAAAATCGAATTTCTCGTATACTCCAAGTAGCATCGCTAATCACCATCCATCCACCAACAAGTTGGTCGCTCTTGGTTCTTGGAATAAACCTCACCTTATAATCAACCCTTTCATCTTTATAAATCAAAGAATCTATCTGATACTTATAATAACGAGCCCCATTTTTTGCCAAAGGTGATAGAAGACGATTGTATAAAAGAGTGGACGCATAAATATTAATATTGAAATATTCAAGCATTGTAGCATGATACTTGCGACCATAGGTGGTACCATAAGTTGCCAAAATCTTTTGATCGTAAATATTGGGGGATGTATAATGCAAATCACTATAAGATTCAACCAAATATTCAGTAACACCTCTTTTAGTACGAAACATCTTAGGAAGATACCTAAAAGTAAAGTTCTTCTTCTTCAAATCAAGATGACCTTTTACATAAAGCTGAGCTTTATAATCATCGACAATCTTTTCGAATTTAGGAGCATATTTTATAGCGTTAGCAATAACAGTGTCAACAGAAACTAATTCACGATTTGGGAACAACAAAGAGGATCTGGCTTCTCCTTGAGTAGCAAGTAAGAAGGAAAGGATGAAACTGAATATGAGTAAAATATATCTTCCCAATTTTGTGTGTGTTTTAATTGAGACTAACAAATGTAATCAAAAAAGCGATATCATAATTGACGGATAAAAGTTTTAAATATTGCCCCATAAGTATTTGTATAGTTTTTTTCACACTGAATAACAATATAAAAGCGCTGATAAATAGTTTAACGCAAAAGCACCATATTTAATGTAATTTTTACTTATTAAAATCATATTACTAAAGTATTTATGTTTTTATATTTAATTTATTAATAATTTCATCTATAAATATTAACTAACACCATACAAAGAGAGAATAAAGCGGTTATATTCATCTAATTGTTTATAATAAAATCACCTTTGAAGAAATTGAACAAAAAACAGAAAACCACATGAAATGAGAAAAAATGAATAATCATAACTGAAGAGATAAATAACAAGAAATCGCCTAATTAATTCATAAAAAACAATGATTATACAAAAAAGAAAAGTACTCTAATAGAAGATTCTGAAAAAAAGAGTAACTTAGATAGATAATGATAAAATGGGGTTGATAAACAAATAATATATCTTATATCAAATCACGCTATCATACTGTTTTATAACGTTTTACATCTACATAATAGACAATAAAACGAAACATTACACTATAGTTTATATGTAGAAAAATGTATTTTTACTACAATTATTCACTCTGTTTAGTGTTGGTTCCATACCTTTTATGGCATAGCGTAATTATTTTAAACAAAGAAAAGAAAACTGAGACAATAGAATAACATGTTTAACACAAAACCGACATTCAAATGAAAAAAGTTGCTTTATAATATTTTAAGCGATAGTTTGTTAAAATAAATTATAACCACTATCAAAACTAATTGTACCATAAAAACCTAGAAACCATTGCAATTTAGAAAAAGTATGAAAAAAAAATCATCAAGGTATTCTTTTATCAAAAGAGATAAACAAAGAATATGCGCTTTAATTTTAATCTTAACTTGTACCTCAAGTTTGTTTGCAGAGAAAGCAAATAACACTGCAGAACAAACCTTGAAAAGCTCAAATGAAACTGCCATCATCCAACAAGGTGTGCAGAAAAAAGTATCCGGAGTAGTTATAGATGCTACTGGAGAACCTATCATTGGCGCAAATGTTGTAGTTAAAGGAACTACAAATGGAACAATCACTGATATTGATGGAAACTTCTCAATTGACGTGACTGAAGGAGCTACACTTCTTATTACTTATATTGGATACAATCCTCAAGAAGTAAGAGTTGGTGCCAGCAATACTCTTAATATAACTCTACAAGAAGATTCTCAAACCCTTGACGAAGTAGTAGTTGTTGGTTTTGGCTCTCAAAAGAAAGCGAACCTAACAGGTGCTGTATCTTCTGTAAAGATGGATGAGATTATCGGTGACCGCCCTATTATTAGTGCAGCTGACGCATTACAAGGAAATGTACCAGGCTTGTTAGTATCGAGTGGTGGTAATCAAGCGGGTGTTGGTAAATCATTCCAAATCCGTGGTGCCTATTCTATCGGTACTCAAAATTCAGATGGTTCTTATGGTGGTAACATCGCCCCATTGGTTTTGATTGACAACGTAGAGGGTGATATCAATATGCTTAACCCTGAAGATATCGAAACAATTTCTGTATTGAAAGATGCTTCTTCTACTGCTATATATGGTGCACGTGCTGCGGGTGGTGTTATCTTGGTAACAACAAAACGCCCTAAGAACAACACGAACTTCCAACTTAACTATAACAATAACTTCAGCTTTGCTAATGCTGTAAACCTTCCTAAGCAAGCAGAGCTAGGTACATATCTACAATCTGTATACGATTCAGCTGGTGACCAATTTTGGACAATGGGTGCTCCAAGCGTAAGTAAATGGATGGGATATTTAGACCAATACAGAAAAGATCCATCTTCTATCAAAACATACGGTGATGGTATGTTTAAAGATACTGATGGTGCTGTTTATTATCTAAACGAAAACGACTTGGTGGGAAACATGCTAGAAACAAGTTTCCAAATGCAGCACAACTTATCTATGTCGGGAGGTACTGATAAATTGCGTTATCGCATTTCAGGTAGTTTCCTTGATAATGATGGTGTATTGATTACAGACAAAGATAGCTACCAACGTTTCACATTGAATACTTTCTTGTCTGCTGATATCACTAAATGGTTTACTCAAGAAGCTACTGTAAACTATGCTCACAGCAAAAGATCTAACCCATCTTCTACACTAGGTGGTATTTACGGAACACGTTTGGCTTCTTTCTATCCTGAAGGAACTATGCCTGAAGAAATCAGCTCTCTTGCTGCTGGCCAAATGTTCTTCACTCCTAAAAATCAGGTATTGATGGCAAACCCAGCAATCAATATTAATGATAATCCTCGTGTGTTCTTGAAGTCAATTATCAAACCATTCAAAGGATTCCAAGCTGCTTTTGAATATACTTTTGACAAGAATGTATATGACCATAGCTACTATACAGGCTCTAATAAGTATACAACTGTACAAGATGGTGTCGATACATCTCCTGCACTTGGCAATGACTATTTAAGAAAATATAAACGCCATACAGACTACAACGCTATTAACGTTTATGCTACATACGACTTTACACTTGGCAAACACCACTCATTCAAAGCAATGGCTGGTTTCAACCAAGAGTCTAGCTATCAAGAAACATTAGATGCTTATTCTTATGGTCAATCTGTAATTGAAGTTCCTTCTTTGGCTGGTGGTACAACTCGTGTAACTGCTGCTGACTATTATGATGAATATACTGTGCGTGGTGGATTCTTCCGTATCAACTACGATTTCATGAACAAATACTTGGTTGAAGTAAACGGTCGTTATGACGGTTCTTCAAAATTCCCTCGTGCAAATCGTTACGGTTTCTTCCCTTCTGGTTCTATTGGATGGCAAGTTGCTGAAGAAAACTTCATGAAAGGTACAAGAGGTTGGTTAGATCAATTGAAACTTAGAGGTTCATACGGTCAAATTGGTAACCAAAATATTCCTAACTACTCTTACTTGCCAACTATGACTCTAAACAACACTTATGGTGGATGGTTAGTAAATAGCAACTATGTAACAGCAGTTACTAGTTTACCAGCTCTAGTAAGAACTAACTTTACTTGGGAAAAAGTAAACTCATTAAATGTAGGTATCGACTTTGTACTTTTCAACAACAAGTTGAGCGGTTTATTTGAGTGGTATCAAAAAGACACAAAAGGTATGCTTGCTC
>CAMTOV010000065.1 GCA_947074235.1 uncultured Bacteroides sp. | reverse complement strand
TCGGCTCGTATGATTGAGAAAGGTATCAGCCGTCTTGGTCGTCCTATCAACGATGTGCAAGCTGCTATCGAGAATGTAGGAAACATCGAAGTATCTAAACTCGAAAAAGGATTGCCTATCATGGCTACCATTGCCGGTGGTGCACCAATGATTGGTTTCTTAGGTACGGTTACAGGTATGGTACGTGCATTCTACAACATGGCCAATGCCGGTAGTGGCAATGTAGATATCACTCTTTTGTCAGGGGGTATATACGAAGCCATGATTACTACCGTAGGCGGTTTGATAGTAGGTATCATCGCTATGTTTGCATACAATTACCTGGTAATGCTTGTAGACCGTGTGGTCAACAAGATGGAGTCGCGCACGATGGCTTTCATGGATTTGCTGAACGAGCCAGCTAAAAAATAAACGACTATGGCATTAAAACGCAGATCAAAGATATCACCCAACTTTAGTATGGCATCGATGACCGATGTTATTTTCTTGCTGCTTATCTTCTTCATGATTACTTCAACCGTGGTATCACCCAATGCCATCAAGGTGTTGCTTCCACAAGGCAAACAGCAGACTTCTGCCAAGCCGCTAAGCCGTGTAATCATTGATAAAGACCTAAACTACTATGTGGCTTTTGGTGGAGAGAAAGAGCAAATGATAGCGCTAGATCAACTCACGGCGTACTTGCAAGACTATGCGCAAAGAGAGCCCGAAATGTTTGTGGCACTCTATGCAGACGAGTCTGTGCCTTATCGTGAAATTGTAAAAATACTAAATATAGCCAACGAGAATCATTATAAAATGGTGTTGGCTACCCGACCACCTGAAGGAGCGAAATAATGGATAATAAAAAGAAAGGCAATTTTGTAGGTATACTGGGCACTATTTTGGCTAATGGTGCGCTGCTAGGCATATTGCTTTTGATTAGCTTTACTACTCCCGATGATATGGAGGATGGCGGCGTTCCTGTTATTATGGGGGAGGTCGATCAATCTCAATACAACTACGACCCTAAAACTATGGTGGATGTGGAAGTGATGGAAACTCCGCAAGAAGTAGAAGCGACTCCAACCGAGAGTGTAGAGCAAGAACTTATCACGCAACAGGAGGAAGAGACCATTGTGGTGGAGGAAAAGAAAGAAACTCCTAAAAAAGAGGCTCCCAAAAAGGTAGTAGAAAAGACCGAAGCTGAAAAACAAGCTGAAGCTAAGAAGCTGGCCGAAGAGAAAGCGGAACGTGAACGCAAAGCTGCGGCCGAAGCTGCTGCAAAGAGAGTATCGGGCGCATTTGGTAAGGGCTCACAGATGGAGGCCAACAAAGGAACCGGCAACAGTGGTAGCGGAATGGAAGGTTCGCAACAAGGTAACTCTACTACAGGAGAGAAGGATGGATCGGGTGGATACGGAACATTTAACCTCGGTGGGCGTTCTATAGGAGAAGGTGGTTTGCCTCGCCCTATATATAATGTGCAAGATGAAGGACGAGTAGTGGTAAACATTACGGTAAATCCTGCCGGAATAGTTATAGATGCTGCCATTAACCCAAATACCAATACAATAAGTGTATCTTTGCGCAAAGCGGCATTGGATGCAGCAAAAAAAGCGAGGTTTAATGTAGTGACCGGACTAAACAATCAAGCGGGTACTATCACCTACAACTTTAAATTGAGATAATTAATATATTAATAGTTATAAGGAATATGGGAACTGTATATGTGTTTTTTGCAGATGGTTTCGAAGAAATTGAAGCCTTGACTGTAGTAGATGTTTTGAGAAGAGCAGAGTTGAAAGTGAAAATAGTATCGGTTACTCCCGATGAAATTGTAGTAGGAGCACATGATGTGTCACTGCTTTGTGATGTCAATTTTGTGAACTGTGACTTCTACGATGCTGATATGTTAATTCTTCCCGGTGGAATGCCAGGAGCACAAACGCTTAGCGAACATCCCGGTTTGGGTAAATTGCTTACTGCATTTGCAGCAAAAGGCAAACGCATCTCTGCCATCTGTGCCGCACCTATGGCATTGGGCAAACTAGGTATCTTGAAAGGCTATACAGCTACTTGTTATCCCGGCTTCGAGGGCTATCTCGAAGGTGCTACTTATGTAGACGAACCGGTAGTAAGCGATAGAAATATCATTACGGGTAGAGGCCCTGGAGCTGCTATGGACTTTGCTTACAGAATAGTTGAAGAATTGGTAAGCAAGGAAAAAGTTGCCGAATTGAAAAAAGGAATGCTTGTTGCCAAGTAATAAGCACAATCTTATAAATATAAAGTTGCTGGCTGCAAATGCTTTTTCAAGAAGCGTTTGCAGTTGGTCGCTTATTTGCATTACCTCACTTGTGAGCTGTAAATAACACTTCTCGACAAAAGCCAAAACACATACGCGTATGAAATACTCTGTAATAATTGTAGCCGGTGGCAAAGGTTTGCGCATGGGTGGCGACCTTCCCAAGCAATACATTCCTATTCAAGGCAAGCCTATCTTGATGCGTACCATCGAAGCCTTTTATCAGTTCAATGCTGCTATGCAAATTATACTCGTGCTTCCGACCGATCATCAACCATACTGGAGTGAACTTTGTTTGCAACACTCATTTACCATAAAACATGAAGTGGCTCAAGGTGGAGAAACTCGCTTTCACTCTGTGCGCAATGGGTTGCAACTAGCTAAAGGCGATGTGGTAGGTGTGCACGATGGCGTAAGGCCGTTTGTGTCGCAAGAGGTACTAACTCGTTGTTATGAAATGGCGGAGAAGACGGGGGCAACTATTCCTGTGATACCAGTTGTAGAGAGTCTGCGATTGGTGCAGCACGACGCAAGCAAGGCGGTAGATAGAGAAGCCTATCGATTGGTGCAAACGCCTCAAGTGTTTCATCTAGATAAGTTACAAAAAGCATACGCGCAAGATTTTAATCCACTATTTACCGATGACGCATCGGTGGTAGAAGCTGCCGGATATGCTATCACGCTGGTAGAGGGCAATCGCGAAAACATAAAAATAACTACACCCTTTGATTTAAAAATTAGTTCTGTATTACTGTAATGTTTGATATAGCTACACGCGACATAAAATACATCACCGGCGTTGGCCCGCAAAAGGCCGACGTGTTAAACAAGGAGTTGAAGATATTTACGCTACGCGATTTTATCTATTACTTTCCCTATAAATATGTCGATAGAAGTCGTATCTACTATGTGCACGAGGTGGATGGCAATATGCCTTATATTCAGTTGAAAGGCAAGATATTGAGCTTTGAGACTTTTGGTGAAGGCAGGCAACGCAGGCTGGTGGGTCATTTTTCGGATGGCACGGGCGTGATAGACTTGGTATGGTTTCAGGGTATCAAATACATTACAGGACGCTACAAAGCCAATGAAGAGTACATTGTGTTTGGTAAGCCTACCGTATTTGGCGGGCGCATCAATGTGGCGCACCCCGACTTGGATAAACCGGATGAATTGAAGTTGACATCCAAAGGACTTCAGCCTTACTATGTCACCACCGAAAAGATGAAGCGCAGTTTTCTTAGTTCGCCCATTATGGCCAAGATGATGGCTACGGTGTTGCAGCAACTCACCACTCCGCTACCCGAAACACTACCGGCATGGATGATTGCCGAACATCATCTAATGCCTTTGAATGAAGCAATACGAAATATTCACTTTCCAACAAACTCAGAAGCGCTTCGCCGAGCAGAACATCGCTTGAAGTTTGAAGAACTGTTTTACATACAGCTTGGCATTTTGCGCTATGCAAAAGATAGGCAAGCTAAATATCGTGGTTTCGTGTTTGAGAAAGTAGCTGATATCTTCAATACTTTTTACTCTCAAAATTTACCATTTCAACTAACTAATGCTCAAAAGCGAGTGTTGAAGGAAATTAGATATGATGTAGGTTGTGGTAGACAAATGAATAGATTGCTGCAAGGCGATGTGGGAAGTGGTAAAACGCTGGTAGCACTGATGAGCATGCTGATGGCATTGGATAATGGCTATCAAGCTTGCCTCATGGCTCCTACTGAGATTTTAGCTAATCAGCATTTCGAAACCATCAAACAATTGCTTTGTGGGATGAATGTTCGTGTAGAACTTTTGACAGGTTCTGTAACCAAAAAGAAACGCGAACCGATTCTATCGGGTTTGATATCGGGGGATGTGAAGATATTGATTGGTACACACGCTGTGATTGAAGAAACGGTACAGTTTAACTCACTTGGTCTTGTTGTAATTGATGAGCAACATCGTTTTGGTGTGGCTCAACGAGCTCGTTTGTGGAGTAAAAATGTGAATCCTCCACATGTGCTGGTGATGACGGCAACACCCATTCCACGCACTTTGGCAATGACTCTTTATGGCGATTTAGATGTATCGGTCATTGATGAACTGCCTCCAGGTCGTAAACCAATTGTCACTCAACATCAGTTCGATAATCGTAGAGAAAGCTTAAATCAATCTATACGCAGACAGTTAATTGAAGGCCGCCAAGTATATATTGTCTATCCACTTATTAAGGAAAGCGAGAAGATTGACCTCAAAAATCTAGAAGAAGGCTACTTGCATATCTGCGATGCTTTTCCTGAATTTAAGGTGTGCAAAGTGCACGGTAAAATGAAGGCAGCTGAGAAAGATGAACAGATGCAGCTTTTTGTATCAGGAGAGGCCAAAATAATGGTGGCAACAACGGTGATTGAAGTAGGGGTAAACGTGCCCAATGCTTCGGTAATGGTGATTGAAAATGCCGAACGATTTGGCCTTTCGCAACTTCATCAGTTAAGAGGTAGGGTAGGTCGTGGAGCCGATCAGTCTTATTGTATTTTAGTTACTACCTACAAACTTGCCGATGACACCCGCAAACGTCTCGAAATAATGGTTCGTACCAACGATGGTTTTGAAATTGCCGAGGCAGATTTAAAGTTAAGAGGGCCGGGTGATTTGGAAGGAACTCAGCAAAGTGGTGTGGCATTCGACTTAAAAATTGCAGACATCGCACGCGATGGTCAATTGTTGCAATATGTGCGTCAAATTGCGCAAAATATAGTAGACGCTGACCCTAATAACAATTTGCCACAAAATGATATCCTTTGGCAACAACTTAGAGCATTGCGTAAATCAAATGTTAATTGGGCTTCTATTAGTTGAAAAAAGCATTAAACCACGCAATTTGTAATTACTATGTTGTGTAACATGTTTCTTTCTAAATTCCTTATATATAGTCTATTTTCTAACTATTTGCTACTTCAATAGCCTTGATTGCAGAATAAAAAAAGTTAAGCAATAGGTAGGTTTTTTATAAGAAATTATTATCTTTGGGAGGTTTTTATTTAAAACCACCTTTAATAATCTGTAAAACACAACTATATTATGATTGAAAGAACCTTGGTCATTTTAAAACCCTGTACGGTGCAAAGAGCACTTTGTGGTGAAATATTACATCGTTTTGAGCGCAAAGGATTATGGTTTGTTGGAATAAAAATGGTATGGTTGACAGATGAAATATTGGATGAACACTATGCGCATCTGAGCTCAAAACCTTTCTTTCAGCGAGTAAAGGATTCGATGAAAATGAGTCCGGTTATCGTATGTTGTTTAGAGGGAGTAGATGCCATTCACACTGTTCGCACATTGGCGGGTCCTACAAACGGACGTGTGGCAGCACCAGGCACAATACGTGGTGATTATAGTATGAGTTATCAAGAAAATATAGTTCATGCCTCTGATTCTCCTGAAACTGCCGTTGATGAAATAAAGAGATTTTTTAAACCGGAAGAAATATTTGATTACAAACAAGTTTCCTTTGATTACTTGTATGCTAATGATGAAACCTAATAGAATTTAATCGGACAAATGAAATTTAATTTAATAAAAACCTTATTCGTTGCCTCTTTGGCTTTTGTAAGTCTGAACTCTTTTTCACAGGACTTGATTGCTCGTCAGGCTCCTATTGATAAAAAACTGAAATCTGTTGATTCGCTCTCTTTGCAAAGACAAATACGTGCCGAACAATCAGAATATCCAGCATTAGATTTATATGCTTCATGGAGTAATGAATTCGTTCATCGCTATAAAGATCTTAAAGTACCCGAAACTTATAATATTGACTTGACAGGATTCTGTATGCCAACTACCAATACGCGTGTTACTTCGCCTTTTGGTCCTCGTTGGAGAAGAATGCACAATGGTATTGATATTAAGGTTTATGTAGGTGATACAATTGTATCTGCTTTTGATGGTAAAGTACGTATCGTGAAATATGAAAGAGGAGGCTACGGAAAATATGTAGTGATTCGCCATGATAATGGTTTAGAAACTGTATATGGTCACTTGTCAAAGCATCTAGTTAAGGAAAATCAGTTGGTGAAGGCTGGTGAGGTAATTGGTCTTGGTGGAAACACGGGCCGCTCAACAGGTTCTCATTTACATTTTGAGACTCGCTTTATGGGTATTGCTATTAACCCTGCGTTAATGTTTAACTTCCCAAAACAAGATATTGTTGCTGATTCTTATGTATTTAATAGATCTAAGAATAGAACTGTGGCTGGCGGTCATGATTCGCAACTAGCTGATGGTGAAATTAGATATCATAAAGTAAAAAGCGGCGATACTTTATCAAGAATTGCAAAGCTTAGAGGCGTGTCTGTAAATACACTTTGTAAGCTAAACCGCATTAAACCAACTACCACCTTGCGTATAGGTCAGGTGTTGCGTTGCTCTTAAATTACTTAAACTCTATAAACTTGTTATAGCCGGTCATTCTTTGTCCGGCTATTTTTTTATTATTTATTCATTAATTGCTACATTTGCACTCTATTTGTAATGAAATGAAAGATACTAAACAACAATTTGAATCAATCATAGCACAATGCCGTGATTTGTTTGCTAAAAAACTTCATGACTATGGTGCTGCATGGCGCATTCTTCGTCCATCATCAGTAACTGATCAAATCTTTATTAAGGCCAACCGCATTCGTAGTATCGAAATAAAAGGCGTGTCTATGGTCAATGAAGATATTAAATCGGAGTTTATAGCAATTGTAAACTACGGAATTGTTGGACTCATTCAATTGGAGCTAGGTTATTCTGAAAACTCAGATATCGATAATAACGAAGCGCTTGCTTTGTATGATAAGTTTGCAACTGAAGCTCTTGAGCTTATGCTTGCTAAGAATCATGATTATGATGAAGCTTGGCGCAGTATGCGTATCACATCTTATACGGATTTAATTCTAACAAAGATACACCGCACTAAGCAAATTGAGACTCTTCAAGGACAAACGCTAGTTTCTGAAGGAATTGATGCCAACTATATGGATATGATCAACTATGCGGTTTTTGCATTGATTAAGCTGAATTTTGAAGACTAAGAATTTACATATCATTCAAAGTGTTGGTGCCAACCTAGGTAGACTAATTGTGGGTTCGGTTTTTATTTTCTCAGGATTTGTAAAAGCTGTCGATCCTCTCGGATTTCAATATAAACTTCAAGATTATTTTGAAGCCTTTGGTGTAGGCTCTTGGTTCCCACCTATTATACCCCTTTTGATTGCGATAGCTGTTGCTGTTGTAGAGTTCTCCATTGGGGTCTCAATGTTTCTAGGTATCAGAAAGAGCTTGGTCACATTCTTAGCTCTTCTTCTCATGGCTTTTATGACTCCGCTTACACTGGTTATCGCTATTATGAATCCTGTGTCTGATTGTGGTTGTTTTGGCGATGCTTGGGTGATAACTAATTGGCAAACCTTTGGTAAAAATGTGGTATTGCTTGCATTTGCTTACATGGCTTTTAAGTGGCGGAAGACAATTGTGCCTTTTATATCAGCAAAAACAGATTGGTTAGTGTCAATGTATACGGTTCTTTTTGTGTTGATATTGTCATGCTATTGTTTGTATTATTTGCCAATTATAGATTTTCGTCCTTATAAAATAGGAGCTAGTATACGTGATGGAATGGAAATCCCAGAAGGGGCTAAGCTTCCGGTTTATGAATCGACCTTTATACTTGAAAAAGATGGTAAGAAACAGGAGTTTACTCTTGAAAACTATCCTGATAATAGCTGGACATTTGTAGACGCTCGCACTGTTTTAAAAGAAAAAGGTTATGAGCCCCCTATTCATGATTTCTCTTTGAAACTTCATGAAACAGGCGAAGACATAACAGAACATTTTTTAGATAATAAAGGCTATTCTTTTTTGCTAGTAGCGCGAAGATTGGATAATGCCGATGATAGTAATATAGATTTAATTAATGAAATATACGACTATTCAGTTGAGCATGGGTACGAATTTTATTGTCTCACTTCTTCAACCGATGATTCAATTGATGAATGGCGTGATAAGTCTGGTGCAGAATATCCATTTGTGTTGGTAGACGATGTGACATTAAAAACGATGATAAGAGCTAATCCTGGATTGATGCTTATACAAGATGGAACGATATTGAATAAGTGGAGCGATACAGAATTGCCAGATGAATATGTGCTTAGAGATGAACCTCTCAATCAATTGGAGATAGGTGTACAGAAGCAAGTTAGTTTGGGCAAGACATTATTTAAGCTATCATTGTGGTACATTATTCCATTACTCATTATACTTGGATTAGACTTGCTCTTAGTACGAAGAAGAGAAATACAATCTCACCTATTGCATAAGAGAAATAAGGACATGTTGCAATCGGATGAGAATATAATTGATGATAATACATAACTTGTAGATATATATTAACCCTTTAATAAATTAAACAAAATGAGAAAAAACATTGTTGCAGGAAACTGGAAAATGAACAAAACCCTTCAAGAGGGTATTGCATTGGCAAAAGAATTGAACGAAGCGTTGGTTGCTGACAAACCAAACTGTGATGTAGTAATCTGTACTCCATTCATTCACTTGGCTTCTGTTTCTCCTATCGTAGATGCTTCTGTAATTGGTGTAGGTGCTGAAAACTGTGCTGATAAAGCTTCTGGTGCTTATACAGGTGAAGTATCTGCTGCTATGGTAGCTTCTACAGGTGCTCAATATGTTATTCTTGGTCACTCAGAGCGTCGTGAGTACTATGGTGAAACTGTAGAAACATTGAAAGCAAAAGTTGAATTGGCTCTTGAAAATAAATTGTTGCCTATCTTCTGTATCGGTGAAGTTCTTGCTGAACGTGAAGCTAACAAACAAAACGAAGTAGTAGCTGCTCAGTTGGCATCAGTATTCGATTTATCAGCTGAAGACTTTGGCAAGATTGTTTTAGCTTACGAACCAGTATGGGCTATTGGTACAGGCAAAACTGCTACTGCTGAACAAGCTCAAGAAATTCATGCTTATATCCGTTCTTTGGTAGCTGATAAATATGGTAAGGAAGTTGCAGACAATACTTCTATCCTTTACGGTGGTAGCTGCAAGCCTTCAAATGCAAAAGAATTGTTTGCTAACCCTGACGTAGACGGCGGTTTGATTGGTGGCGCTGCATTAAGTGTTGCTGACTTCAAAGGTATCATCGACGCTTTCAAAGCATAATAATTATTGATTAGTTGCAAAGGGCGTTCATACAGTTCCCTTTGCAACTCTTATTTTTCTCAAATATGAAAAAGTTTAGTTTACTTCTGTTTGCTGTAGTAGTTTCGAGTGTGATTTCTGCGCAAAACATAGTAACGAGCCTTGAAAACAATGTTCCAGGTGAAGGAAAGGTTGTCATTTATCAAGATGCTGCTATTGAGGCATTGCTTGGAGCCGAGCGAACATTTGAAGGTAATGAAAGCCATCGTGTACTTAAAAGTACGGGTTATCGTGTGCAAGTATATGCCGGTTCAAACTCACGTGTAGCACGCAATGAAGCAACCCAAGTAGGCGAACGTGTAAAAGGCTATTTCCCTGAAGTAAGCGTATATACTTTTTTTGCTTCACCTCGTTGGCTCACACGTATTGGTGACTTCCGTAGTATTGAAGAGGCTGATGCTATGATGCGTAAGCTTAAATCTACAGGTATATTCAAAGAGGTTGCCATTGTGAAAGACAACATCAATATTCAACTATAACTCCTAAACTCCACATGATCGATAAAGAGATTATTGTCTCTCCTGCTTTGGACGAGCTAAAAGTACACTACAAACAGATTATTACTTTACTAGGTGAAGATGCAGAACGTGAAGGTCTTTTGAAAACTCCTGAGCGTGTAGCAAAAGCCATGTTGCACTTGACCAAAGGATATTCGATGAACCCACACGATGTGCTTCGTTCTGCTAAATTTAAAGAAGAGTATAGTCAGATGGTGGTAGTGAAAGATATCGATTTCTTCTCTTTGTGCGAACATCACATGCTTCCTTTTTACGGCAAAGCTCATGTAGCATATATTCCTAATGGATACATCACTGGGTTGAGCAAGATAGCTCGTGTAGTAGATATTTTCTCTCACCGTTTGCAAGTGCAAGAACGTATGACTTTGCAGATTAAAGAGTGTATTCAAGAAACACTAAACCCGCTTGGTGTGATGGTAGTTGTAGAAGCCAAGCACATGTGTATGCAGATGCGTGGGGTAGAGAAGCAAAACTCCGTGACTACTACTTCCGATTTTACAGGAGCGTTCAATCAAGCTAAGACACGCGAAGAGTTTATGTACTTGATAAATCGCTAAGTTTTATCGTAGCACCACTCTATCGCCAAGTCTCTTGGCCATAATACTTTTTATTTCTCCCAACTCTTTGTGTCGTGTCATCAATGCGTTGCAACGCTCTTCATCATCCATTACGGAAGGGTCTTGCAGTTGTTGCATGATGTGTTTAAGCTCTGCCGAAACAATGGCGTTCTTGAAATTAATCATCAACATGGGCACTAATTCAATAAGGCGTTCATCGTCGGTTACAATCTTTTGACTTTTAGAGTGCACTTTGCTTAGCTGATAACGGTCGCTTATCAGTTCTGTGGCAATTCTACTGACTGTAGGGTCGGGATGTGCCATAAAATAGCGTTCTGCCATAAACCCGCTATCAGATTCATGTGCTATTGCTTCAGCTAATATTTGTCTATGTAGGGCGTTGTGAAATGCTAAATCATCTTCTTGCAAATCGTGCGATACATATTTAATCACGCTGATAGGTACCACATTTCCCTCTTCATCATCTATATTGCACATGATTTTCTCACCATATCTCACAATGGTTTGAATAATCAATCGCTCGTATTGATAAAACTCTTGCCCTTCACGGCTCTCTTGCGGAATAGCCGATTGATAGCCAGAATCTGTTCCTTCTTCAGGCGGGAAAGGAGGAGGAGGTACATTGTTAGTTGATGTGTTAGCTAGGGGCTTGTTAAGTTTCTCAGCATTTGCTTCGCGGCGTTTTGCTACCTCACCCACCAACAGTTTATCTTCTACATGCAGCAACTGACCACACTCTTTGATATAAACATCACGTATAATAGCTTCTGGAATCACCGAGATGCTTCGCACAATGCTGTTTATCAGCTCAGCTCGCTTGATTGGGTCTTTGCCGGCTTCATCGAGCAGCAAGTTTGTTTTGAAACGAAGAAAGTCCGTTTCATTTTTACTGATAAACTCTTGAAATTCGGTAGAGTTATGCTTGCGTGCAAACGAGTCGGGGTCGTCACCATCGGGCAGTAAGCATACCTTGATATTCATCCCCTCTTCCAGTAGCATGTCAATCCCTTTGAGAGATGCCTTTATACCTGCTATATCACCATCATAAAGCAGGGTGATGTTGTCGGTAAAGCGATGAATTATACGTATTTGTGGATAGGTCAATGCCGTGCCCGATGAAGACACCACATTCTCTATCCCCGATTGGTGCATAGAGATAACATCTGTATAACCCTCTACCAAGAAGCAACGATCTTGCCTGATGATGGCTTGCTTGGCAAAGAATATACCATAAAGCTCATTGCTCTTGTGGTAGATGGTAGATTCTGGCGAGTTGACATATTTCGCCTTTATCCCTTTGGTTTGCGTGCTAAGTACACGTCCACCAAACGCCACCACTTTGCCCGATACCGTATGAACGGGAAATATGATACGCCCCCAAAAACGATCGCGCAACTTCTTGTCATCCGTTTCATAGCAAAGACCGGTCTTTATCAAGAAATCCTTTTGATACCCTTTGCCCAAAGCCTCTTTGCTCATAGCATCGGGGCTGTCGGTACAGTATCCTAGTTGGAATTTCTCTATGATATCATCCCTAAAACCACGCTGGCGGAAATAAGCCATACCAATGCTTCGCCCATCTACATGATTGCGAAGAATATCTTGAAAATAATCACGAGCAAAAGTGTTCACCACAAACAAGCTGTCACGCTCTGTTTGGGCTTGCTTCTCCTTGTTAGTCAGCTCTCTTTCTTTAACCTCAATGTGATATTTTTTGGCTAGATATTTGAGTGCTTCGTAGTATGATAGTTGCTCATGCTCCATGATAAAGTGCACTGCATTACCACCTTTTCCACAACTGAAGCATTTGCATACCCCCTTTACAGGCGATACGCTGAATGAAGGAGTTTTGTCATCATGAAAAGGGCATAAGCCCACATAGTTTACGCCTCGTTTGCGAAGTGTCACGAAGTCCGACACCACATCAACAATTTGCGCGGCATCTATAATACGTTCTATGGTTATTGCATCTATCATTTT
>CAMTOV010000064.1 GCA_947074235.1 uncultured Bacteroides sp. | reverse complement strand
GAGAATTGATATTGATTTGTGCATCGACGGCATACCCTGTGAAGAGTGTGCCGTCTTCACATATGTATGTGGTTGATTATTAATAGTATATAAGTGTCTTGCTGAATGTTTGTGGTTATCGTGCTGACAAGGCGTGTTCAGCACGATAACCACAAACATTCAGTAGGCTAATATGCCCTTGCCAACAATTTGCTGAATAGACATGAATTATGGCTAGCTGTATTACCTATCATATCGTAGCCCTCTACACAATTGAGAAATGTAACAGTAAGTACAATTTGTGTAACATAGCAAATCCTTTATTAACAACCTTAACACTATTTTTGAGTGTTATTAATTAAAATCTAAGATATATGAAAACCCTACTGCTGACTGTAATTTGCCTATTTACGTTGAGCGTTGCTACTGCTCAAATAGCGCAAGTTAGTAGTCCAAATGACAAACTAAAAGTGGAATTATTGTTGGTACAGTCAAAGCCGTTTTATACGGTTATTTATGATAATAAAACAATACTTGAAGCCTCTCCACTGGGGCTAACTACAAACGAAGGAGACTTTAGCAATAACCTAACTTTTGTAAATGCAAAGTCTGGACACATAGATAAATCTTACTCTCAAGCGAAAATAAAAAAATCGCAAATACATTATCAAGCAAATACGCTTACATGCACGTTTGTAAATAGCAATAATGACTCTATTGACATTACGTTTCAGGTGAGCAATAACGATATTGCTTTCCGTTACGAACTTCCGGCTTGGGGCAATACACGTGCTTGTGTGGTAGAGCGCGAAGCTACGGGCTATAAATTCCCCGTGCAAACTACCACCTTTATCTCTGAAATGATGTCACCCATGAATGCATTTGCTCGTACATCTCCTAGTTATGAAACAGGATATACCAACGACGAACCGGTAGGAAAAGCATCGGGCAATGGTGATGGGTATGTATTCCCGGGTCTATTTCGCGTAGGCGATGACGGGTGGGTGCTACTCTCAGAAACAGGCGTAAGAAGTTTATACTGTGCCTCACACTTAAGTGATGGTAAAGAAGAGGGGCTGTATACAGTTGAATTTCCCAACGTGAAACAAAATAATGGGTTTGGTAGTACAGGAGCGCAGATGGCCCTGCCAGGTGTTACTCCTTGGCGCACTATTACAGTTGGCAGCAATTTGACTCCTATTGTAGAAACTACCATTCCTTTTGATGTAGTGGATCCGCTTTACGAACCATCGCAGGAGTATCAATATGGTCGCTCTACATGGAGCTGGATTGTATGGATGGATGGAAGTATGAATTGGAATGACCAAGTAACCTACATTGATCTGGCATCGGAGTTGGGCTTTGAGTATATCCTCATTGATGCACTTTGGGACGACAATATTGGCTATGAGCGAATGAAAGAATTGGTAGCCTATGCGAAATCTAAAAATGTAGATGTGTTCTTGTGGTATAACTCCAATGGAGGTTTCAATGATGCTCCACAAGGCCCACACAATAAAATGAATACCTCTATTGCTCGCAAAAAAGAGATGAAATGGTTACAAGAAATTGGTGTGAAGGGCTTGAAGGTCGATTTCTTTGGTGGCGACAAGCAAGAGACGATGCGTTTGTACGAAGATATACTTTCGGATGCCAATGATTATGGATTGATGATTGTGTTTCATGGCTGTACCCTGCCTAGAGGGTGGGAGCGAATGTATCCAAACTATGTAGGCAGTGAGGCCGTACTTGCTTCTGAGATGTTAATCTTTTCAGACTATGCTCGTGATAATGAGGCCTTCTTTGCTACCTTGCATCCATTCATTCGCAATGCAGTTGGATCGATGGAGTTTGGTGGTGTGTTGTTGAACAAATATTTGAATAAAGGCAATAAGGTGGGGCAAGAGCGACAAACAACTGATATTTTCCAATTGGCAACGGCTGTGCTATATCAAAATCCCGTTCAGATGTTTGCCCTTACCCCCAACAACCTGACCGACGTGCCTGCTTTCGAAATAGACTTTATGAAAGAGGTTCCTACCACGTGGGACGAAACTATTTACATTGATGGCACACCGGGCAAGTATGCAGTGATAGCTCGCCGACATGGCAACACGTGGTATGTGGCTGGTGTCAATGCGCAAGAAACCGCTGTGAAGCTAAAGCTTAACTTGCCAATGCTTGCCAATCAGAAAGTGCGTTTGTATAGCGATGACAACAAGCTGAATCCAACCTTGAAAGAGGCACAAGTGAAAAAAGACGGAGCGGTGGATGTGATCATTCAGCCCAAGGGAGGGATGATTATTGTTAGTAATTAACAACGTATATATTCACTAGAATTAAAAATATATATGATGAAAGTTAAGATAATAGTATTTCTATTGGTTATATTTCCAATTTCGAGTATTGCAAAACCTCAGCAATCATCTTTTTCACTGGTTAAGATAAGTGATAACGCTGTGGTGTTACAGCGAAATGACGAACTCTTAAAAGTTGAATATTGTAGCCCAACGATTGTTAGGGTACAATATTCACCAAAAAATGAGTTTGATGGCAATGGTACTATTATCTGCCTTCCGCAAAATAAAATGGCTCTTAATATTTTAGTAGAAGATAGAATAAACAATGTTTCTCTGAAAAGTTTATGTATTCAAGTTCAGATTAACAAGAAAACAGGAGCTATACAGTATTTTTCCGAGGATGGTACATGCATTTTGAGAGAAGATCAGATTATGCCTCGCACCACAGAGCAAATCGATATTAGAACTGTAGAGTTTGACGAGTCTACTCAAGAGATTCAAAAAACTGCAGATGGAGATCGAATAATCTCTAATATAAGTGGTGAAACCGTTACTGCTAAAGCATTTCGTGCAAAGCAACAGTTTCAATGGCAAGAGGGTGAAGCTCTTTACGGTTTGGGCTCTCATCAAGAAGGTCATTTGAATCTACGTGGCAAATCACAATACCTTTATCAGCATAATCTTAAAGCTACGGTGCCTGTTTTGGTTTCCACGAAAGGTTATGGATTACTTTTTGACGCTGGTTGTATGATGAGCTTTCATGATGATGATAAAGGTAGTTTTCTACAATTGGAAGCAGTCAATCAAGTAGACTATTATTTTATGTATGGTCCATCCTTAGACCAAGTAGTTGGTAGATATCGCCAATTAACGGGAAAGGTTGGTATGCTTCCCCAATATATGTTTGGTTATATACAATCGAAAGAACGTTACTGTAACCCATACGAAATAGATAGTGTTGTTACACGTTTTCGAAACGAACAGATTCCTTTGGATGTGATAGTGCAAGATTGGAATTATTGGAAAAGTGGATGGTGGGGTCATAAGAAGTTTGATGAAGAATACTATCCTGATCCTGCAGAAATGATTAAGAAAGTACACGATAAAAATGTTCATTTTATGCTATCTATCTGGCCTTCTATTAGTGGCAATGAAGCAGATGAAATGGGGGCAAAGGGGTATGTCATAGGTAGGGGACATTATAATCCTTTTGAAGAGGGAGGACGTGCAATGTATTGGGATGATTATGTCAATAAGAACTTATTTGCACTTGGGGTAGATGCTTGGTGGTGTGATAGCACTGAACCGATGAATGAAGATTGGGGAAGTCACGCAAACGCGATTTATAATAATCCACAAGCACGTTATGAATTAAACTCTAGAGCACAAAGTGATTTGCTCGGGGCATTGCGTGCCAATACTTATTCCCTTTACCACTCTTTAAGTATTTATGAAAACCAACGAAAGCTAACTAATGAGAAAAGGGTGGTTAATTTGACTCGTTCTTCTTATGCTGGGCAACAGAGATATGGAACAATTGTTTGGAACGGAGACACCAAGGCCAACTGGAATGATTTTGCACAGCAAATACCGGCAGGGCTCAATTTTATGGCTACCGGATGTCCATATTGGACTATTGATGCAGGTGCTTTCTTCGTGTCGAAACGTGACCCTTGGTTTTGGAAAGGTGATTTTGATGATGGGCCACTAGATTTAGGTTATAGAGAATTTTATACTCGTAATATTCAGTATTGTTTGTGGTTGCCGGTATTCCGTAGTCATGGAACAGACTTTGCTCGTGAACCTTGGCAGTTCGGTTCTCCGGGTGAACCTTTTTATGATAGTATTATAAAGCAAATTAAACTTCGTTATAGACTACTTCCATATATCTATTCTTTAGCGGCTATGGTTAGTTACGATGATTATACTATGACTCGTTTATTGGCGTTCGATTTCATGTACGATTCTAACGTATACAATTTGAAAGATCAGTTCATGTTCGGGCCAGGATTTATGGTTTGTCCTGTTACCGAGCCGATGTATTACACAAGCGGTTCTTCTGAACTTGTAGGTGTCAATAAAACAAGGCAGGTGTATTTGCCGTCAAATACATTGTGGTATGACTTTTGGGATGGAAAGTCTTATCAGGGAGGAACCACATTATTGGCAAATGCACCTATTGATCGTATACCTGTTTATGTGTGTGCAGGCTCTATTATTCCCATGGGGCCAGTACTCCAACATGTAAATCAAGATAGAAACCCACCATTGGATATACGTGTTTATCCTGGGGCAGATGGAGAATTCACTCTTTATACTGATGAAGGAGACAATTATAATTACGAAAAAGGGCAATCTTCCACTATTAAATTTGAGTGGAACGACAAAGATCGTTTGATGACTATTGGCGAACGAAACGGCACATATGAAGGAATGCCTAATGATTGCCAGTTTACTATTATAATGGTCGAAGAAGGAAATGGGATTGGATTAGAAGAATTAATTAATCAGCCCAAGATTATAAAATATGAAGGTAAAACTATTCAAGTAAAACTATAAATATTCAGTCTATTAAAATTCAATACAATGAAAAAACTATTAACAGCAGTGCTGTGTTTATGGTCTTCTACGGCTATGGCACAAATGCCAAATAACGACTGGCAAAGTAAAGTTATTGTTGACACAATTCAAAGTAATGTGCTTAATGCTCCTCGTGAAGTGTCTATTTTTCTTCCACGAGGTTTTAATGCACAACCCGATAAAAAATATCCCGTGCTTTATTTACTACATGGCATGTGGGAAACGCATGTGAATTGGTCTGAGCGAGGACATGTGAAAGAGGTAATGGATAGACTTACTGCTAGCAATGAGGCCTGTGATATGATTATTGTTACCCCAAATGCAGGAGGAAATATTCATACCCAGTGGAACGGTTATTTTAATATGCCCGGATGGGATTATGAATCTTTCTTTTATGATGAATTGATGCCTTATGTTGAAAGTAAATATCGGGTAATTGGTGATAAACAACATCGAGCAATCGCTGGTCTTTCGATGGGTGGTGGTGGAGCTACCAACTATGCACAGCGTCATGCCGATAAGTATTGTGCCGCCTATGCCATGAGCGCTTTGATGTCTATCCCCGAACAAGGAGCAGTAAGGTTTGATGACCCCAACTCCAAGATAGCGATTCTAACCCGCTCTGTTATTGAAAATAGCTGTGTAGACTATGTACTACAAGCTGATGATACGCGTAAAGATAGTTTGCGTCAAGTAGAATGGTTTGTGGATTGTGGTGATGATGATTTTTTATTAGATCGTAACTTAGAGTTTTTTCAAGCAATGCGTAATGCTGGCATCCCTTGTCAGCTACGAGTACGCGATGGCGGTCATGATTGGGAATATTGGAACTCGGCACTCTACACCTGCTTACCTTTTGTGACGCGTTCTTTTGGTAAGTGAAATTAATTATAATATCTATAAGCATGATAAAAAGATTAAATATCTCATTTTTGATTTATTTTTTAGGGATTGTTGCAGCAAATGCTCAAAAACCCATTATTCAAACTAAATATACGGCAGATCCCGCACCAATGGTGCACAATGATACTGTGTTTTTATATACTACTCATGATGAAGATGATGCCGAAGGTTTTAAGATGCTTGACTGGCTATTATATTCATCAACAGATTTAGTAAACTGGACAGATCATGGCTCTGTGGCATCTTTGAAGAGCTTTGATTGGTGTATACGTGATAATGGTGCTTGGGCGCAACAATGTGTAGAAAGAAACGGCAAGTTCTATATGTATTGTCCTATCCATGGACAAGGAATAGGGGTGCTTGTTGCAAACTCACCTTATGGACCATTTACCGATCCTATAAAAAAACCGCTTGTTTGGCAAAAAGAGCATTGGAATGATATTGACCCAACGGTTTTTATAGATGATGATGGTCAAGCTTACATGTATTGGGGAAATCCAGATGTCTATTATGTGAAGTTGAATGAAGATATGATATCTTATTCTGGTGATATTGTGCAACTGGAGGAAACACCTTTGCACTACCAAGAAGGGCCTTGGCTATATAAGCGAGATGGATTTTATTATTTAGCGTTTGCATCTACTTGCTGTCCTGAAGGAATAGGTTATGCTATGAGTGATAAACCTACAGGGCCTTGGGAAACAAAGGGGTATATAATGAAACCTACCCACAAATCTCGAGGCAATCATCCTGGTGTTATTGAATATAAAGGTAGTAGTTATGTATTTGGGCTCAACTATGATATTCTTCGTTTGGAAACAGATGAGCATAAAGAACGACGTTCTACTTCGGTTGCAGAAATGTTCTATAATAGTGATGGAACGATAAGGGAAGTGCCCTATTGGGCTGAAAATAGCATGAGGCAATTAGAATTATTCAATCCCTATCGTCGTGTCGAGGCAGAGACTATGGCGTGGGGATATGGATTGAAAACCAAGAAGATGGTTGATGGAGGAATCTGTTTGACAGATATAGATAACAATGAATATTTATGTGTACACGGTGTAGACTTTGGGAAAAAAGGAGCATCGAGTATATCTTTTAGCTCGGCTTCTATAAGTAGTGGTGGGTTTATCGAAGTGAGGCTAAACAATCCTGAGGGACCAATCATAGGTGAAATTGAGATCAAACCGACAGGTGCTGCTGACAGGTTTGAAATGATGTCTGGAAGCCTGAAACCTATAAAAGGAATCAATGATTTATATTTCTGTTTTAAAACTAATAAAGGGAACAAAACATTCAATATTGATTATTGGATAATGACTGAACTATAAACTTATTATCGCTTAATATATGAAATTAATAAAATTTGTTTTTACTAACATGATGTTAATGGTTGTGGCTAGTGTTACTTGTCAAAACCCCATTGTGCAAACGATGTATACAGCCGACCCAGCACCGATGGTTTATAACGACCGTTTATATCTCTATACATCACATGATGAAGATAACGCTACGTGGTTTGCAATGAATAATTGGAAACTATATTCTACGGTTGATATGGTAAACTGGACTGATCATGGTGTGGTGATGTCATACACTGATTTAGATTGGGCAAGTGGTGATGCATGGGCGCCTCAATGTATCGAGCGGAATGGCAAATTTTATTTTTATGTTCCTGTGACTGCACGTGCTAATGGTAGACCAGCAATTGGAGTTGCAGTGGGTGATAGTCCATTTGGTCCATTTTATGACCCATTAGGTGAACCACTTGTTCAAACCGACTGGGGAGACATAGACCCCACGATATTTATTGATGATGATGGTCAAGCTTATCTTTATTGGGGTAATCCAAAACTTTATTATGTTAAGCTGAATGAAGACATGATATCTTGTAAGGGAGATGTTGTAGCTGTACCTATGACAGAGGCTTCTTTTGGGAAAAGAGAAGGTGATGCTGGCAGATCAACCTTATATGAAGAAGGACCTTGGTTATATAAACGCAACAATCTCTATTACCTCTTCTGGCCAGGTGGCCCATTGCCAGAGTTTATTGGGTATTCTACTTCAGATTCTCCTGAAGGTCCATGGAAACATGGCGGTGTAGTGATGTCACGTGATGGAGGTGTATTTACCAACCACCCAGGTGTGATTGACTTTAAAGGGAAAACTTATTTCTTTTATCACAATGGTGCACTCCCTGGTGGAGGCGGATTTAATCGTTCGGTGTGTGTTGAAGAGTTAGCTTTTAATAAAGATGGTTCAATACCTCAACTTAGTATGACTGATGGTATTAAAAAAGGGATTGCTACTATTAATCCATATGTGAAGAATGAAGCCGAAACGATAGCTTGGTCGGAAGGTTTTAAATCCTCTCAAAATAAAGAAGTGGGTGTGTTTGTAACAGCCAAGAAAGATGATGCATTCATAAAAGTACGTGATGTTGATTTTAGAACAACAGGAGCTAAGAAATTTAATGCTCGTGTAAGTACAGCACATAATGATCCGGTGGCATTGGAGGTTAGACTAGACAATAAAGAAGGAGCTTTGCTCGGAACATTGAAAGTGCCTCGCACTGGGGGGAGTAATCGCTGGAAAATAGTAGAAATGGATATTCCTCAAACCACAGGTGTACACGATTTATACTTTGTGGTGAAGGGTAAACCAAGTACCGATTTAATGTATTTTGATTATTGGAAATTTACAGAATAAATAATGAAATTATGAAAACAAATGATTTGTCTATTTATCTATTATTATTGTTAATGTGTTTTGTGTGTTCTTGTTCGAATAAGAGTGAAGCTAAAGATTACGTAAATTCAGCAGACGAGAAACTCTATGTGTTCTTATGTTTAGGACAGTCTAACATGGAAGGGCATGCGAGAGTCGAATCAATTGATACGATAGATGTAAGTGAGCGTCTTTTGGTGATGCAAGCCATTGATTGTCCCAATCGAAATTATCAAAAAGGGGAATGGCGTAAAGCGATACCCCCTATGGTGCGTTGTTATACAGGTTTATCGCCAGCCGATTATTTTGGACGTACACTTATTGATAGTCTGCCAGATAATATTCGAATTGGGATTGTGAACGTTGCTGTAGGAGGATGTAGAATTGAACTGTTCGATAAGGATAATTATCAGTCTTATGTAGAAACATCGGCAGATTGGTTAAAGAATATGGTTGATGAATATGATGGCAATCCTTACGAACAATTGATCTCTTTGGCAAAAAAAGCACAATTAGATGGTGGTGAGATAAAAGGTGTACTACTACATCAAGGTGAATCTAATTCGGGTGAGAAAGAGTGGCCGCTAAAGGTGAAAAAGGTATATGATGAAATTCTTGCCGATTTGAGTCTTCCAACCAACTCAGTACCCTTATTAGCGGGTGAAATGGTGAGTGAAGAACAAAATGGAGCTTGTTATGGCATGAATGAAATCATCAACACGCTTCCTCAATACATAGAAAATGCTTATGTTATATCTTCGAAAGGATGTGAAGGTATTGATGATCGTTTACATTTCAGTGCTCAAGGATATCGCGAATTAGGTAGAAGATATGGCAATCAAATGTTGCAGATTTTAAATAATTAGTTATACTTTAATTTGTAATGTATAGTCGAATATATGTAACATGAAAATTCATAATATAGCGTCTAAAGCATAATTTTGCTTCTACAAACTATTACTTTATTAATCTTTAAACACGCGATATTATTATGAACTACCTATCAAAATTAATTTCTCTTTTTTTTATAATTCTCTACTCTTTTCACCTTTATGCTTGGGATGGAATGGCTATGCCCGAGTTAAAGGTGAAAGGTAATCAACTTATCGACTCACATGGAAATGTAATTAAATTACATGGTTTCGCTCAAACTTATAGCCCTTGGTTTAATGAACGTGGACAATATTGGACAAACTACAATGTGAATGGCTGTTTAAGTTATAACAAAGGTCTAATTGACGGTATTATGGATGCCGGCTGGAAAATGAACTTTGTGCGTATGCATATGGATCCTTATTGGTCAAATCGTCCAGGTATAAGTACTACCGGCGAAAATGATATTTCTGCATTTGATTTCGATAGATTCAAGTATGCTCTAGACAATGTTTTTATTCCTATGGCAGAATATGCTGTTTCTAAAGGAATGTATGTAGTGATGCGCCCTCCAGGGGTATGTCCTGAAAATATTGCCGTTGGTGACGATTACAACAAATATTTAATTCAAGTTTGGACTTATGTGGCACAACATGCCAAACTAAAGAATCATCCTAATATTATGTTTGAATTGGCCAATGAGCCTATCCGTATCTTAGGTCCAGATGGAACTTATGGAAGTCGCTCGCAGGGCCATTTTGATAATTTGAAAGTGTACTTTCAATCGATAGTTGATGCTATGCGTGGAGAAGGTTGCAATAATATTCTATGGATTCCAGGATTGGCTTATCAATCTATTTATAGTGGTTTTGCAGTAAACCCAATTGAAGGAGATAATATTGGTTATGCAGTTCATATTTATCCAGGATGGTTTGGAAGTGGTGAAGGGTATATTAATTTCCAAAAAGGATGGGATGAAGATGTTAAACCTATTGCCGATCTAGCTCCTATAATGATTACCGAAATGGATTGGGCAGATGAAAAATATAATGCTTCATGGGGTAAATCTTATACTGGAACTGCCGGTGGTGAAGGTTTTGGTGCTAATTTTAAAAAGATAACTGATGATGCAGGTAACGTGAGTTGGCTTATATTTACTAGTCCCGAGTATTTAGCAAAATTTAAAGATAAAGCTCCTGCTTCTGGCGAAGCGTATACTTTCTTGACCGACCCAGAGGCTTGTCCTTGGCCAGCTTATCATTGGTATCAAGAATATGCAAAAGATAATTATCCTCGTCCTGATTTTACCTACTTGTCACATAGCGATAAAGGGGATGGCACTTATACCAATCCTGTGATATTTGGTGATTTCCCCGATCCAGATGTAATTCGTGTTGGTGATGTATATTATATGGTGTCTACTACCATGCATATATTCCCTGGTGCAACTATTCTTAAATCTTATGATTTAATAAATTGGGAATATTGTTGTAATCCATTAGAACGTATTGAACTATCTGATGGGTATAATTTGGAAAATGGCGAAAATAGATATAGTAAAGGACAGTGGGCTAGTGCATTGCAATATAAAAATGGTAAATTTTATCTGTTGTTTACAACCTTAAATGAAGGCAGTTATTTGTTGACTACTACAGACATAAATGGTCCGTGGGAAAAGAAAAAGCTAAATGATGCTTATTACGATCCCGGCTTGTTGTTCGACCCGAATGGGAAAAATTACATTGTATATGGTATTAATCAAATACGTATTGCAGAGGTAGACGATGATTTTGTGAAAGTAGCTAATGGTGATAAACAAGTTGTTGAGTACTCTTTTCGGGAGGGGTTAGAAGGTAGTCATTTATATAAAATAGGCGATTACTATTATATTTATGCAACTTATGGTGGTTGGCCTGCATTCCAAACTGTTTTCCGCTCAAAAGAAATCTATGGCCCCTATGAAGAAAAGAAACTAATTGATGATGATAATATTCATCAAGGAGCATTGATACAAACCCAAACAGGAGAGTGGTGGACTATGCTTTTCTATGACAAAGGACCTTATGGCCGCTTCCCCAATCTTCAACCAGTGGTATGGAGTGATGGATGGCCTATAATAGGTATGTATGGTAAAGGAGTTACCAATTTCAAAAAGCCGAATGTGGGTAAACAGTATAGCATTACACCCCTCCCCACTAATGATAATTTCCGTCATTATGAACTGGGTATGCAGTGGGGGTGGAACCACAATGCAGATCCTACCAAATGGTCGTTGATAGAAAATGCTGGATATCTTCGCTTGCATACGGCAAGTATTGTTGATGAATTGCATCTTGCTAAAAACACCTTAACGCAACGTATCTTGGGTTATCATAAAGATATGAATAACTCTTACGGAACGATTAAAATTGAGATTGGTAATATGAATGAGGGGGATATAGCTGGGCTGGCTGTTTTTCAAGATCCATATGCATTTGTGGGGGTGAAGGTTGTTAATGGACAAAAGAAGATAGTGTTTAGTAAAGCTTCTTTAACTGGTAAGATCACTACTGAACTACAACAAGGGGTTACAATTAATCAATCAACCATTTATTTGCGCGCTATAGCGAGTTATCTAACGGGTAAAGTCAACTTCTATTTTAGTTTGGATAACAACACATATACCCAATTTGGAGAGGAGTTTAGCATGCAATACGAACTATCAGTATTCACAGGCAACAAGTTTGCGATATTCAATTTTGGTACACAGTCTTTTGGAGGTTATGTCGATATTGACTGGTTCTCTACCGAACCACAATATAGCGAGTCTGTCTATTATGATGATTCTTTTTCAGGTTATAGCTCAGAGTCATTGACATTGACAGATTTGGTTATTGAAGGAACTGAAAAGGTTACATTGCTTACAGGAAGCTCAAGTAACTTAAATATCAAGGCAATATATGCCGATGGGCATAGTGAGGATGTAACTCTTACAGCCGACTATAAAGTGGATAATCCTAATGTCCTTTCAGTAGTAAATGGTAGAATAATGGCATTAACTGATGGTTACAGTAATCTGCATATTAGTTATCAAGGTGCAATGGGTGAGGCGCAAAAGAAAACGGTTGAGGTGACAGCGACCACCTTCCCGCTAACTGAGAATTTGTTTAATCCTTCTATTTGGACAACGGGAACATTTGATGAGGCTACACAGACACTTATAACAGGTCAATATGGCTTTGGAGGATGGAGTTATAACAATGGTGTTGATTTGTCAGAATATAAATATGTTGTAGTAAAACTTTCGGAAGTGAACACCGGAGGCGCTTCATTTCGTTTGTTCGATGAAAATAGCTATTGGTCT
>CAMTOV010000063.1 GCA_947074235.1 uncultured Bacteroides sp. | reverse complement strand
GTAGGGGACAATGCTATGGCAAAGTCTTTGGATGGTCTAAAAGACAAAATAAGAAAAAAGTGGGAGAGTCGGACAGACACAAACAATAATAGCAAAATACCATTGGACTTATGTCCTTGGTGTGGATCTAAATTGAAACATCAAATAGACAGAAGTGGAGTGAAATTTTACTGCGAAAACCCATATTGTACATTTGATGTAGTCAATGCTGTCATACCTGTTAGATTGTGCGATGATGATATATACAAAAACCCTCCAACTTTGCTATTCGGAACTGTGGATAAGTTTGCACAACTTGCTCACAAAGTTAACACTGGAGGAAATAGGACTAATAAAGATTCAAGACGATTATTCGGACGCGGTGAAAATTGGAATAAGTTAACTCCAGACCTTATCATCCAAGATGAGCTACATTTACTGCTAGGTCCTTTAGGTTCTGCTGTGAGCTTGTTTGAATGTGCTATCGACCAACTTTGTACAAGGAACGAAAACGGACAGACTATTAGACCTAAAATTATTTCTTCGACAGCGACAACACGTAATACAGCATTGCAAGTTCGTGCTTTGTACGATAGAGGAATAAGTATATTCCCGAAAAATGGAATTGACTACGATGACTCATTCTTTGCGTTCTACAAACGCAGTAAGATGGCTGGCGACAAAGACTGGTCGTTTGATTCAAAACGTAAATATATTGGTGTGATGCCAACAGGCAGAACACAAATGACCACACAGATGAGGCTTGCAGCCATTCTGTTTGTACATCGTGCAATATTTGAGAAAGAAAATTTGGCAAAGTTGAATGATGAGGATTTCATTAAAGCTGCCGACTATTATTTTACCACTATTTCATACTTCAATAGCTTGAAAGAGGTGGGTAAAACAGATGCACAGTTCTACATGGAATTTACTAAATACACACGAAGACTTTTCAAACGTGTGATGCGCTACTCTAATATGCTTGAATCTCTTTATGCTTACAATGAAAGATTCTCAAAATCAGAATTGACAGGACGCCTTTCTGGAAATGAAGCTGTCGCAGCTTTGAATAAAGTTCAATCCGTGACTTGGAATCCAAAGCACCGGTTTCCATATCTCGATAAAGATGTTTGGCAACGACCTGAAAAGCCAGATGATTTTATACTTGCAACAAACATGATTTCTGTTGGACTTGACGTGTCGAGATTCAATACTATCATAATAAATTCTATGCCGAGGAATATAGCTGAATACATTCAGGCAAGTTCACGAGTGGCGCGAAACAAAGAAGGTCTTGTGTTAACATTGCATAATCCTTTCCGCTCAAGAGACGTTTCTCACTTTGAAAAGTTTAGAGAATTCCATGAGAAACTTTATTATTATGTAGAGCCAATATCTATTACTCCTTTTTCGCATAAATCAGTTGAAAAATATCTGCCACTATTCCTCGGTACTTATATCAGACATTTATATCCTGCTTTAGCAAATAATCAATCCGCTATCAATATTGATTCAGTTAAATCGGCTGATATAAAAAAGACTGTCAGAGTATATTTTGAAGAACGTCTTAAAAGAACCTCAGAACTGTCCGGCATAGAACGCGAGTTACTTACTCCAGATTTGTTTGAGTATATTTGTGCAATGGTATATGATATGCTTGACCAATGGCTGCAAAAGAAGGAAGACAATCAAGAACTAGTATATACAAAAAGAAAGGGTCAGTTCGGAGGAAACTTGCAAGCCACACCACTATACTCGTCTTCGGATGACTATGACGAAATGAGACTTCTGAATAAATGGAAAGTGCCTACAGCACTAAGACTACTTGAACCAGAAGCTGTTATCCACATTATAAAATAGACGCATTATGGAAATCAATAATAAGAAACAATATAATCAGGGTATAGGCAAGTACAAGATTCTTTCTTCTACTGCTGGAGTTGGTGCATTGGTTACGACTAAGTGGGGAGGCTTTGTCATGCCATTGAGTATTTCTGATTGGCAATTTGTCAAGACTCTTTCAGAAAAAATTAAGAAACCGGAAAATTCAAATCATACATTAGAACAACTTCAGGAACTGTCTGGTGTTGACATTATTGATGACTCAAGGTTTGTCGAGTTCTTGAAGCAGAAGAAACAACTTGCTGCATTAAAGTGTTTTGTTGCGATTCCGCACATTCAGTTAGATAAGTTTAATCAAATTGATAAAGACGAACATCCTATATACAAGAAGAAACAGGAATCGGGAGTAGAATTAAAAGATGAAATGTTCTTTATTCCTGCCATAAACTTCCCCAAATGGTTTATATCAAACAATTTTGACATGAAACCTATCGAAGAGTGGGAGGAAATCTGGAAAGCAAAAAGATGTAATGACGGTAAAATGGATCTTTTTGCTCCGCCAAGAGATCCGAATAAAAAGACATATCGTACTTTTAAGAATCCTATGTTGAATGACAAAACTATTTATGAATTGCTAAAACCAGTTCCTATGGTTTTGATTTGTCCTAACGGTCACATCTCAGATATTCCATGGCACCAGTATTTCTGTGCAAGACTGGCTAACGAAAAGATAGACAAACTAGAGGGTTTTGACTTATTCAATTATGAATGCGAGCCTTGTTCCAATGCTCCTGATGGACATCATCAACTACAATGGATTACCAACCGTAATCAAAGTGAATCTTGGGGAACGTTAAAATGTGGATGTTGCAATGGTAAAGTCAGCCTTGCGGGTATCATGAACATAAAGCCATTCTGTCGAGGTGAACGACCATGGGACTCTGAAAATAGACGAGAAATTTGTATTACTGGTCATAATCGCAACATCATGCAAATGGTTTTGGTTACCAGTAACAGCATTTATTATGCAAACAGTTTGAGTAGTCTTTATATTCCTAACGAGTATATCGAAAAGTCCGAAGGACAGTTGACTCCTGAAGTTAATAAGATGCTGCAAAAAATATTGGATAAGATTTTCCCAAGATATGAACGCCGTAGTGAATCTACTTCAAAAGAAGAATTCTGGAAAAAGATGTTTGATGAAGGTGACACACTTAGAGATGCCGCAGAAGATGACGAAATAGAGCTTACAGATTATGATTGGGATGCACTTAAACAATCGTTTATATATCCGGAAGAAACTGAAGATGTTGATGTTTTGGCAACATATCGATATAACGAATACCAAGTGTTTGCTAAGAACTCATCGACACCAGGAAATAAGCCTGGGTTGCACTTTGAGAATATTATTCTTCCTGATAGTCTTAAAAGTTACTTTACAAAGATTCAAAAGGTGGATACCTTAGCTGTGACCTCTACTCAACTTGGATTTAGTAGAGTATCTATGCCTTCAGCCAAAATAGTTGGCGGAAAAGTAATCTATCCAGACGATCAAATAAAGCCAATATATACATGTAACAAAGAAGAAGTCCTTGTACTACCAGCAAACCAACTGTTTGGTGAGGGGATCTTCTTTATGTTTGACGAATCCAAAGTGAATCAATGGGGTATCAGCCACAACTTAGAAAAACATTTTCAATGCAACCTCAATGAGGATGATATGGGAAAATTCATGTCTGATGAAATGGAACAATATGGTAGAGCACGCTTCTACCTTCTTCATACTTTCTCGCATATCTTAATGAAAGAATTGGAGTTTTCTTGCGGTTATCCAACTGCCAGCCTGAACGAACGCCTCTATTATTCCGACAAAATGTGTGGTGTGCTTATCTACACTGCTGATGGAGCAGAAGGCAGTATGGGGGGACTGGTTTGGCAAGCTCAACCGCATTTGTTACAGCGCATCATAAAGACGGCTATGAATCGTGCGCTTAATTGTTCTTCCGATCCAATGTGCTGGGAAAACGAAGATGGCTTAAATCGAGCATCTTGCTTTTCCTGTACTATGGTTTCAGAAACATCCTGTGAACAACGTAACCTCGGTCTTGACCGTCGAGCATTAGTGGATACAAAATTCGGTTACTTCAAGGATTTGGTATAAAAATCGCCTAAGGCAAAGTTTATAACTATATGCACAACAATTCAATATACTAGTGAACTATAGTTGCACTTCTGAGAAAAATTCAAATCATTATTCATCGTAAACCATCAGCCAACTCTTGTATTGTATCTTATAATACAGAACTGACTGATGGTTTACAATTATCATCCTGATTATAGTGTCCAAAGGACACGATAAGTGGAAAAAGTAACAGCATCCCAAAGACGCTTACGATAACATCTCAATACGGTCGTTAATTTCCTCTTGTATTTGGTGGCTCCAATAACCATCAACCCCTGCCATATGTGCATATCGCTGGTAGTCGCTGACAACGCCGATTGCTTTTTCTATGAGGGAATCAGCACCTTTTATATTGTATTTCTTAGCCACTTCAAGCAAATCTCCACGTTCAATGGCAGAGTTCTTGTTGTTTATGGTCATACAATGACGGTTTACATATCCCGGTGCTGACGGATCAACCGAGAATGTGAAATCGTATGTAGGAGTAATATGCCACACACCGTCTTGTCCCATCATGAAGCCGAAATTCTTGTTATGGTCATCCACATTTCCTCCCAGCACGTTCATAGTCATGGACAGGAACAACTGCTGCATTTCCACCGGTACGATACCGATACGACAAGCGGTGTCAAACAGAGACTCATAACTGTCCGCTGCCGGGTTCATTGCTGCCAAAGTCTGAATATGGATTTTCTCGTTCCCTTTGCGGTCAAACCGTTCGGTAAGGAAATGGGCTTCCTTTTCATCCTCCACAAGCGTCGATGGCATCATTTTTATCCCTGACTCCTGTGCCATCAGGTAATAACTGTATTCAATACGTGTAGTCGGCAGATCAAGATGCTCATCAAACTTGATAATCATCGGGGTAAAACCGGGTGCAGGGGCACTTACCTGTCCCGAATAGCACTCGTTCGTTTCCGTATTCACATGAATGATCGCTTTTGCTCTACGACCACCGGCAGATGTTCCCACCTTGAACAGGCTTTCAATCATCAAGTCGGGTCGCATCTCTGCTTTAAAGTCCTTTGCCTCGTTTAAAGCAGCACGGGCAAGCCTATGCAGGTCGGCAATCTCCACTTTAAACGGCTTCTCCATTTCTTCAGCGGCAGGAGGAACAAACTCCAATGCCCCCATTCCTCGCCTGCCGATGTATGCCAAGCGGTCAAGGGATGACAGGTCACGGGATTTTATATGATTTGCTTTCGCCCATTCATTGAATATCCTATTCCCCCAATGGTCGGGCAGTGAATCGGCTATAAAAGAGGGCAAACCACCAAAGATTTTATCACCCCCCGCATAAACAGGCAGTCCACGTTGGGCGGACACACCATTTATAGGGGCTTGCAGCGGAGCGATGTCATACCCCCCCTTTATAAAGTCACTATCGAAATAGAAGCATACCTTTTCTGTGTATTTCTCCTTATAGGCTACCAATGTACCGACTTTCCGATTCCATAAAAATACATCAAGATTTTGTATCATTATCGTTTCTCCTTACTCTTTTAGGAATGAATTTATTTATTTGTTTCAGTGCCATCGGCGGCATGGGCAACTCAGGCAGTAAATCACTTATACGTTGCTCCATACCGACTATCCGCAACAGTGATATGAAATTATTCAGGGTCATGTTCTGATTGACACCCTGTTCAAAATGGCTGATTGTAGCAAGGCTTACACCAGATTTCTCCGCCATTTCCTTTTGGCTCATCCGTGCGGCAAGCCTGTACTCCTTTATGCGCTTCGCTAAAAGTAGCATAATGTCCTGGTTGGTTATATAGTTTGCTTTACTCATAGATAGTAGGATATTACTATTTAATTGCAAAATTAAAAAATAATATCTATATATTACTACCATTATGGGAATTTCTTTTTGTTACGCAAGAAGTCATTTAGATCCTTGTAAAGCGGATGAGCCGCAAACATATCACACACTCTATTACCCAATAATTCCTGCAAAGTGTCCACTGATCGCCTTCCGGCATCATCATTGTCAAGATAACAATGAACGACTTCATATTTTTTAATTGTTTCGATGACTCTGCTTATATTGCTTACCGAGTTCAGAACAACATAATCCATAAGTTCGCTTCCTTCGCTTATTCTTCCCGTTTTCACTAATGTTAGGTAAGAAAGATAATCCATAAATCCCTCAAACAGGCAACAGCAGCCATGTCTCAACCGTTCTGATTTTCGGATAATGGATATATCCTTTGGCGCAATACACCCTTTGAAATAAGGATTACGGATTTCATATCCACCGCCAATATTCGGGAAAGCAACAGCAAAGTATTCTTTTTTACTACAGGTATAATGCACTTCCTGACATTCGCATTCCCCAATATCCAAATCAATACCACGGGATCGAAGATATGATTTCAATGCTTCATGATTCAAGTCCACCACTTTTATATTTCTGAACTGATTCGGTAGCCGTTCTCCATTTGGAGATATAGGCGTCCTAATTCGGGGAGCCAATGCCGGTGCTGCACCCTCTATGAACTTGAGCAATCGTGATACATCTTTTGATTTGTAAAGCAGTTCCGCCAAATCAATGATGTCACCACTTTGAGCCGTTCCAAAGTCGTACCACATATTTTTGTCTTTATTGATTTTGAATGACGGTGTTCTGTCTTCTCGATAAGGAGCATGATACCAGGCAGACTTTGCCGACTCCTTTGTAGGTGAAAAACCAATGGCTTTCAAGTAGTCCACCAGGTCTATTTGTTTTATTTGAGCGATGTTCATACTTTCTTAGTTTTTATTGCAGTTCGACATAGATTTACCATATATAGCCCCGGAGTAAACTAAACTTCTTTTCATTCTATATGGGTTCCTCATTTTCAAAGGCTTTAGGTTCGTAAGAGTAAGTCTTGTCCTTTTTGGTTATTACCCCTTTTCCCATCAGGAACTTATTCAATTCCACGCACACGTTCCGCCCCCGTTTATAGCCGATGGTTTCATAACCTTTTTGCAGGGATTTGAGCATATTCTCATATCCGACAATTGGGCCTTCCGAAAAAACACTTTCCAATGCGCTCACGTGTTGCTCATCCGTCAATACTTCAAATAAAGGTTTCCGTTCTGCCTCAAATGCATAATTATCCACCAGTTCGGGCAAAGCTTCACTATTGATTTTAAATGCGAACGGAGTAAACTCTTTCTCCCGGATGTGCATGGCCTTCACTTGACTGATGCTGCTATCGAACGGGCTTTTCGTGACTTGAAGTATTGTTTCCGCCTTATTATTCAGTTCCGTACCTATGTGCCCACGGGTATTGTCATCACCTTTATTTAGATGCAATACCGTATGGATATGTAGGTCATGCATACTGGACCATCGCATCAGGTCATTGATTAGCTCTACCGACTCACTGGGATTATTGATGTCGTACATGAGGTCACGAATCCCATCAATCACCACGAACCCGATATTCGGGTCTGTTTCCAGTGCCAGGTTAATGATCTGCCTTCTGTGTTTGGGTGAATATTCCCGAAGCATAAAGAACTCCAGTCGTTCATTCTCACGGTCAGTGGGTATTCCGGCCAGTGTCAGTATCCGTTCCAAAACCTTATGGCAATGACATTTGCTCTGTTCGGTATCTACATATAGCACCTTATGCTTTTCTTTCGGCAAAGTTGCTTTATAACGCAGCACTTCCTTTCCGGACAATGCCGAAGCTACGATAGCCGACACGTTGAAAGTTTTCTTGCTTTTTGGCTTTCCGGTCGATGCACTGAAGTTCCCCAGCGTGGCAATGGTAATACCGTCCACTTGTACAATCTCTGGTGGATAAGCATAAACATCCGTAACCCTGAGTCGGATAAATTTCAAAATCTGCTCAAAGGCACTTTCGTCTATATCTTCACCCAAACTTATCTTTTTGTTCTCAATCATGATTTGAAGTCCTCCTTTTAAGTCAGCCATTTGATTTCTCATTGTGGCAATTACAATTCTTATGTATACCGGCAATTATTCCTTCACACGCTGCATTCGTTTCTGAATGATTCTGACACACCCATTCATCCAATTCTTGCTTGTTGAAATAGATCAACTTGCCGGTCGGTTTATAATACGGTATGTCACCGTTCTTTGTCAACTTGTAAAGCTGACTGTTAGATAGGTCGAGATATTCACGAGCTTCTTTAAAGTTGAGTGTACCTTTAACGCAATAGAGGGCACTCTCTATTTTTTCTATCCGTGCAATGATGTAGCTTAACTTCACTAGGCAGGAGGAGCACATGATAGTCTCTTCATTTTCTATATTTTTCCTTGTCATCGTTTTTGCTTAATTAAAATGTTATACATGAGAGGTTCTTTCCCTCCGTTCACTCTGAAACCGGTTCCGAAGGATAAAGTTAGTTGGAACATAAAAGCCCAAGACACTTACTACCTTGATACTATGCGGTTATCAGGCTAACTATCAAGGTGGGATGCTCTATTTCTTATTTTTCCCTCTATTTCTTCTCGGATAATTGTGGTAATTGGTAATATCACCAACAGAACAATATAATTTATATTGTTGGCATAGTGAACCGCTAGGAGGAAGGAAGATACTTCTATCATCATAAATGCTATCAGTGAATGGCAGAATGACTCTACTTACACTCATAAGACTTCACCTTTTTGTATACGCTCCACATCAGACAATTTGTAACGAACCTTACTGCCCACTTTAGTAGAGACAAGATAGCCCTCCTTGTTCCAACGCCACAGGGTAGACCGATCTACTTTCAATCGTTTAGCAGTTTCTTCGGCCGTTAGATATACTTCCGATTTATTCTCACGTTGGTCAAGTAACTCTCCAATGGCCTTTTGAACTACACGTTCCAGATCACTCTGAGATACAATCATGAGTAATTGCGAATTTTGATTTCTAAATTCTTCCATCGTGCTTTTACAGGTAGGTTTGTTGGCAGCCATCATTGGCGAAACATTCGCCGCTGCACCCACACCAGTCTCCGCACATTACATGATGAGATAACGGCTTTGACAGATGCAAAACTAAGGTGGGAAAACAAGATTGCAAAAGCTTGAAACACAGCTTAACATACTGATTTTCTGATATGTTTTATTCATTTGTACACTCGAAGGTATGTACAAATATACAGTCTATAGTCCACTCGTTTTAACTTGCGAGAAAATAGTGATATAGACAGAAGGCATATATGATTATACGCTGTAAATCCATACAATAGACTAGTAGTGTTTTTTTATCCGTGTCAGTCAGTGGTATAACAGATTAAGTGCCACATTACCTCATCGATAGACAGCAAAAAACAGGTAAGGTATACAGATAAAACAGAAATCAGGCTAACAATCTTTAACAAAAGATGATTAACCTGATTTTATTTTTAGTGCAAAATGTAGCTTCAGATGCTATTTGCAATGATACTTTTCACAATATCCTTTCCTGCCCTGTGTCGAAAATTGGCAACCAAAGTTCTGATAGCCTTTGAGAATAGCTATCCAATTTCCCGTATTATTCATCAATGACATTCAACTCCTTATCTACCTTATATATAGGTTGGTCAAAAGCTACACACATCAATGTGAAATGATCTTTCATTTCCATTTTCGTATAGCGGTTTACAGCCTGGCTACCTTCCTTGTGCAGACCAGCGGCATACATATTTACTTGTACCTTGTTCATTATATCCACGTGTGTCTTCCGGCAAAGTTTGCTGCTACCAAATGTATACAGCGGTTCATATATATTGTCATTCAGTTCGTCATCAAAAACCTTACACTCACGGTCAATTCCGCAGTATTGCAGTAGTAACTTTATCTTGGCATTATATCCGCTTTTACCAGTAACATATTTCAATATCGGAAAATTGAATTGCCATTTCTTAATCAAGTCAAGAGCATAACGCATGATAGGAGTTTCAATTTCGGTATTCTCTACATTTTCACGTAAAGTCTTCTTCGGCAGGTAATGTATGAAGGGGATACCATTATCGGTCACTTTGATTTTACTCATAGACAATGCTTGGAAATCTGCGATACGGCAACCAAAAGCGCATTGCAGTAGAAAGCATTCCTTGGTTTCCTGAAGCGTGGCAGGAACTTCCGTATGCATTATTTGCAATAGTTCATCTTTATAAAGATAAACTGGTTCGTCATAGCGTTCTTTCAGAACGGCGGCCTTTCTTTTTTTTCCTAACTTCCGAAATGGAGAAGCAACGATTTCTTCCTTGTCTTCCAGCTCATTGAAAAACGCTTGCAGCTTTTTTAGCCTGGTAATGGTTGTATTCATGTCTCTGGGCTGAGTGGGTATATCACGTTTCCTTTTATCGTCATATAAGTAAGAATATTTTTCCACATACTCATATTCATTTGTGAAAAAGTAACGAAGATCCATCAGCATATCAGCGGTAAACTCAACAGGAGTTATGCATCTGAGATTCTTTATTGCCAAAAATCGCTCCAACGCACCATATACAACCCGATAGTGCCGCATTCGTCCTTCAGCAAATATACCATCCCGATAACCGTCCGCAATGAATCTATCAAAACGCTCAAGCATGGTCATTTCAGCTTTCTTCTGACTTCGAGTGTCCGGATTCAGTAGCGAATCAATTGCGTCCTCAAATATCTCACCATTAATATGTCCTTTCTGCATCTTCTCACACAAAGAATGATAGGCAGCATATATGGCATCCATTTCACGGTCAATGGACAGTTTAAGTTCTTTGTTAAAAACCGAGACTTTTGGCTTGACATTACCATTTTCATCAAACTTAGCCATATCTTTCAGAGCAGCTCTGATCTCACTTTTATGATACAGATCAACTTCCCTGCCATCACGCAAACGGAAACGTAACTTGATATCGCCTTCCGTTTTTGTTGTCCTTAAAAAGATGGTAACTCGTTCCATAACTTATTGAATTTTTGGTTATTTTCTCCGTGGTGCAAAGATAGCGATTTTGCACCACAGAATTGCAAAATTGCACCACACAAATTCAATAGGACGCAATAAAATAAACCATAAACTACTGATTATTAATTTATATATATCCATTTATATTTTAACGATATTCAATTAATGAGCCCCAGGCGGATCACAAAAACGGCTTTTCAGCCGTTTTTTTTTGCACTCAATGGTCGTCTGATGAACGTCTGTGAGATTCGAACGCAAAAACCAATCAGCTCATTTTCAAAGCATTACAAATCCATTTGATTAAAATTTAATGATGAATCGGAAGGATGTTAGACTGTGCCAAATGTCTGTAATATGGCTGATTCCGGTGACCATTTGGTGGCCATAATTAAACCTAACAATTTATGGACACCAGAGACCAAGGTTAGATGCTGATTAGGAGATAGTTACCTCATTCTTTTCTTACTCAAATAAAGTAATTTTGCACCGAGATTTTGAATCCTTTTGGAAGGATCTTAGTGCGCTAAAAACAAGAAAAGAATATGCAAAATTTTAAAGTTTCCTTCTATCTGAGAAAGAGCCGAATGAAAAAAGATGGAAAAACACCTATCTACATCAGGCTGCATCTCAATCGTGAGCGTATTGATGTCGGTTCTACCGGGTATAGTATTAATGAGTCTGAATGGGACAATACCAAGTTCCGTTCCAACAGTAGAGTTGCGGAAGCACTTAGGCTAAACAACCTGCTCGAAGCACTACAAGCGGAATTTCTACAAATCTTCCGGAGATTCGAGTTCAATGAAGAGCTTTCTCTTGACTTGATTAAAGGTCAGTACCTTAATAGTTTGGCAAAAACAAAGGATGACACCTCTTTTATGGATTTCTTCAATAGATATATAGAAGAGTCCAAAGAGGAGATTGGCAAAACTCATGGCAAGTCGACTCATACTCGTTATGCACTCACCCGGAAAATATTTGAAGAGTTTCTTCGTTTCAAGTACAAGCGATCGGATATTCAGTTTCGGGAACTCAATTACAATGTAATCTATGATTTCGAGAGATTCTTGAGAGTACAGAAAGAGTATGGTAACAACAATACCCTGATGAAGAAAATGCGCGTACTGAAAACGGTTATGATTTCAGCACAGAAAAGAGGTGAACTGGATCACGATCCTTTTGTGGGCTATAAGATTCGTTTTGATCAGACCGACCGTGGATTCCTTACGGATACTGAAATAGAGAAAATTATGAATAGGGAGTTTTCGATTAAGCGTCTTGAAGTAGTGCGAGACATCTTTATTTTTTCTTGCTTCACCGGTTTGGCGTATATCGACGTACACAATCTCACCAAAGAGAACCTTGTTGAACTTGATGGCAAGATGTGGATTATGACTAAACGTCAAAAGACGGACGTGCCAAGCAATATTCTTTTATTGGACATCCCTTATTCCATTATATTAAGATATGAGGGGAAAGACAAGAACGGGCGTTTACTGCCAATTCTATCCAATCAGAAAATGAATTCGTACTTGAAAGAAATTGCTGATCTCTGTGGTATAGAGAAGAATCTGAGCTATCATCTGGCCCGTCATACCTTCGCGACGCTGGCGCTTAGCAAAGGAGTCCCTGTTGAATCCGTCAGCAAGATGCTTGGTCACACAAACATTAAGACTACACAAATTTACGCGCGTATCACCAATAAAAAGATAGAGCATGATATGCTGGCTCTTTCCGAAAAGCTCAAAGGGTTTGGTGCTAATAAATAATCTGATTTCAGGGTTAATTATAATGGAATTAATAAAATAGGATTAATCGAACTTCTTAATGAGATTTATATTGTCCTAATTTTCCTTACAAATAAGTTGTATCCTAAGAATCAGGATTTATCGCAGGATATTGATACGT
>CAMTOV010000062.1 GCA_947074235.1 uncultured Bacteroides sp. | reverse complement strand
GTGAAATGATGCGTAACTATATGATTGAGTCGGTGCTTTATTGGATGAATGAATACCACATCGATGGTTTCCGCTTCGACTTGATGGGTATCCATGATATTGAAACAATGAATGCTATTCAAGCAGCTGCCAAGGCTGTCAATCCAAACGTATTTATCTACGGTGAAGGCTGGGCTGCAGAAGCTCCAATCTATCCTGCTGATTCGTTGGCTATGAAGGCTAATGCTTATAAAATGCCAGAGATTGCTGTTTTCTCGGATGAGCTTCGTGATGGTTTGCGTGGTCCTTTCAATGATAATAATCAAGCAGCTTTTTTGGCAGGTGTGCCAGGGCAAGAAGAGAGTGTTAAGTTTGGTGTGGTAGGTGCTATCAATCATCCACAAATTGATTATAGTGCAGTGAATTATACCGATACAGCTTGGGCGGCCGAACCTACACAAATGATTAGTTACGTATCTTGTCATGATGATATGTGTGTGGTAGACCGTCTCAAAGAAACGGTTCCTGAAATTACTCCTCAACAAATAGCTCGCATGAATAAGTTGGCTCAAACAGTGGTGTTTACTTCTCAAGGTGTGCCTTTTATTTATGCCGGCGAAGAGGTGATGCGTGATAAGAAAGGGGTACACAATAGTTATATCAGTCCCGACTCTATTAACGCTATTGACTGGAGTCGTAAGACAACCAACAAGGATGTGTACGATTATTATAAGAGTTTGATAGATTTACGTAAATCTCATCCTGCCTTTAGAATGGGCAAGGCAGACATGGTGCGCGAGAAACTAGAGTTCTTGCCAGTAGAAGGCGATAACTTGGTGGCTTACATCCTAAAAGATAATGCCAATGGCGATAAATGGAAGGATATTGTAGTGATTTACAATGGTAGAGATACCGCTGCACAAGTTACCGTGCCAAATGGAAAATATACTGTAGTGTGTAAGGATGGTAAAATCAATCAAAATGGACTAGGCACAGTGAATGGCCCTATAGTCACAGTGCCACAACAATCGGCATTGATCATGCATAAATAAACGGTTTCTATTTTATAAAACAAATGAAAGGTGGGAGTTTTCCCACCTTTTTTTGTGAACTATGTTTTGTGTAGAAATGTTTATGCTCATATCTATTAATATAAACAAGTCTTATGAAGAAAATAGTTTTGCTTCGACATGGCGAGAGTGAATGGAATCTGGAAAATCGTTTTACGGGTTGGACAGATGTTGACCTAACTCCTAAAGGTATAGATGAGGCTCACAAAGCTGGCGAATTGATGAAAGAAAAAGGATTCAGTTTTGAGATTGCATATACATCATTTTTGAAGCGTGCAGTCAAAACATTAAACTGTGCATTGGATAAAATGAACCTAGACTGGATTCCCGTTGAAAAGAGTTGGCGATTAAACGAAAAGCACTATGGTGCATTGCAAGGTCTCAATAAAGCCGAAACAGCCAAGGAGTATGGTGAAGAACAGGTGATGATTTGGCGACGAAGCTTTGATGTAGAGCCTGCACCATTGTCCAGTGGCGACCCACGCAACCCCCGCTTCGATATTAGATATAAGGAAGTGCCCGACACCGAACTCCCCACTACCGAATCACTCAAAGATGCCATCAATCGTACGATGCCTTATTGGGAATGTATGATTTATCCCAATTTAAAAACCGTAGATGAAATTTTGGTTGTGGCACATGGCAATAGCCTTAGGGGCATTGTGAAGCACTTAAAAGAAATTTCTGACGAAGATATTGTGAACTTAAATCTACCTACCGGCATACCATATGTGTTTGAGTTTGATGATACATTACAGTTGGTTAAAGATTATTTTCTAGGCGATCCTGAAGAAGTGAAGAAACTGATGGACGCAGTGGCTAATCAGGCTAAGAAAAAGTAAATATAAACTATTAAATATAAATGATATGAGTAAAATAATTGATCTTTTGGGAGATAAAGCTAGTTTCTATCTCGACCATACTTGCAAAACGGTAGATAAGTCGCTGTTGCATATTCCTTCACCTACTATCATAGATGATGTGTGGAAAGATTCTGATCGTAATGTGCAAACGTTGCGTAGTTTGCAGTCAATCTTATCACATGGTAGATTGGCCAATACTGGATATGTATCTATTCTTCCTGTTGATCAAGATATTGAGCACACAGCAGGTGCTTCTTTTGCACCCAACCCCATCTATTTCGATCCTGAAAATATAGTGAAATTGGCTATTGAAGGTGGTTGCAATGCGGTAGCATCTACCTTTGGTATACTAGGAGCAGTGGCACGTAAGTATGCGCACAAAATACCTTTTGTTGTGAAACTCAATCACAACGAGTTGCTTTCATATCCTACTACTTACGATCAAGTAATGTTTGGCACCGTAAAAGAGGCTTGGAATATGGGAGCTGTGGCGGTGGGAGCTACTATTTATTTTGGCTCGGCTCAGAGTAGAAGACAATTGGTAGAAATATCTCAAGCATTTGAGTTAGCTCACGAGTTGGGTATGGCAACAATCCTTTGGTGTTATCTTCGCAATAACGACTTTAAGCAAGGTGAAACAGATTATCATGCTTCTGCCGACCTTACCGGACAAGCGGATAGGCTAGGGGTGACCATAAAAGCGGATATCGTTAAACAAAAACTACCTACTGTAAATGGTGGTTTTAAAACTATTAAATTTGGTAAGACTGACGAACGAATGTATTCACAATTATCTTCAGATCATCCTATTGATATGTGTCGCTATCAAGTTATCAATGGGTATATGGGTAGAGTAGGGCTTATCAACTCAGGTGGAGAGTCGCATGGTGCATCCGATTTGGCAGAGGCTGTAGAAACAGCTGTGATTAACAAACGTGCTGGTGGCATGGGATTGATAAGTGGGCGTAAGGCATTCCAGAAACCAATGAGTGACGGAGTAGCACTGCTTAACGCTATACAAGATGTTTACTTGGATTCATCTATAACAATTGCTTAGCATTACACACCCTTCTACATTAAGATATTGTGTTAAACAATATTCTTTTTTCTTTGTTAATATGAATAATCATGCCAAAATCGTAATTGACAGATTACCGAATTATCAGTTTTATATATAAATTCCAAAACATTATGAACGTGAAAAAGAATCTTTTATTAATCGTGTTGGCTTTTTTGTGTGCAATACCTGCTGGTGCAAAAAAGTTTTATAGTGATGCTATCACTATGTCTAATATCTTGTTGTGGCAACAAGCAAATTCGCTATCGGCTACAATGAATATTAACATGGGTGATTTGAAGGTTGATAAAAACCAAGCGCTAGTTTTAATTCCTACTTTGATAAATGGTGATAACGAGCTAGCTTTACAACCAATTATCATCAATGGTGAAAAGAAACAAAAAGCTTTTGAAAAAGCGGTAGCTAAGAGTGGCGAAACTGTAAATGCACTAGTTGTGCCTTTTGAAAAAGGAACTGACTTTATTTATTCTCAGGTGGCGGATTATGAACCTTGGATGGCTGAGGCTCAATTTGTATTGGTAGAAACTTTGGTCGACAAGAAAGATCGTCCTTTGATGACTTCTCAAGAAGTAATCACTAATGCCGTATCTACAGAAGCTAAGCGTTTGGCGGAGTTATATCCTGTAGTAGCATTTATCGAACCTCCTGTAGAAGTAGAAAAGATACGTGTGGATGCTTATAATACATTCTTAGAGTTCAAACTAAATCAAGCTCAAGTATTGCCAAAGTATAAAAACAATGCTACAGAATTGGATAATATCCATACTTTGTTTACAAAAGTGTTGAGCGATTCTAACTTGGTTGTGAATAAGGTGATTATTGAAGGTTTTGCTTCGCCAGAAGGTCCTGAAGGATTTAATGAACAACTTTCAAAAAGACGTATGGAAGCTTTGAAAGCTTATTTAGCTAAACAAAATAATCTTCCTGCTAGCATGTTCGAAACATCATTTGGTGGTGAAAGCTGGGAAGGTCTTGTGACTCTTCTAGAGTTATCATCTATGCCTGAAAAGGATACGCTTATTACTATTATCAATACTACAACAGATGATGCTGAACGTAAACAAAAGATTAAAGAACTTGATGGTGGTGCTCCTTATCAATATATGTTGAAGAATATCTATCCATATTTGCGCAATGCAACTTGTCAAATAGTTTATACTGTAGCATCTTTAGAACTAGAACAAGCGGTTGTTTTAATGGAAGCTAACCCTGCTCTTCTTAATGAAAATGAATTCTATCAAGTGGCTTTTACCAACAAACGTGGCACTCCTAAATTTATTGGCGCTTTTGAGGCTGCTTTAGATCAAAATCCAGATAGTCCTTCTGCTAACTTAAATGTGGCAGGTGCTTACTTAACTAAAAAGGATATTAAGAAAGCCGAAAAAGCATTGAAAAAAGCGGTAATAGGTTCTGGAGAGTATCTAAACAATCTTGGCATTATTAACTTCTATAAAGGCGATTACAAAACTGCTTTGGCATGTTTTGAAAAAGCTGAATTTATGGGTAATAAAGATGCAAGAAAGAACTTGAAGAAATGGATGGATGCAATTAATAGAAATCAATAATATGATGCTTTAAATTAATATTATTGCACTGATAAAGACCTATTTGGTTTGCATTAAGCAAACTGAGTAGGTCTTTTTTTGTTTTCTCTTTGATTATATTTAGTTTTGTCAATTCATAAAACTGACATTTGGAACGGAAGATTATACATATTGATATGGATGCTTTTTATGCTTCGGTTGAGCAGCGTGATAATCCGGAGCTGCGAGGTAAACCCATTGCTGTAGGACACTCCGAAGAACGTGGTGTAGTGGCTGCTGCAAGCTACGAAGCACGTAAATATGGTGTCCGTTCTGCTATGTCGTCACAAAAAGCAAAACGACTCTGTGCCGAATTAATCTTCGTGCCAGGAAGGATGGATGTGTATAAGGAGGTCTCTAATCATATTCATTCTATTTTTCAGGAATATACTGATTTGATAGAACCATTATCACTCGATGAGGCTTTTCTAGATGTGACAGAGAATAAGAAGGGCATATTGCTAGCTGTGGATATTGCTAAAGAGATAAAATTGCGTATACGAGAGGAACTAAACCTTGTGGCTTCGGCAGGTATCTCTTATAATAAGTTTTTGGCCAAGGTAGCTTCTGATTATCGAAAACCTGATGGTTTATGTACGATTCATCCTAATCAAGCTTTAGAGTTTATAGATAAGTTGCCCATTGAATCTTTTTGGGGAGTAGGACCGGTGACGGCTCGCAAGATGCATCAATTAGGCATACACAACGGACAGCAGTTGAGATTATACTCCAAAGATGGTTTAACACGTTCTTTTGGTAAATCGGGCGTGATTTATTATGAGTTCTCTCGTGGTATTGACAATCGGTTGGTCGAACCATTTCGTGTTCGCAAGTCTGTTGGCTGCGAACATACATTGGAGAAAGATATTTCTTCTCGTTCTTCTGTTATTATAGAGCTATATCATGTAGCTACCGAGTTGATAGGCCGTTTGCAAAGAAAAGAGTTTGTAGGTAATACACTGACGTTAAAAATCAAGTTTTATGATTTTACACAAATCACACGTAGTGCCACAAAAAGCAAAGAACTGTCTACTATGGATGTTATCTTGCCATTAGCCAAAGAACTACTTGCACAAGTAGATTACTCTGAACGGCCCATACGGTTGATAGGATTGTCAGTATCTAATCCTAAAGATGAGGGTGAAGTAGATTTAGTGGAATGGGAACAGTTGAAAATACCATTCAAGGAGTGGAAATAAAAAAAGCTATTCAAATCAATTTTGAATAGCTTTTAATTTATAGTTATGTGTATGGTTTACATGGTAGTTTGCTGTTGTGACAGCAATTTTTGAAGTTTGCCATTTAAGGTTTGGCACATTGCACCGTTTCTTTGAGCTTGATAACGCTTAATACGGTATTGCAACATTAAAATGTTTTCGTTTGAATTCTTTTTCATAATCTACATCTTTTTTTGTTCCTCACGTTTTGAAGAACTGGTTATTATTAATTCTTATTGTTTAACGCTACAAAGATACGAATAGTTTTTGAAAACATGTTGTAAAACATAAATATATAACGTTTTTTTGCTAATTATCTCTCATAAATGGCTTATTGTGACAAAATTGTTACTAGGAATAGCTTATTTTTGCATTCGATAAAACTACATTCTATATGCTGAAAAAGATTCCCCATACCTATACCATTATTTCGGTGGTTATTTTAATCTGTGCTGTGCTTTCTTGGATTGTTCCGGCAGGCGAATATGTGCGCGAAACCATTGATGTGAATGGATCAATGCGCACTATTATAGTTGATAATTCCTTTCACGAGGTAGAACAGTCGCCACAAACATGGCAAGTATTTAGTGCGCTGCTTGATGGTTTTGAGCGACAAGCAGGGATTATTGCTTTCTTATTAATCATGGGTGGAGCTTTTCATATTATGAATAGTAGCAAATCGATAGATGTAGGTATCTTTTCTTTTTTGAACTACACCAAAACTTTAGAGCATAATCGGTTTATTAAGATGCTGGGGGTAGATAACGTGGTGATATCGCTTATCATTATTCTATTTAGCCTGTTTGGTGCTGTGTTTGGAATGAGCGAAGAAACGCTTGCCTTTGTTATTATCATCGTCCCGCTAGCTATATCTATGGGTTATGACTCTATCACAGGTATTTGCATGGTTTATGTGGCTGCTCATATCGGCTTTTCGGGGGCTGTGCTCAATCCGTTTACCATAGGCATTGCGCAAGGATTATCCGATTTACCTCTGTTCTCGGGTTTTGAGTATCGTTTGTTTTGCTGGGTAGTACTCACTGTGCTACTTATAGTATGTGTATTGGCTTATGCAAGGCGCATCAAAAAGCATCCACATAAATCTCCTACGTATGAGTTGGATGCTTACTGGCGTAAGCGCGAAGAGAATGTATCGGCAGAGGTAGTTTATAAAACAACTCGCTCGGCCTATATCGTTTATGGTTTGATTGTAGTGTCGCTTATTTTATTTTCTATTTACCATCTGCAAACAAGCTTTCATTTAGGTAGCTCTACCATCAGTTTTCCTGCTATTCCCTTGTTGAGTGTGCTGTTTATTCTATTGGGTGGATTATCATTACGCAAATCAAATCAATTCTTCATCTTAACAATACTCGCCTTCACTATCATTTTCTTGATAGCCGGTGTGATGGGATATGGATGGTATCTACCTGAGATATCTGCTATATTCTTAGCTATGGGAATCTTATCGGGTTTCGCCAATAGCGAATCTACCGACAATATCATCAAACAGTTTCTAGAAGGAGCAAAAGATATGCTTTCGGCAGCTATTGTAGTGGGTTTGGCCGGTGGGATTATCATTATCTTGCAAGATGGACGAATTATCGATCCTATATTGCATGGGTTAGCCTCACTGATGGGTGAGACTGGGCGAATCGTTTCACTTGGTATCATGTATTTGATACAAACATTCATTAACCTTATTATACCTTCGGGATCAGCGAAGGCTGCCTTGACGATGCCTCTGATGGCTCCTTTCTCGGATGTGATAGGTGTGTCTCGTCAGGCTACGGTGATGGCTTACCAGTTTGGCGATGGCTTTACCAATATGATTACACCTACCTCTGCCATCTTGATAGGTGCATTGGGGATAGCTCGAATACCATACGCCCTTTGGGTAAAGTGGTTTTGGAAACTCTTATTGTTTTTCATGATAGTTGGCTTTTTGTTGCTGATACCTACCGTATTGTTTCCATTGAATGGATTTTAAATAACATAAAAGCTCCCGGTAAAATGATTTCTTACTGGGAGCTTTTATTTTATGATTCTCTCTTAGACTATTATATAGCCGAATGATAAGCTTGAATGGTATTCTTCACCTTTTCGGGGGTAGTTTCATCACGTAGATATTCATCAATGTGCACTGTGCCACCCATCGATACGGCAGTGTTTTTGTATTGCATGCCACTCTTTAGGCTTTCGCGAGCAGAGAAGTGAAACTCTGTAATACCCGTTTCTTTGGCAATGGTTGCTATGTTGTTTTGGTTTACACCACAACCTGCCATCAGTAAGATGCGACCATCCGCTTGTGCTTGAAGCTTTTTGAGCAATGGAATGCCTATTTCTGCCGTTCCGGCTTGGCCCGATGTAAGGATACGGTCGCAACCAAGTTCGATGATTTGCTCTAATGCTTTTTCTGGATTACAACAAACATCAAATGCACGATGGAAAGTGACCGATAGTCCTTTTGAAGCATCCATGAGTTGCTTCATAATATCCATATCAATTTCTCCTGTTGCAGTGAGGCAACCAAATACAACTCCGTCTACACCTACACTCTTTGCGATTTCGATATCTTTCACCATCGCCTTTACTTCGAGTGGAGAATAAAGAAAGTCGCCTCCACGAGGACGAATAATAACATGAAGTTTAATAGATAAAGCTTCGCGAGCTACTACCATTTCACCATACGATGGGGTAGTGCCACCTTCGGGAATACCTGCGCATAGTTCAACTCTATCTGCTCCACCTTGCTGGGCGGCAATGCAACTTGCAACTGAGTTTGTACAAATTTCGAATGACATAATAATATAATCTGTTTGATAAAAGAAAGGGTGAAATTGATATTCCACCCTTTAACTGTAATATGTAGTAAAATAACTAGTTTACTTTGCGAAGCTTACAGCACGTGTTTCACGGATTACTGTAATCTTAACTTGACCTGGATAGGTCATTTCGTCTTGAATCTTTTGAGCAATTTCGCCTGATAGACTTTCTGTTGCTTTATCGTCAATCTTATCAGCACCTACAATCACACGTAGTTCGCGACCCGCTTGAATAGCGTATGTTTTGGTTACACCAGGATAAGACATAGCCAATTGTTCTAAATCGTTCAAACGTTTGATGTATGCCTCTACAATTTCTCGACGAGCACCAGGGCGAGCACCAGAGATAGCATCACACACCTGTACGATAGGAGCCAAAAGACTAGTCATTTCAACTTCGTCGTGGTGAGCACCAATGGCGTTGCAGATATCTGGTTTCTCTTTGTATTTCTCAGCAAGCTTCATACCTAGCATAGCATGTGGCAATTCTGGCTCTTCATCGGGCACTTTACCAATATCATGCAACAATCCGGCACGTTTCGCTTTCTTTGGATTCAAGCCTAGTTCAGAAGCCATCACAGCACAAAGATTGGCTGTTTCGCGAGCATGTTGCAATAGGTTTTGACCGTATGATGAACGATATTTCATTTTACCGATAATGCGGATAAGTTCAGGGTGCAAACCGTGAATACCCAAGTCGATAGTAGTACGTTTACCTGTTTCGATAATCTCTTCTTCTACTTGCTTGCGCACTTTAGATACCACCTCTTCGATACGAGCCGGGTGAATACGACCATCAGTCACCAATTGGTGAAGAGCAAGGCGAGCAATCTCACGACGAACAGGGTCGAACGCTGAAAGAACAATTGCCTCTGGAGTATCGTCTACTACGATTTCAACACCTGTAGCTGCTTCAAGCGCACGGATGTTTCTACCTTCGCGACCAATGATGCGGCCTTTGATTTCGTCCGATTCAATATGGAATACAGTTACCGAGTTTTCGATAGCCGTTTCAGTAGCTACTCTTTGGATAGACTGGATAACGATGCGCTTAGCCTCTTTGCTAGCAGTCATTTTAGCATCATCCATGATGTCGTTGATATAAGATTGAGCTTGAGTTTTAGCTTCCTCTTTCAAAGAATCTACCAAATGCTCTTTTGCTTCGTCAGCCGATAAGCCCGATAAAGCCTCCAATTTTTCAATCTCTTGTTGTTGAAGTTTATCTAGTTCACCCTTTTTCTTTTCGATGATACCTAGTTGTGCTTCCAAATTATTTCTCACTGCATCAGCTTCTGCTTTTTTGCGTTGAAGCTCGTCTTGACGTTGGTTTAATACCATTTCGCGTTGTTTTACCTTGTTTTCAGCTTGCTGAATTTTTTGGTTACGAACGGCTACTTCTTTCTCTAAATCAGCCTTCTTATTGAGGAATTTCTCTTTAACCTCCAGAAGTTTATTTTTTTTAATTACTTCAGCTTCAGTCTCAGCTTCTTTCAAGATATTGTCGTACTTGGCTTTTAGTCCATATTTAAAAAGGACGAAAGAGAGCACACCACCTATAATGAAGCAAATAATTGCTGCGATTATTATCTCTATCATTGTTAATTAATTTAAGTATAAATAAAAACGCACCGCCCAATACACAAAACCCTTGTTGGGTATGTATACTTTGCAGTGCGTGGATTTCTTTTGTTATTGTATTGAGAAACGCGTTTTTCATTCGTTGCCGAAATAATCTTCAAGCATTTCCGTCAATTTTTCTATCTTGGTTAAATAAGGTTTTGTATCGTTTCGTTCAAGCAGTTCCAACTTCTCTAACGAAAACTGATATGCTACCATGGCAAGCAATTTCTCTATTGGTAGGCTAGGGTAACGATCCCTATATTTATTTAGCCAATCATTCACCTGTTTAGCAGCTTTTCTCACATTTTCCTCTTCCTCTGGTTTTACTTTCAGCGGAAAGGATGAGCCTGCTATATCTAGGTTTGTATTTATCTTATCGTTCATACATCAACTTATTATTCGTTTAATTGAGCGATGCACTTATCGATTTCACGCACTAATGAATCTATACGCAGCTTTGTCTCTTTTACATCGCTGCCGCTAAGGTTTATGGTTGTAGCAAACTTTAGGTTCTTATAGTCTTTTTGCAGATTGTTGTACTTAGCTTGCAATTCAGTTTTTGCCTCTATCTCTAAGTCAAGAAGTTGCTTAAGCTCAGCATTTTTGCGTTTTAATTCATCTTGTAGATAGATTAAATGCCTGAGCCGCGCTTCAAACTTACTTAATAGCTCTTTTCCTTCTTCTGTCATTACTACACCAAAATTGTACACAAAAATACAATTAACTCTGAGATTACAAAAACATTTTGCCATAAAATCGCTGTTTCGCTAATAAATAGTTTTTGTGCCTGAATGACGTCTTTAGCCTATCTGCACATATTATAATATAGAGAAGAGTCAATTGTTATACCTTTCAAATAAAGTGTTTAAGGTTAGGTGTAAAAACATGGGGATGTTGTGCATAAGAACATGGGAATGTTGTGTTTTAGGTTATAACCCTTATATTTGCAGCAGATAAACATTTAAAGCTATTTAGATATGAAAAAGGTTATTGCTTATTTGCGTGTTTCAACAGAGATGCAAGATTTAGAAAGACAAAGGAAACAGGTTTGTAATTATTGTGATGAACAAGGTTATAATCTTATTCACGTTATAGAGGAAAAAGTAAGCGGTGCTAAGATTAACCGAAAAGGTATAAATGAACTATTAGACTTTACAAATGATGATGCAGATTTAGTTATCGTATCTGAACAATCACGTTTTAGTAGAGAAAAGAACATAGTTAAAGTATTAATGAATATTTCTAACGTACTTGAAAACGGTTTAGATTTAGTCTTTCTTGATAACCCAACTAAAGTATATAAAGCAGGAACAGAGATTGAGTTTAGTGATTTAGTGTTATTAATGGCTGGTGCTTATGCAAGTAACTTAGAAAGAGATAAAATAGCGTATCGTATGCAATCAGGAAAAGAGGCTTTATTCTATAGTCATCCATACGCTTATATGAAAACGTCAACTTTATTTGGCTTTGATGTTGTGCCCAATCCTGATTATATACCAACTAATAAAGACAATACAAAGAAACAAGTTAAACAACTAATACAAATCAATCCTAAAGAGGCTGATTTAATAAGAAAGATGTTTGACTTGTATGTTAATCACAACTATTTAGCAAAGGACTTGCAAAGGTTTTTAGCTGATAATGGTTGTAATTATAGTGAATCAACAATTCAAAACATTTTAGTTAATAGGCTTTATATTGGCGAACGTTATTACAAAGGTAAGTTAGTTCATACAATAGATGCAATAGTAGACAAAGAACTATTTGATAAAGTACCGTATATTAAAAAGCGTAACGTTGTTATTAATGACAATGTAGCTGATACAATTAACCCATTTAAAGGTTTAATTAAATGTAGTTGCGGCAGTTCGTATATATTATTAAAGAGACGAACAGGACAAAAGGGAATGACTTGTAGTAATAGGGTTCATTCTAAAGGTGTTTGTTCAAATTATGGCTTTTTATATAGCACTTTATTATCATTAGGCAAATGTATTGTTACTAATCAATCTGATAATGTACGATACAATGAGGAAACAACAAAGTTGTTAGAACGTTATAGTAGCTTAAAGGATGAACTAAACAACATCATTAATAATATTAAATCAGATATAGGCCTTAATAATACTCGTATTAATAACATTACAGGTTTAATCATAGATGAAACGGATAAAAGAATGATATCAGGTTATAAATCTAAGTTAGAGGAACTATATAATAATGATGAACATTTAAACAATATCCTCCAATCTAAAAAGGATGAACTTGCAAAATTAGATACTACAATATCAAACCTATCTGTTAACCCTGATAATATAGTGGATGTTTCAGACATTGAATTAAAGCGTTTAATAAACACAATGATTAAACGTATTACATATTATTCTTATAACACAAACAAAGGTGTTTTTAAAGTGGAATACTTAAACGGATATGTAGCACATTTTATTCTTGTTAAAAAGGATGGTTATATTAAACACGAACAAATATTTAATGTACCTGATACGTTTACTTTTAATCCTGAAACAATGCTTTTTAATATTGATGTTATGTTACAACAAACAGAGATGTCTTTTAATATGGTTGGTATGTTTGAAACTAGATACTACAATTACGAACAACTTAAAGAGGCTTATAATATTGATGAATGGCTTATAAATAAAACAGCTTGAAACTATGATAAATAAAGGCTTTTAATATTTTGATAATACAATTATTAATTTATCTTTGCGCCCGTTAAAATCAAACACATATTATTAATCATTAAATTTATTCTATTATGGCAAAAAAGAATTGTTCAGTATGGAACGAAACACTAACCGTTAAAGAACAAGTAGACAAAGCAATCACAAATTTATTGTATGCAGAGGCAGATTTAGAGGCACTTTTAAACGCTAAAATTGCACCTGATAAACACGAACAAGTAAAAGCATTAAAAGAACATCCTGACTATTTGAAAGCTAAAGCAGAACGCTTAAAACGTGCTTTAAAAGAATTTGGTGTAGAGGATGCAGCAGCACAAGTAGCAGATGCAGATACTAAACTATCTTTCTTATAACATCTA
>CAMTOV010000061.1 GCA_947074235.1 uncultured Bacteroides sp. | reverse complement strand
ATAGCAGCAGGGAAGTTACCGGCTTCACCCACAGCAAGGATAAAACGAGCAACGATAAACATATTAACACTTACAGTTGAAATAGCTAGTGCAGCAGTACCTGTAGCGCTAATCATTTCGCTTACGCTATTATAGCCTAGATAAATTTCAGTCAAATAACCACAAGCAGCATGTGCAACAGCACCTAACGACCATACTCCGATTGCCCAAAGGAAACCTTTCTTAGTTCCCATCCAGTCGATAAAACGACCAGCGAACAACATACTAATTGCATAAAAGATAGAGAATAGGGCTGTGATTGTTCCATAGTCACTGTCTGTCCAGTGAAACTCTGGAGCGATAAAGTCCTTCCAAGTCAAAGATAGTACTTGTCGGTCAAGGTAATTTACTGTTGTTGCGAAAAATAACAGGGCGCAGATAGACCATCTGTAGTTTGTCATTTTACTCAAAGCATTTTGTTTTGTACTCATGATTATTGATTTAAAAAATTATAGTATTATTTCTGAGTCAAAAATACACAAACTTTGTACGTGCACAATAGATTTATTGTCTGATTTGCTGTAATTTTTGTGCGAATGTTCTCAAATTGGTTCAAAAAACGTAAAAAAGTGTGTTATCGCACACGTAATTGTTGTTTGCGTGCACGAAGTTCTAATAAATACACTAATTAAAACTAAAAGTCCACACACCTTATTAAAAGAGTAGTTATCTTTGCCCTTATAAGAAATAAATCTAATTACCCATAATTGTTAAGAGAATGAGAAAGAATCTTATTTGTAAATTTTTTGTATTGATAGCTGTTTTGAGTGCTACTACACTTAATGCTCAAAAAGTAAGTGACAAACTACCGTGGTCTGTGCGTATGACCGAAAGTGAAATGGTTCGTTGCCCTGAATCTTGGCAACTAGACTTCCAACCAAAATTGAAGTGGGACTATTGTCACGGTCTTGAATTGCAGGCTATGATTGATGTATATGACGCATATGGTGATAAAAGAATCTTTGATTATGCTGTAGCTTATGCAGATACAATGATTAATGAAGCCGGAGAGATTCAAACTTATAAACTACACGAATATAACATCGACCGTATCAACCCTGGTAAATACTTAATCCAAGTATACGAAATAACTAAAGATGAGAAATATCGCAAGGCTATAGATTTACTTCGTAGCCAACTAGATACGCATCCACGTAATGAAGATGGTGGCTTTTGGCACAAAAAGATTTATCCTAACCAAATGTGGTTGGATGGTCTTTATATGGCAGCTCCATTTTATGCTGAATATGCATTGCGCAATATGCGTGTAAACGACTATGCTGATGTTATCAACCAATTTGTGACTGTGGCTAATCATACTTACGATCCTGCAAACGGTTTGTATCGTCATGCAGCTGATGTAAGTCGCAAAGAGCGTTGGGCTGATTCTGAAACAGGTCAATCACAACACTCATGGGGACGTGCAATGGGCTGGTACGCTATGGCATTGGTTGATGCGTTAGAGTTTATCCCTGCAAGTGAGCCTGGAAGAGAGCAAATGCTAAGCATTCTTGATAATGTAGCCTTCCAAATTCGTCGCTTACAAGACCCCGCAACAGGTGTTTGGTATCAAGTGCTTGATAAGAGTGGCGAACCTGGCAACTACCTAGAATCTTCAGCTTCGGCTATGTTCGTTTACACTTTATTGAAAGGCATCCGTTTGGGTTATATTGATCGTTCTTATATGGACACTGCTTTGAAAGGTTACAATGGTATCATCAAAGAATTCATCACAGTTGATGAAGATGGTGTAGTAAGTCTTAATCAGGCTTGTGCAGTGGCCGGCTTAGGTGGTAAGAACTACCGCATGGGCGATTATGATTATTATATCAACGAGACTATTCGTTCTAACGATCCTAAAGCTGTTGGCCCGTTCATCATGGGTAGCCTTGAGTACGAGCGTTTGCCTGAAGAACTTAAAAAATAAGATGGTATGAAGAAGGTTATCAGGATAACACTCTCTCTACTATTTGCTTGCGCCTCTTTGGCGCAAGCGCAACAACAAGACACTATTGTAGTGGCTCGTGATGGAACCGGACAATATCGCAACATTCAAGAAGCGGTGGAGTCCGTTCGTGCTTTTATGGACTATACCGTTACTATTTATATCAAGAACGGGCTATATAAAGAGAAACTCATCATCCCATCGTGGGTGAAGAATGTGCAATTGGTTGGTGAAGATGCTGAGAAAACCATTATTACTTGGGACGATCATGCCAATATTGATAAGATGGGCACGTTTCGCACCTATACCATAAAGGTAGAGGGCAACGATATTACGTTCAAAGACCTTACAATTGAGAACAATGCTGCTCAACTAGGACAAGCTGTTGCATTACATACCGAGGGGGATAGGCTGATGTTCATCAACTGTCGCTTCTTGGGCAATCAAGATACCATTTATACGGGTAGAGAAGGTACTCACTTGTTGTTTACCAACTGCTACATCGAAGGAACAACCGACTTTATTTTTGGCCCAGCTACCGCTTTGTTTGAGCGTTGCACCATTCATAGCAAACGCAACTCTTTCATTACGGCGGCTTCCACCCCTGCAAACCAACCATTTGGATATGTATTTAAAGCCTGCAAGCTAACAGCCAATCCCGATATCACGAAAGTATATCTTGGTCGCCCTTGGCGCCCCTATGCTGCCACTGCCTTTATTGATTGTGAGTTTGGTAGCCATATTCTTCCAGCTGGATGGGATAACTGGCGCAACGAAGCTAACGAACAAACGGCTCGTTATAGCGAGTACGGTAATAAAGGTGCTGGAGCTGCGATTGACGGAAGAGTGAAATGGAGCAAACAGTTATCTTCTAAAGAAGCTGCACAGTATAATCCCGAAAATATATTTCGTGATAAAGGAAGTAATTGGTACACTTATAAATAGAATCTGATCGTATTTACTAATACAATTTAATGCGCCCTATTTACGTTGCTGAGTAGGGCGCATTTAACTGTATTGAGTTACAAAGCTTTTTTAAAGGACGTTTTTTATAGCTACAATAATAGGTACTATATAGAGTGCAACCCAACTACAATAAATGCCGATTTGAATAATCCCCATGCTATAGCAGCCTGCTGCTATTCCGATAAATATCCATATTGCGAGATATACGATTGACAGGGCTCCAATAAGCAACTTGAACTGTTGCTTGAAACGCATTATAGCCCATAAAGCACTATACGATAGAATTAATATAACAAGGTCGGCAACAAGTATCAGTATCAATGATGCAAAAAGAGCAAATGATGAATCCGGTTCTTGTGCTGCACTGCTAAAACCTGCCATGAGATATATTACCAATTGAATGATAACCCCTAAAATAGGTGATAGCCAGTATAATAATTTTCCTGTTTTTAGCGTCATATTAATTCTTAGACTAGAGTTATTTCCTAAATGGAGTAATTAGAATTTCTTGATTAGCTCCTTCAATTGATCATTATTGAACGAACTGATATGGAAATTGCTTTCAATCATCTTGCCATTCTTGTCAACGAGTACGCCACGTGGAATGGCACGGAAGTTGATCATGCCTTCCAATTGATTCCATTCTTCTGGATTGATATAGATATGTTCGCCCTTGATATCGTTTTCGTTCATCCATTTCTCAGCCTCGTCTTTTTCGCGAATAGTATTGATATAGATAAACCTGAAAGGCTCATCATTCATAGCTTCTACCTGTTGTTTCTGTCTGATTATACCTGCACGACAAGGGCCACAGCTCATGTGCCAGAAATCAAGGAAAAGAGTGTTACCCTTGTATGGTTCGGTAATCTTCTTCCATAGTGCGTTCTGCTCTTTATTCCATTTGTTTTCGTTCTCGGCATTGCCTGTCTCGGTAGTCTTGACATAATTGCGATACTCCTGAACGATTGATTGTGCCACACAAAGATTCTGAATTTCAGAAAGAAATCCTCCTATATTGTTTGCCATCCAGCCTAGATGTTCTTGCTTATATTCTTCTACTACTCCCAACTTTATATCTTTGAGAGATTGTTCCATCTCAAAAGTTGCAGATTGCGAAAGGCGAATATCGTTCATAAAAGTTCCTGCCATGCCATACTTTATTGTGCGATGCTTGTCTATTAGATTGCCTTGATCGTCAAAAGATTCCTCATAATAATATGATAGCAGCGGATTGTAGAGCGTGCGGTTGATGAATACCCACTGGCTATATTCGCAAAGTGCCAGCGGATTATTGTAGATGAGTTCTCTGTTATTCATCAGTGTACCGTAAATCTTTTCAAGATCTAAAGGTACATAGTTCGGATTCTCGTCTATTCTGTAATTGCCATCTTCAAGTGAAGTAAAAATATAGGCAGTGCGTTCATATCTGCTAATCAAATCTTCAACCTCAATACACTTGCTAGCTACAGTTGATATCATCGCAATGTCCTTTCCGAATGTGCTCAAAGAAGAATGGATAAGAGCCTGACGAAGTTCTTCATTAGCTATAATTTCATTAGCCTGATTGGCCCAACGCTCAAGCACTGACTGAGTAGCACCTTTGCCCTCTGCCACAGTTTTGTCTAATGTATCATAGTCAATCTCCTTCATGTTGTATTTATTGATGAAATCAGGTACGAACTGGGAGATAATGGCAGACTCACCCTTACTTTCGTATTTGACAGAATTACAATCTAGAGATGTATCCAATGGAAAGTAAATATCAAGAGTGTCTCCAGGAATAATGAATATATTGCTAATTAGGCGAGTAGAAGCCCACTGAGGATGCTTAAGGTTAAGGTCAAAGGTCAAACAGTCATTTTCGTCAATGGCAGCAAGAACGTTCTCTTCTTTGCGAGTAATCTGATCCGAATATTTCAAAACGATATTGGGTATCATACTTCTCAGCTCTCTAGGTATATTAGCAATATGAATGTTTATCTGTGCCTTACCTGATTGCCAAAGATTTTTATAGCGAGTGTTGGAGAAATTCCAGTTTTCGTCAACCGAAGCTGGTGATACTGTGACTGTAGGTTTTTCCCTTTCTTTTGCTTTTAGCTTTATGCCGTAAAAGTTGTCGATAGGGTTGTTGCCGACTTCGATGTAGTTGAACTCCTTGACAGTTTTATCTAATGGTTCGAAGTAGACAGCACAAGCCGTACCATCAATCAGGTTCTCTTCATAAGCCTTGACGCCTTCTACTTTCAGGAATTTGTACTCTTTGCCTGTATCTCGATCTTGGAGTACGGTATTGTTGATGATAGCTGAACCATAAGACAGTGTACCACGAACGATGGTTGCCTCTTTTGTCAATTCAACTTCAGTAATTGTCATCCATCGAGCAGAATACTCAATCTCTGGATTCTTGATTACTTTCCCCGCCATGGTTTGGAGCGAGAAGATAAGTGCAAATAGAGTTAGAATGTATTTCATATTTATCGAATAAAATTAGGTTCTTCCGAAGAATACATAGGTAAGCTTTCCCCAGTATATAATTATAAATAATATGCTGTAATTTATAACCAAGTTATAAAATATATTTTGTGGTAATAATCTGATATCTTTTAATATCAGATTATTACCATTGTTTTGCCATAGTGAAAATTCAGACTAGAACTTTACATCTACCTTTTTACCATTATAGTTTACAACTTTTTGTGAACCATCAGCAAGAGTTACAGTAAACTTGCGAGAAGGAATCATACCAGCGTAGCTTCCGGCTCTTTTACCTATAGTCAACTTTTTAGTTTTATCACTCCATGTAAAAGGAATCTCTGTGAATGCTCCACTCTCGTAGTTGTAATTGTCAAACTCATCTTCATACAATGTAAATGTGCCATTAGCGCCTTCGTAGATTTTAATATTCAAATTATCCCAAGGCTTTTCTGTGGCATATTGTACTTGTGGGCCGATTGGCAAAATGCTTCCCGCTTTCACATAGAGTGGGATGTTGTCGATAGTGGATTCTGTTGTAATATACTTTCCACCATCAAATTTCTCATTAGTCCAAAAGTCATACCAATCACTGCCAGCTGGTAGATATACTTGATGAGTTTTGTGTTCTGTGAAATCTACTACAGGTTCGTTGCTGCCATTTTCTTTTTCATTGCGATTCCAACCTTCATTTTCATCCGCCTTCACTACTGTTTCGGGCGTATATTGTGCATATAAGATCGGTGCAACCAATATTGATTTACCAAACATATACTCATTGTTCATATCCCATACATTTTTGTCTTCAGGAAAATCCATCATCAACGCACGCATAAAGCTTGATTGATTGTTGGTTACATCCCACGAAGTAGAGTAGATATAAGGTAGCATTGAATAACGTAAATTGATTGTTTTTTCAATAGCATCGTAGATAGGTTCACCTTTTTCTCCAAAATAGTAGATTTCACGCTTCAAGTCTGTACCATGCGAGCGCATCATAGGCGTAAATGCCCCTTGTTGCAACCATCTGATGTATAACTCTTGATAGAGAGGATTCTTTGAAGCTGTGCCATCCATCCACGATTTATTATAATGGTTAGCAAAGAAGCCGCCAATGTCTGAGTTGAAGTTTGGATTACCAGTAAGAGTGAAGTTGAGTGCAGCAGGAACTTGATAACGCAAAGATTCCCAAGTTGAATTCACATCTCCCGACCATACATTAGCACCATAGCGTTGCTGACCGGCAAACCCTGAACGAGTAAGAATAAACACACGCTTATCGGATGTAACTGCTCGTTGGTGGTCATAAACACCTCCAACAGCCATTAGAGGATAGGCATTTCTCACTTTACGGAATGAACCAAGGTGAGTTTTAGTATCCATATCTTCGGGTTTGAACTCTAAATGGTCAGGCTCTGTTGAGTCCATCCACCAACCATCCATACCCATGTTGTATATGCGCATCAGATTGTTCCAATAAATATCTCTAGCTTCTGGATTGTATGCATCATATACTCTTACGCCCGATGGGTATTCAGGATTGGGAGGCCAAGTGTCAAGACCCGATAATGGCCATGTTTTAAAGTCAAACAGCATATTCTTATCATTCATTTCTCGATATGCTTTTGTCATTGGGCCAAAGCTTGACCAAATGGTAATAATAATGTGTGCATTATTATCATGTACCTCATCAATCATTTGCTGTGCGTTTGTGAATCCGCCATCAAGAAATTCCATAGCATTCCATTGGTAGTTGTTGCCCCAATATTGCCAGTCTTGAATAATACCATCTAAAGGCACACCAAGCTCACGATGCTTGTTTACTACCTCAAGAAGTTCCTCTTGTGTTTTATAGCGCTCACGACTTTGCCAGAAACCATACGTCCAAAGTGGAAACATAGGTACTTCTCCTGTTAATGCACGCATTTGAGCTATTACACCATCTGCATTCCCACCATACATAAAGAAGTAATCAACGCAATCGCCTACTTCCGATTCAAATGAAACAATATCATTTTGATCGGCAAATGTAGTGGGTGAGTAGTTGTCCCAAAAGATACCATATCCTTTAACCGACTGGATGAACGGTACTACGTCTTCTACATTTCCTTGTACTAAATTGCGATGCTGATTTCTTTGCGACATCTTTCCATTTTGAAGACTACCCAGCCCGTATACAGGTTCGTCTTTCTCCAATTGAAAGGATTGTTTTACACGGAAAGTCTCAACGCCCGCTTCATCAAATGGAATAAAATTAGGAGAAGCATTCTCTTGTAGTAATAATCCCGATTTATCATTCAAAAAGGAGATGTCACCCGTCTTTAGGTTTAAGATAACTTCCATAGCATCACTTTTCAAACTCACATTTTCGCCATTGCTCTTTTCTGTAAGTTTTACCGTTTGTGGCTTTTCAATAACGGTCAGGCTCTCTTTTGAGTAATTCCATCCTAGAGGCGACTTAAGAACTCTAACAGTTGCCGGATTGTAAAACTCTAACTTGACATCTATTGAATTGATTGTAGCTTCAATTCCGTTGGGAATTTGCTGATACTTTTGCGCTTGTACTATTGTTGGTATAATCAAGAATAGCAAGATTAATTTCTTCATGCTTTTCATATAATGGTTAATTAATTATTGTAATGAGAATTAGTGTCACACTCTGAAAGTAGCCTTAAATAATAAATAGCATTACTTGGCAAATCGTTTTTACTAATGAATCGTATATTTATATCCTTTTTATTTTGTAGCAACGACTCAGGAATCACGTATTCTTTATGAATAAATTTCTTTTGTGGTTCATTATTAATAATTGCTTCATTGGTTTCGCAAGCAAGTACATTACCATCAACTACTATATCAAATTCAGTATTATTTCGCTCATCTCCCCAATACTTTATTAGTAGCGAGAGATTGGTTTGCTGATTGGTTGCCAATTTATATTCAAAGAATCCATTGTTGACCGCCTTACGCCATGCTTCCATGCGATGGTAGCCCGACTGTGAATTCTCTTGTATCATGCCATGATCTACCTCCGGCTGCTGTTCACCTGTTCCTACTGCGTCAACTGTACGTTTGTCAATAGCTATCTTTTGTTTCTCCTCCTCTTCTAGTTTCTGCTTGTAAGTAGCATATTCAACTTCGGGCATCGTAAACCAATAGATAGAGTAACGGCTATCATGTATTTTATAAAAGGGTTCTAACACAATTTGGCTCGATGAATTATCTTCAAATAAAGACGATGCATCAAACGATAAAGGACGATTGGCAATAGGCTGAAGCTGATTGAGTTTATTCAATACGTCTTCTTTAGAACCTATCATCTTGGGTGCATCAAATAGAGGTACAAGTGGCCCATGAGCAATGTGTCCCATGCGACTATCATCAGCTACCAATCCATCCATATCATTAGTTCCCATTTTAGCACCAAGTAGAATAGGACCATGCATAATGGCGATATAATGAGGTACATTGGGCATCTCTTCTATTCGTGTATGCATAGGCGTTGTGATATCAACTACATCACCATTCCTCCATAATCTATCTATAGTTACGTATGAAGAAGGACTTGCTCCATTTGCATAGTTTACTCCATCACAACTGATAACCATTTCGTCTTGTCTCACCCACTCGGGATATCTAACTAACAATTTAAATTGTTGAGGCTTATCTAATTTGAGAACGAGTTGACTTGTTTCTTCATTCGGAAAATCTGTCAATTGAGTAAGTTTAATTCCTTTTTCTTCCCAATTGAGTTGAGACGGTATAAAGAGATTTACAAACAAGGAGTCGGATGAGTGAGAGTAGATAAACTCGCCATATTTACCATGATTCTCCATTCCTGTACCCACGCAGCACCACATGGCGCAGTTGGGCTTAGAGTAAACACGATAATGTGAAGGACGTGCCGGAGTAAAATAAACATATCCTCCATGCTCTGGGTGCTGAGTAGATAGTATATGGTTGAATAAAGCACGTTCGTAATAATCGGCATATTTCGCTTGAGGGTTCATGCGAAACAACCCTTGCGTGAGCTTCAACATATTATAGGTATTGCAACTTTCAGGTCCTTCGCGCTCTTCCACATAACTAAAGCAATCGTCAGCTTCTGCAAAATGCTCGCGACGGCTATTGCCTCCAAAAGATAAAGAGCGTGTATTTACTACTTGATTCCAAAAGTATTCAGCAGCTTGCAACTCTTTCTCGCTATTATCTAACTCGGCTACACGTTGATAGCCTACCACCTTGGGCACTTGAGTGTTGGCATGCATATTGTCTAGGTTGTCAACTCCCTTTGCCATACTATCAAGCAATAAACGATGCGAGAAGCGCTTAGCTGCTTCCAGATATTTTAAATCTTGTGTAATCTGATAAGCATCCGCATATATTTCATTCATTCCACCAAATTCATTGTTGAGCATCGACTCCATCTGCTGTTCGTTGAGTGGGGCAATTACCTCTAATCCCCAATCGCACAAGTCAAGAAACATCTGCTTAGACTCTTGATTGTTGCCATATAGCCATGCATCCTTTAATCCGGCATATATTTTATGAATGTTATACCAAGGAACCCATGACTTCCAAACTATTCCTACATTTCCATTTTTAATCTCTTCAAAAACAGCTTTACCTTCTGGAACACCACCTAAATATCCATTCCCGTTTGCCTCTTGGCATCTTTTCAGTTCAGTAATTATATAATCCATACGTTGCTTACAAGCTTCGTTTCCGGTAGAAGCATAGTGAATTGCAAGCGCACTTAAATAATGACCTCCTACATGACCATCAAGACCAATCCAGTTCGGAAAACTCTCTCCTTTAGGCAATAATCCGGCCTCTTTTAAGAAAGGAGCTAGCAAACGATCGGTATCATATTGAAGCAGTACTTGGGTGTTTAACTGACTGGCATGAAGAAATGCACCATCTAGCAACTCTACGTTTTCAAGAGGAAAAGTATTAGGATACAATTTATCTTGTGAGAAAAGCGAAGAGGCAGATAGTGTAAATGCCATTGCGAGGAGGAATTTATTCATGTTATTAATTCTCTATTTTTTTGTAATCAAATTGTGCGATGTCTACATATCCACCCTCTTTTTTTGTGGCATAATTGAATATCGCAAACTTACTTCCCATAAACATTTTGGTATAATCGAATATCATTTTAACCTCTGTGCCTATTTGATGCCACTCTTTATTATCGAGGCTATAATAGAAAGTGGCTAAATCTTGATTAAGGTTAAAGTCACAGCAAATGCGTAGATAAACTAAATCTTGATTTAAAGGCAATTGTGCTTTAGTTTCTACATTAACTTGTGCGATATCATGTTTAGATTTAGTAAAAGTAGGGTCTTCAATCGTCATAGATAGATATTTCTTTTTTCCTTTTTTACTAACAACCAACGAACCCGCAGGACAGTTGAATGCACTAAATCCGGCTAAATCTCCATCTTTCATCTTTGAGATGTCAAGCAAAATTGTTCCTTCACATTTTGGCCCTTCCATTCGCTGAGTAAGCGTGTTGGGAGCAAGAAATACATTGTCTACAATACGATTCGTTTTCAACCTCATATATCCGGGACGCTCAGTAAGCGACCATTTATCATCAATAGGGTTGTGATTCCACTGCCAATAAAGAGATAGCTCGTCAGAAGTGAAATTATCGCTCCCTACAATTCCTTTTTTGCATGCGTTAGGGTCAACTTCCTTAGTCATAGTAACCGGTACATGTCCATTTTTATCTCCAAGCATGGGCCAGCCATCTACCCAAGTGCATGGCATGAGTATCGGAACTCTACCAATACCACCACGATCTTGAAATATCAATCCGTACCAATCTCCATTTGGAGTGTCTATAATACATCCTTGACCTACACCTCCATATCCTTGAAATTCGTTTTCCAGAATTACTTTTTTCTCATACGGGCCGGCTACATGGTCGGATCTATAGCACACTTCTCTACGCACTCTTCCCGGTTCGTCCCATACCATCGATATCATTAGTAAATAGTACTTTCCATTGTGTTTTATTACTTGGCTACCTTCTAACAAACCGTGCTCTTCGTCATCTCGCTCAAATATGCGTTGACTAATTCCATCTTCTTTAATACCCGATAAATCGCTTTTCAACTCTTGCAAGTCTCCTGTGCCATAAAAAACATATACTCTGCCATCATCATCAAAAAGTAGCGATGCATCGTGGAAGTGTTTCATACGTGAAACCAATGTCCATTCTCCTTCAGGGTCATCTGCCGAATAGATATAAGATTTAAACGGCTCATCATTGGGTGAGAATAATACATAAAACTTGTTGTTGTGATAGCGTATAGATGAAGCCCATTGTCCTCTGCCATAAACTGTTCCGTCAATTAAATCATATCTGGAATGATCAGTTAACTTATCGAATACATAATTAACCGTCTCCCAGTTGACTAAATCTTTAGACTTCATAATTGGTGCGCCCGGCATTAAGTGCATGGTGGTGCTAATCATATAAAAGTCATCTCCAGCACGAGTCATAGCCATATCCGGTACATCTGCATAGATTACAGGATTGATAAATGTGCCCATTACGGTTTTATTCGCAATACTATCCGGCTCATGTGCATGCATTGGGCTAAAGGACAATGAAACTATAAGTGCAATAAAAAGTGATTTCGTATTTTTCATGAGGGTATAATTTAAAGTGTTGTATCATTGTCGGTAGTAGCATAAAGTCCAATCATACTACCAGTAAATCCACCTGCTACATTGGTTGAAAGAATATCACCTGAAACAGTACCACCTACATTAATCATTGATGAATTATCAATGGAATAATTGAATGTATAATCATCTCCTTCTGCCTTAACTTGGAGTGTGATAGGAGAGTTGATACTAATTTCTTGGCTGGCTAAAATGGTTGATTTACCATTCTCTGTTCGCTCTAAAAGGATATAATACTTATTGTCTTTTTTAGTTACGCCAAATACATAGTTGAATCGTTCGCTTTGATAACAGGTCAATCCGGCTAAGTCTTTATCCGATTTAGGGATATAATTTAGTACGACAGAGGCGGTGAAGTGATTGTGTTGTTGACGGTGAAAAAGGGTAGAAGTTGGAGCCACCTGTTTAATGTTGTTTGCAAATGGGTTTATATAAACTCCATTTTTATCATTAGTAATAAACGCTTCACGTGGCCCTCTTAATGACACCCAACGGTAATCCAACTGCTCATTGTTTAAAGCATCATTATAGGTAAAGTTACCATTGGGGAAATAACCATTTTGTCCAGTCTTATTCTCTACACCTTTGGGTAGTTTTAGCTTTGCTTCCATTGGAATAAGTCCATTCTCAAATACTGGGAACTCACCACTCCAATCTACAGGAAGTATAAAAGTTTCGCGTCCTGTATTTACACGACCATTTTCGTTGGGACGTACTCCCAAAAATACTCCATAATATTTTCCATCCGGACCTTTTACTAAATCAGCATGACCGGCCCAGTCTACCTTGTTAGGACGATTATGATCTAAATGACGTTGCGATAAGATTGGATTGCTAGGTGCAGGAGTAAAAGGCCCTTTGGGGCTATCTCCTACAAATATCACTTCGCTATGATTTCCACCAGTTCCACCTTCAGCGCACATCACATAATAGCGACCGTTTTTCTTGTAAATATGGGGGGCTTCAATCCAAATAGGTTTCTTTTTGATATCAACTCCACCATTGATAATCACTTGGTCTGTACCTGCAATCACTTGATCGTTTTCGAGGTCATATTCCCAGACCTTAATTACTCGATGTCCACTATAAAGTTCTTCGCCAGATGCAGGGGCATCATTGTGAATTACATAAGCCTTACCATCTTCATCAAAAAACATAGATGGGTCTATCCCATCAAAGTTTAGTTTATAAGGGTCACTCCAACCTTGAAATGGATCTTTTGTTTTGACAACCATATTTCCAAAACCTCC
>CAMTOV010000060.1 GCA_947074235.1 uncultured Bacteroides sp. | reverse complement strand
AAGTGCGTACAAGTGTGTCCTATCTTTGTATTTACTCAAGAGAAAAAATCGGTTCCAGTAGTTGCCTCTCCCGATAGGTGTATAGGCTGTGGACATTGTGTAGATGCCTGCCCTACCGTATCGGTTATTCACGAGCTGTTTCCACCCGAAAAGGTGCATGTGATAGATTACGATAAACGCGCTTCGGCCGATTCGCTGATGCTTTTATTGAAATCGCGACGCTCTAATAGGGTGTTAAAGAAAGAAGCTGTGCCCGATGAATTGATTGATAAGATAATAGAAGCGGCTAGTGTAGCACCCACAGCTACCAACTCGCAACTAGTGAACTATACGGTAGTGACTAATAAGGATGTGTTGCACAAGATTAGCGATATCACTTTGGCTTCTGCTGAAGATTCGTTCAAATCTTTTATGACCGATATAGACAATCAAGATTTAAGCAATATCCCACCCAAGGTTGTTCGTTATCTGTTTATTATAAAAGAGATGCGCAAGCAGTTCAAGTTGGGCAACGATCTGGTGTTGCGCAATGCATCTACTGTGATATTTATCCATGCACCCAAAACCAATATGTATGCCGAGATAGACAGCAACCTAGCCTATCAGAATGGTTCGCTCATGGCCGAGGCACTGGGTGTAAGTCAGATATATGGCGGATTTGTGATTGAAGCTACAAAGAAGAATCCTGCTGCTTTTGCCAAACTACTTTCGTGCGATGAAACAATCTGTGCAGTGATGATACTAGGAATGCCCAAGTTTAAGTATCAAGCTTATGTAGATAGGAAAATAGCTAGCGTGAAAAGGATAAAATAATCGAGTCATTATAAACTTGCGACCACACATCCCCCAGACGTGTGGTCGCAAGTTGTTATTTATAATACCTCTAAAACTTGTGATTGGTAATGATAGAATCTAGCAAAGCAGGGGTTTCCACACTTCCACAATGAATATCTTCTATCAATTTCCGCCCCTTATCGGTGAGCGAGAATCGCATTTGTCTTTTATCTTCCTTACAGATGAAACGTTCTATCAGCTCTTTTTTCTCAGCCGAAGCAATCACTTTAGACATGTTTGAAGAAGTCAAGCCCAGCAGTTCGCCCAACTCACCCGATGTAAGTTGCTCTTGCTTGATAAGTGAACAAAGCAGCATACCCTCATTGAGCGAGATGCCATATTGTTTTTCAAACTGCTGCTCAAAAGCTATCACACTGCGCTGTATATCTCTTATTCTACAAAGTTTTTCCATTTTTAAATGAATAAATTTACGTTCGCATTTTCGGCACGTTCCATGTAGGTAGCCACACCACCAATTGTTACTTCGTCAAGCAGCTCTTCTTTTTTCACGCCCATCACATCCATAGACATTTGACAAGCGATAAACTCTACTCCATTATCGATGGCTTGTTGTCGAAGTGTTTCCAATGATTCAATGCCTTTATTCTTCATGATGTGCCTCATCATCTTGTCTCCTATCCCAAACATACTCATTTTAGACAGATGCAATTTGAGAGAGCTTGATGGCATCATAGCTCCAAACATTCTACCAAAAAAGTCCTTTTCAACCTTAGGCTTTACCACCTTTTTGATGGTATTCAATCCCCAGAAAGTAAAGAAGATAGTAGTCTTTTGTCCCGTAGCTGCCGCGCCGTTTGCCAATACAAAGGTAGCCAATGCCTTGTCTAGGTCATCGCTAAACATAATCAAGGTTTTGCCTTTACCATCGCACGGGTTGACAAATGTACAACTTTTACCTTCTTTCTCAATAATCACATTGTATTTTCCTTTCTCACTACTTTGAGAAACCAGTTTATTGCCGGTAGTGTTGCACCACGCTTGTATATCGCGAGCAAAGCCGGCATCGGTAGAAACAATTTCTACCCTATCACCTACTTGCGCATTATCCATAGCCTGTTTAGTTCTCATCACAGGACCTGGACATTGCAACCCACAAGCATCAATCTTGATGGTATTGGCTTTCGTGGCCTCTTTTATAGCAGGCGCTACCTTTGGCGATATATCCTTATTTACAACCGGTGGGATGGCAGTAATATAAGTTTTATACCCACCCGAGAGATTTCTCACATCTTTGAAACCCCTTGCCATCAATATACGCAATGCCAAATAGCCTCTCAATCCAACAGCACAGAATACATAAATAGGTTTATCGGTAGGAATCTCATTCAACCGATTCCGTAAATCATCTAGCGGAATATTGATTGCACCACTCATCGGCGCAAAAGATGTCTCAGCAGTTGTGCGCACATCAAGCAGGCACACCTCTTTGGCATTGGCGGCAGCAAACTCCCTCCACGACACGATAGGCATTGCACCACTGATAATATTGCTTGCCACATATCCGGCAATGGCAATAGGATCTTTGGCCGAAGAGAATGGAGGTGCATAAGTATGCTCAACCTTCATCAAGTCGTAAACCGTACCACCATTCTTAATGAGCAACGCTATCTGATCAATGCGCTTATCTATACCATCATGACCAACTGATTGCGCTCCATATATCTTTCCACTCTTGGGGTCGAAGGTGAGTTTGATAGTAAGTGGCAATGCATCGGGATAGTAACTAGCATGAGACGAACCGTGCGTTGTAGAACTACAATACTCCATGCCCATCTGTTTCAAACGCTTGGCCGCTAGTCCGGTAGAAGCCACCGTTATATCAAACACCTTAGCAATGGATGTAGCTATAGCTCCTTCGTAACTTATTTTGTTGCCTAGCACCATATTGTCGGCCACGATACGCGCTTGACGATTGGCCGGATTGGCTAAGTAGTTGAGATAAGGCTTCCCGGTGAGCGGATGCGGAAACTCGATTGCATCTCCTACCGCATAAACATCGGGTGCAGAGGTTTGCAAAAATTCATCTACCCAGATGCCACCCGCTTCTCCAATCTTAATATCAGCCCCTTTAGCAAGAGTCGTTTCGGGTCTCACACCAATGGATAGAATCACCATATCGGCCTCTATCGTAATGCCACTTTTGAAGCATACATTTATTTTATCGCCATTCTGCTCAAAGCGCTCCACACTCTGCTCTAAGTATAAAGACACTCCCTTACTTATCAGATGTTGGTGCACATATGATGCAATAGAGAAGTCTACCGGAGTCATCACTTGATTTCCCATTTCTACTACCGAAACATGTGCACCCGCTTTGTGCAGATTCTCGGCCATCTCCAAACCGATGAAGCCTGCCCCCACCACTACTGCTTGCTTTACCTGATGCTTGCCCATATAGCTCTTAATATGATCGGTATCGTTCACATTGCGCAAAGTGAAAATACCATCCAAATCTATGCCAGGCAATGGCGGACGAACAGGCGATGCACCAGGCGACATCAACAGCTTATCATACGTTTCTTGATAGGTAGAACCATCCGATTTGCGCACAGTTACGCTTTTCGCCGCTGTGTCGATGGCTATCACTTCGTTATTTACACGCACATCAATATTAAATCGGCCACCAAACGAAGCCGGTGTTTGCAAAAACAGTTTTTCTCTATCGGCTATAGTGCCACCTATATAGTAAGGTAAGCCACAGTTTGCATACGATATATACTCCCCTTTTTCAAAGATTATAATCTCGGCAAATTCATCTACTCTGCGTATTCTAGCTGCTGCGGTTGCTCCTCCTGCTACTCCACCAATAATCAAATGTTTCATAAGCTTTATCTCTTTATTTATTACTGCTTCTTTTTATTTTCCATTGGAAATAATATCGCAAAGATATATATTATTTCCAATAAACTTTATTTCCAGTGGAAAATATATATTAGATAAACAAGAATCGACTCATTTAGTTTAAGAAAAACTATATTAAAACTTGCCATTAACAGAATGGTTATGAGTACAATTCCAATTCCGCAGCCGCGAAAATAATCGTCGATAAATTTCAAATTTATCAATACATCTTTTATATTTGCAATATCTCCGCAGCCGCGAAAATAGCGACCGCGACAATATCACAATTAATTAATGGACTATGAAGTTTTATAATCGCGAAAAAGAATTAGGATCATTAAATCAAATTCGTGTAGTTGCGTTTAATAGCCACTCACAAATGACTGTTCTAACAGGAAGAAGGCGTATTGGTAAAACAAAATTAATTCTCAACAGTTGCAATACCACTCCTACTGTATATCTCTTTATCAGACGAAGCAATGAAACAACTCTGTGTACACAATTCACTGAAATTGCTTCTAAAGCTCTCAATACATTTATACCAAGCAGCATTACTTCATTTGCCCAGTTATTTGAGACATTAATGAATATAGGTAAGAATACTGCTTTTAATCTTGTGATAGATGAGTTTCAAGAATTTTTCTACATCAACCCATCAGTATACAGTAGCATTCAAGATATATGGGATCGGTATAAGGATTTCACACATGTCAATTTTATAGCCAGCGGTTCGGTATACACATTAATACATAAAATATTCCTAGAATATAAAGAGCCTTTATATGGCCGTTGTGACAATTTCATCAAATTGAAGCCATTCACAACAACGGTAATCAAAGATATTTTGGCCGATTATAATCCTCAATATACCAATGATGATTTATTGGCCTTATATACTATTACTGGAGGGGTGCCTAAGTATATCGAGCTATTGCTTGATAGAGGATGCGTTACTTTGAATTCGATGATAGATTGTGTTATTCAAGAGAATTCTATATTTCTCGAAGAGGGCAATGTGCTGTTAATTCAAGAATTTGGAAAGAAATATGGCAATTATTATGCGATACTTTTAGCTATAGCCTCGGGAAGGAATACAGCATCTGAAATATCCGAAGCCACTGGAAACATCAGCGTTGGTGGTTTGTTGCAACGTCTTGAAGAAGATTATCAAGTAATTTCTAAGAAACGCCCCATTTTATCTAAAGAAGGGTCGCAGAATGTGAGATATGATATTGCAGATAATTTCCTTCGTTTTTGGTTTCGATACATTATTAAATACCAAGATTATGTTCAATCCGGACTATACGAAAAGTTGGCCGATATTATAAAAGATGATTATCCTACTTATTCGGGATTAACATTAGAGCGTTATTTTAGAGAACAGTTAAAGGAAAAGCTTTGCTTCAAGAACATAGGTTCGTGGTGGGATAACTCGAAAGGAAAAGATATCAAACAAAATGAGATAGACATCGTTGCCATTTATGCAGATTCGCCCAAAGTATTGATTGCGGAAGTAAAACGTCAACATAAAAATTTTAAGCCCGATCTATTTCAACAAAAAGTAGATGCAATTAAGAATAAGTTGTTTTTTGAATATGATATAGAAATGCAATTCTTATCATTAGATGATATGTAAAACACCTATCAACATGCTTACCACCCTATCTCAAATTATAGAAAACAATTGCTTGCACACGTTGCAAACCTTCCCTGCTAAAACTACTTTGCTAAGCGAAGGTGAGGTGTCACAGAATATCTACTTCATTAAAAAAGGGATAATACGTATGTGGTTTAATAAGGATGGCAAGGACATAACTTTCCAGTTTTTTATGGAGCATTGTGCGGTGTGCTCTATCGATAGCTTTTTCAACCAAACTCCCAGCTTGTTTTATATCGAAACGATTGAAGAATGCGAGGTGATGATGATGAGCAAACACACCTTTGATGAGTTATTGCAAGTTCACGCTGCCATAAAAGATGACTTCATCAAGTTTCTTACTCAGCGTTTTCAAAACTATGCGCAACTGTTTCTATCGCGCATCAAAGACACTCCCGAGGAGCGTTATCGTGAGTTGATAGCCAACCATCCCGAGATTATCCAACGAGTGCCGCAGCACTACATCGCTTCTTATTTGGGCATTACTCCCGTGTCGCTCAGCCGCATTCGCAATCGCCGTTAGTTCGTTTCTTAACAAATGATATCGTGGCGTGGATAGGCTGTAGTCTATCTTTGCCTCAAAAAGGATATCATGAAATCGAGAAAAAGAAAACTACTGAACTACTTATTGTTGATAACAGGACTGAGCACTTGCCTATCGGGTGTGATGATGCAAATAGGATATCACATTGGTGTGACTGATCGCACTGCCATAGCGCACATTAAGCACTGGGGAATGAATCTTAGCCAGTGGCAAATCACTCATCAGGCAGTGGCTTCTCTGTTTTTCATCTTGTGCGGCTTGCACGTCTATCTGCATTGGGGTTGGTACAAAGGGGTGATTGGCAAAAGGCTCTTTAAGCGCAATAGTCAGTTACTCACATTCACCCTGCTATTCATCGTTTCGGCCCTCTTGGGTTTTGCACCGTGGGCAATAAGCAATGGCGAAGCTCTTTCGAAACTTCGCCATATATTGATAGAGATACACGATAAGGTATCTGTTGTGCTGATTGTATTTATGGTGCTGCACGTAGTGAAACGCTGGAAGCGCATTCATGGTAAGCGTGCTGTAAAAGCAAAATCAATAGCCTAACTCATAGTCTTTGTTGACTGCCGGTACACCCTCTTCCATCCATTGTGGCATAGGCGCATCTTGCAAGTAGTGAGCAAAAAACTGAAACATACGTTTCTGGAAGTCAATACGATTAGCAAGTTTTGTAGGCCAATGCGGTTCGCCCACATAGTTGAGCAACCAGCATGGTTTTTGCAAACGCTTCAAGGCTACAAAATACTCAATGCCTTGATACCAGGGCACATGACCATCGTTATCGTTGTGCATTATCAAGATGGGTGTATTCACTTTGTCCATATTAAACAGCGGTGAGTTTTCTATGTATTGCAATGGCTTCTCCCAGATGCTGCCACCAATGCGACTCTGCCCATGTTCGTACTGAAAAGAGCGATTGAGCCCCGTTGCCCAACGAATACCACCATAGGCGCTTAGCATATTTACAACCGGTGCGCCCGACTCTATAGCGGCAAACAGATTGGTGCGAGTAGCCAGATAAGCCACTTGATATCCGCCCCAGCTATGTCCTTGCGCACCTATACGCTTTTCGTCAACATATCCTTTTTCGAGGATGGCAGTGATGCCGGGCATTACACAATTGTAACTACTCTCGCCGGGATAGCCCGTAGAAAATTTTACATCGGGGTTGAAAATGATGTAACCTTGACTGATGTAAAATGGATAATCGATAGTAGAACGACCCGGCCCAGGCATGCGATAGTTGTACAAAGTGCTAGCGTTGCGCTCGTAGAAATTTACTATCATGGGGTACTTTTTGTTGGGATCAAAGTTGGCAGGTTTATAAATCACCCCTTCCAATGGTGTACCATCGAGCGATATCCACGAAGTAAGCTCGGCCGTTCCCCACAAAATGCCCTCTTGCTGTGCCCCACCATCGGTTAGCTTCAACGATTTCTTAAAACTCAGGTTAGACAAACGAATATCGGGATATTCCTCATACGTTTCTTGTGTATAGATTACTGCATCTGCTTGCTTGGCTTTCTCCAATCCGGCAACTTTAAAATCGCCTACCAGCAACGCTTTGGGAGTAGTAGGCTTATTGATACCCCCACGATAATAGCCCGTAGACTTGGAGATTTGATTAAACCCGGTGAAGTATTGTGTAGCAGCCTCATCAAATGCTCGCTCTTCTGCATCGAGGCGAAGCAACGAATAGGTGATTTGCGAGGTGCGCCCATTTACCGTTAGGTTTATCGGAGCAAAAGCCCCTGTTGGGCTAAACTTCCAGATGTCGTATTTATCGCGAATCAGCATAGCCTCATCATCTTTTGTCCACCCTGCCAAACCATATGCGTTGGGATAGTCGGGCACATCGGTCTCATCATTCCAAGCAGCAAAGGTAGCCGGGTTGGTTATCTGATAAATCTTATCGGCAGCTATCGAGTAGGCAAACCAAGTGCTATCTTGCGGCGAGTACCAAGAGGTGTAATCACCCTGTGGCGAGAAGCTCATATTGGCCGGATGCGCCTTAGCTATCTCCTTGCGCTCTCCCGTTTGCAGGTTTACCGTATAGAAATCGTAAAAACTACGACCACGCCACATGCGCTGTGTATCATAAGGAGCAGTAGTAGAGAGTAGTGCTACGGGTGCATTGCCCTTATCGGCCAGCTGCACATGAGGCAACTCCTTGTTGGCCAGTTGCACCAACGACTGACTACCGATATTGTAAACAGCCATGTAAGATTGTTTCAAGTCCTTATCTTTATTTACAGTTTGTACCGTATATTGAATGCCCTCGTCCCAGTTCCAAACCTGCACATTGGGGCGATTTTCTGCCAACACAGTAGTATCCTTTTGCAGCGGAGCAGGAGCCGTTCCAAAAAACAAGCGTTCGCCATTTTCCGAAAACGAAAGCTTTCCATTATCACTTATCACCCACTTATCGGGAAAAGCAGCATTGCCCTTTGCCGCCACTACTTGTCCCGGTTCACCACCCAGCGAAAGATATAGCGCACTCTGTGTAGCCGCACTATCTTTATGGGTACTAAACAAGTAGGCAAGTTTGTTACCATCTTCATCAAAAGCCATGTTTTTGTAAATGCCCTTGGTAGGTGAAACAGGCAAAGCCTTCTTTTCGGGAGTGTACGTATAGAGTGTAGAGTCTGAAACAAAATAGAGCACATTGCCCTTTTTAGCATAGTCAAACTTAGTCACCTTTGGAAACGAATCTTGCTGAGCACCATCTAGCGAGCGCACTATCAGCATAGAGTCTTTAGTAGCTAGCTGATAAGCCATCCAATCGGCAGTTTTTGATGCTTTGTATGAGCCAACCGAGTCTAGCACCTCTTCACCACCCGATAGTTTCAAGATGGTGAGACTATTCTTTGGCATCTCCTTCTTGGGAGTTTTCTTCAACTTCAACTCTTCTACCAAGGCGGTAGAGGGTGTGTTAGTCACCAGCAGGTAGTTTGATGAAGCCGTTAGCTCGGCCTGACTAGCAGGTGTGTAGCGCGCTTTCTCTTCGCCCTTATCATTATATAGCAAAACGGTAGCATCGCCTTGCCAAGGCTCCATTTTGCAAGTCACCCACTTTCCATTTTCGCTGATACTTTGTGCTGTGATGCGTTGCCATGCTACCATCTCTTCAAAGGTCATGGCCTTTTGTTGCTGTGCTTGTGCCACAAACCCCGTAGCCACAAACATCAACGCAATAAACTGTCTGAAATTTCTCATAAATATATTTTAGTTTTATCGTATCGAGCTAGCAATATTAGCAAAAAGATGATAGATTATCAAATAAACTATCTTTTTATTTAATAAGATGCCACAATCAATTCAATTTACTGCATTTATCCCTCTTTTATGAAGCATGATGCACCTATCATCTTAAAGGATTGATATACCAAAACTGTATAAACAACGATGGCGAAGCCCCTTATCAGAACTTCGCCATTGTTTTATATCGGTATATTGAATGATTATCTACGTTTTGAGCCGCCCGACTGCTTAGTGCCTCTAGCTGCACGCCCACCGGGTGCCGGTCTGCCCGCTTTCGATTTAGCATCTTTGATAGCTGCACTGCGCTGAGCATTCTGATTGTAGCCACGTCCAGAAGAACGCTTTGAGAAAGCTCTTCCTTCTGCCTCTTCGGCTGGGTTTTCGCCTCTAGGAGCAAAGCGTGGTTTACCACCTTTATCGCCCTTTGCTGCAAAATGAGGTTTATCGCCTTTGGGTGCAAAATGAGGTTTCTTGCCACCTTCACCCGGTCTATCCCCTTTGGCAGCGAAGTGAGGCTTCTTGCCTGCTCCACCCGGTTTGCGCTGTGTTTTGCTCTTTGGATTATCCTTTACCACCACTGTGTTTTCAGAATCCTCAATCATGTCAAACAAACCGTTGAGTTCCTTTTCGGTGAGGTCGCGCCAAGCACCTTGTTTTAGGTTGCCTAGGTTGATATTCATAATCTTAGTACGCTCAAGCTTCGTTACCTGATAGCCAAAGTACTCGCACATGCGGCGAATCTGACGGTTAAGCCCCTGAATCAATGTGATGTGAAACACATGAGGCGACACCATTTTCACCTCGCACTTGCGTGTCACTCTATCGAGGATAGGCACACCTTGCGACATCTTTTGCACAAACTCCTCTGTGATGGGTTTATCCACCGTCACCACATATTCCTTCTTATGATTATTGCCCGCACGAAGTATCTTGTTGATGATATCGCCATCGTTGGTAAGGAGAATCAACCCCTGAGAATCCTTGTCGAGACGACCAATGGGGAAGATACGTTCGCTATGCGCCACATAATCCACAATGTTGTCTTTATCCGAAGTATCGGTGGTGCTTACCACCCCTACAGGCTTGTTGAAAGCGATGTACACTGCCTCGATATTATTTTCGATGAGCAATCCGTTCACCATCACCTTTTGTCCGGGAAGCACGCGCATCCCTACAGTAGCACGCTTACCGTTAATAGTCACATTTCCGTTTTCAATGTAGCGATCCGCCTCACGGCGCGAGCATAGGCCCGAGCTACTGATATATTTATTCAAACGATATTCCATCTTGCTGTATTTAAGTTTTATAGAGAGTGCAAAAGTACGCATTTTTAGCTGTATACGCTGCACAATAAGAGCTAAACTAACGTTAAAGTGTTAATTTTAGGATATCTCTTTAGTATATAACACTTGATGGAAGGGTTTTGATTAACTACGCGCCCAGATGTTTACAATCTCTACTATATACATTTGATGAAAACCACCGTGAGCTTCATCATACCATTTCTCGATAGGCTCTTTGTCGATGAAGTTGGCAGGCTTTATCATGTTGGTGTACATTTTGCGACACTCTAGCGTGAGGCGTGCCTGCTCGAAGGTGACGTTGCCATCTGGAGTGATTTGAGGTTTCAATCCCGTTTCTGCTATCTTATCTACATTGCGACCCGATTTGGAGCCACACACAGCATGTATCTTCTTGTTCTCGTCGCCCAGAAAGTCGAGCGTGAGGTATTCGTTTCGTTCTATAAACTCGTGCGTGTAGCGTTCGGGGCGAACAAACACAAATGCTACAGGCTTGTTCCACAACCACCCTATGCCACCCCAACTGGCTGTCATAGTGTTAAACTTCTCTGGAGTGCCGGCAGTAACCAACATCCACTCCTTGCCAAACGATTCAAAAAAATTGTCGGCAAGATCGGCAATATCCAATTTTCTCATGTTGCTTAATTTAATAGATATACAAAGACAACAGTTGAAACAACTGCTTCATTTTCCGTTGTAAAGTTAATGTATTTTGCTCGATAAAATAAAATAATATGGAAAAACCAGTCATTATCACTACTAACTCATATGGAGTTGTAATTTCTGGAACTAATTCGGGTGATATTTGCGAGATTTATAGCATGGATGGCTTTTTGTTATCCAAAACTACAGCTGACGGAAATGAAACATCTATTTCATGTCCACAAGGAATCAATATTGTGAAGATTGGCAATAAATCGGTTAAGGTAGTAGTTAAATAGCAGAATTGCGCTACAGTAACGCTTAAGATGAATAGTAAAAGAGCTTGCACCACACACATCACTGTGTAGAGCAAGCTCTTTTGTTGATTGATAGATTCCTAGCTTATCAGAAAACTCTTTTCTCACTCCATTTTTGTCCACTCTCTGAGTAGTAGGTGAGGATATAAATACCCGCTTGCAGCACAGATGGTAGTTGAATACCAGTCTTCACACTATCGGCTGAAGAGCTATACACCAACTGCCCCATGCTATTGGCAATAGTGTAAAACTTCACCAACTCGCTATCTACATCTACACCGCCTGCAATGCCTGTGTTGCCACCACCATTGCCAATGCTGTTTAGGTAGTTCTCAAGGTTAGAGTATCCATTGGCAGCTATCTGCGCACCATCGGTAGCATCTTCTTTATCAAAGCCATTGGCATCTTCCCATGCATCGGGCATACCATCACCATCGGTGTCGAGTGCCACTGTTTCGCCGGGTTTCATAGATAGGTCGGGCCATGCAGTCCAGTTATCATCAGCTCCCTCCGGTTTCAAGTCGTCTTGCGAGTTGAGCACACCTACCCAACTTACTACGGGGCTGGCAGGTTCTGTTTTATTCCATTTGATGGCGCCTCTATCTTGCACGGTTTGCTTTCCGGCAGCTTCGTTCAAGATGCGTTCGTCTACCTCATCGCGACGAGGCAGATTGGCTCCGGCATTGGCTATCACATTAAGATAAGCATCATAGGCCGATTCAATATTGAGGCCGCTGCTGGCAGTAGGTGCATCGAGCTTAACAGCTTCATAGGCAGTGATGCCCGCACGCAAGTTCACCGCCTTCTTCGAGTTTGAAGCATCGGCATACAACCAGTTATTGGCATTTACCCCTGTGTGGTCGCCTTTGTTTTTATCATTCTTATATTCGTTGGTTTCAAACTGATTGCCATCGATATACCAATGCGCCGTTTTAGAGTTGTTGCTGGCATCGTAAGAGCAATCGGCAAACCAGCGATCTTGAAATGTGTTGGTAGCCGGGCCTATCTTGTAGTAGTTGTTGATAAGGTAGGTGTGACAGTAAGAGCCCTCGACTATGGAGTAGATATCGCCACCATAGAGCGCACCCTTATCGGCCCAGTTGAAGAGCACATTGTTTACAATCTCGCTATCAACAAAGGCATCGTGCCCACTAGCTGCTTTATCGCGAGCACCATTCACCAAAGGAGTGCGTCGCACACAGTGAGCAAAAATGTTGTGATGATAAGTAGAATGCTCTCCACCCCACTGCGCACCATATCCACGCGCCCCTTTGTCGTGCTTCGACACATATAGCGGTTCGCTAAGGATGCAATATTGCATGGTGGTGTATTTATTGTCATACATGGTCACGTTCTCTTCCATCGACCAACTGAACGAGCAATGGTCGATAATGATATTTTGTGCATTCTCTACGTTGATAGCCGCAAAGTTAGTACCCGTCAAGTCGCCCGGACGGAAACGAATATAGCGCACAATGTAGTTTTTGCTATGAATATACATGTTGGCTCCGGATATACAAATACCACCCCCGGGAGCCGATTGGCCAGCAATGGTGACATTAGAGCGAGGACAACGCAAGCGTTCTTTCAAAACGATATTGCCAGCCACGCTAAACAAGATGGTTCGTGGAGTGTCATCGCCATCGGTTAGTGCCCAGCGCAAGGAGCCCACTATGGGATTTTCTGTCGATTTGTAGTCGTCGAGGGTAGTAACATAATAAACATTGCTACCTATAGTAGCATCTACTGCACGGCCACCCGTGGCAAAGCGTCCCCACCCTTCGGCACCGGGAAAAGCTATTTGCCCGCCATCAGTTTGAGCAAAGGTGTTGATACCGGCAAACAAGGCAATGCCACACGCCAAAGCCTTTTTGCAAAATGCACTTTTTAAAGTATTGTCTTTCATCAGTAAATGAAGATTGAATGGTTTAACAATTGTTTTAATAAGTGCAATAATAATAATTATAGTTGTGCGCTATGTGTAATATCTAATTTGTTGATGAATGTACCAGTTTTTACCACTCATTAATCAATTATTTGAAGAGAGAAAGGCCCTTTC
>CAMTOV010000059.1 GCA_947074235.1 uncultured Bacteroides sp. | reverse complement strand
TGGCTGTTTGGTTAAAGCTCATACCAATAGGCGCTTGGTCTACACGGATATATTCATCGCCCCAAGCATAAAGAATCATAGAGTAGATGAATAGTGCAGTAAGGAAGTTGAATAGCACACCACCTACCATCACCAAAAGGCGTTGCCAAGCTGGTTTTGAACGGAATTCGTATGGTTTGGCAGGTTGTTTCATTTGCTCTGTATCCATCGATTCGTCAATCATACCAGAGATCTTCACGTAACCACCTAGCGGCAACCAACCGATAGCATACTCGGTATCACTATTTTTAGGTTTAAACTTAAACAAAGAAAACCAAGGATCGAAGAACAGGCAAAACTTCTCGACACGTATTTTGAAAAGTCGGGCAAACAGGAAGTGTCCTCCCTCGTGGATAATTACCAGGAGCGAAAGACTCATGATAAGCTGTAAAGCTCGAATTAGAAATGTTTCCATTAGAATATTTACTATTTTTATTATTGATTACTTATTAATTGGGCAGCTATGCGTCGTGCTTCGGCATCTGTAGCTACATAGTCGTCGTAGGTAGGTGTAGCTACAAACGATACTGTTTCCATTGTTTTCTCTATCACATCGCTCATCGCCAAGAAGCTTACTTGCTCTTTCAAGAAAGCATCTACCACCACCTCATTGGCAGCATTGATAATGCAAGCAGCATTACCTCCACGATGCATTGCTTCGTAAGCTAATGCAAGATTGCGGAATCGCTTTATATCGGGTTGTTCAAAAGTAAGACTGGTACACGCAGAAAAGTCTAATCGTTGAAATGAAGCATGTACTCTATCGGGGTAAGAGAAAGCATATTGAATAGGCAAACGCATATCGGGCAAGCCCATTTGCGCTTTTATAGAACTGTCTTCAAACTGCACCATGGAGTGAATAATAGATTGCGGATGAACAACCACCTCTATCTGGCTAGGTTGCACACCAAAAAGCCATTTCGCTTCAATCACTTCAAAGCCTTTGTTCATCATGCTGGCTGAGTCTATTGTTATCTTAGCCCCCATATCCCAGTTGGGATGCTTTAAAGCCTGCTGTGGAGTAACCGTTTGCAGTTGCTCGTATGTAAACGTGCGAAACGGACCTCCCGAAGCGGTAAGAATCACTTTTTCAATGGTATTTCCCACTTCGCCGGCTAAGCACTGAAACACTGCAGAGTGTTCTGAGTCGACAGGAATAATGGGTGTGCGATATTGTTGAGCCAGTTTATTGATCAAGTCACCTGCCACAACAAGTGTTTCTTTATTTGCCAAAGCTATCACCTTACGAGCACGAATAGCACTCATAGTAGGTTTTAAACCGGCATAACCCACCATAGCGGTGAGCACAATATTGATAGGTTCAGACTCTACAATCTGACAAATAGCCTCCTGCCCTGCATATACTTTAATAGGCAAGTCTTGGAGTGCATCTTTAAGTTGTTGGTATTTGTCTTCGTTGGCAATGACTACCGCTTCGGGCTGAAACTTGCGTGCTTGTGATATAAGCAAGTCCACTTGATTGTTGGCGGTTAGCGCATAGACCTCATACAGTTCGGGATGTTCTTCAATCACTTGCAATGCTTGCGTGCCGATAGAACCTGTAGAACCTAATATAGCGATTTGTTTCTTTTTATCTTGTTGACTCATGGTTGTTTTAGAAAACAATGTATTTTTCGGGATCGACAGCACGTCCTTTATCCCATAACTCGAAATGCAGATGTGGGCCGGTACTCAATGAGCCGGTATTTCCAACCAAAGCAATGGCTTCTCCACCTTTCACTTTATCTCCCTCACGTTTGAGCAATGAACCCAAGTGTTTGTACACCGACATGTAGCCTTGATTGTGTTGTATGCCTATCACATTGCCTGTTTCGGCTGTGTAGTTGCTAAACACTACCGTACCATCTAGCGTAGACAGCACACTCTCATTGGGAGAAGCTGCAATATCCACACCAAAATGTTTATTGTCAGCATCAAAATTACTTGTTACCATCCCACGTGTAGGGCGATAGAAGATTACCCCCTCAGCTTTGGGCTGTGAAGTAATGGCAGTAAGATTATATTTCTCTGATTCTTCGTATTGACGACGATACTCCTCTTCTCGTTGTGTTCGCTCTAACAAAGAGTCTTCTCTCGCCGTTGTAAGCGAGTCGATATTGGCCACCGAGTCTACACGCACATTCCCACTAAATATATCTTGAATATTCATGATATAAAGGTTCTGACGGTCGGCCAATACTTGAAGAGAATCTAGTTTTAATGCACTCTCTACAATTTGTCTACGGGTATCTGTATTCATATACCCCGGAAGATAATTGCGCAAAGGAGTAAAAGCGATAATAACCGCCGCTATGGCAAAGAGTATAGTTAAAACAACCAGCAACACAGATACACCATTAAGCTTAGATACACGAAGCCCTGCTACCTCTTCGAGCGTATTCTCGTTGATGATAGTTATCTTATATTTAAACTTAAAGTTTTTCCAAAAAGCCTTACTGCGTTTCTTCTTTGCCATTTTCTTTTCAGTTAATCAAGCAAAAATAAGTATTTTGCTACAGTGGTTGTCTCTTTCTTCATTCAATTTAACAATCAATCGTACGATTCAAGACTGTCTAAATCAAATAATCCCTTAGGAAGTTCAACAGTAAGCAGTTTATTTTCTCTATCTAACCCCAAGATTAAATCTTCTTGAGCAGGCAATAACAGCTCTTCTCCAGCAGGAGAATCAATCACAAAGAGCGTATTGATAGTGGTAGTATCCACCTCGGTAATTGTACCAATGAAGCGATGGTTTTCATCTTCTACCTTGCAGCCTACAAAGAAGTTCCAAGTTAGTTCATCATCTTCAACCTCTTCGGCGTATTTAGTAGGGAAGTAAACATCTACATTAGTAAACATACGAGCTTTCTCTGAACTATCTATGCCATCAAGCTTTACCAAGGCCGATGAATCGGAGCGGAATCTATATTCCTCAATAAAGAATGGAACAAAAATACCATCCATTTGACAAATGAGATAATCGCAATCTACACGATCGAACACATCATCGGTAAAGGTAAATGAGATTTCGCCATGAATGCCATGAGGCTTGTTGAACATCCCAATTTTATAAACGTCTTCTTTCTTTATCATATACGTGTAATTCTTGCACCAATAGCATTGAGACGACCTTCAATATCTTGATATCCGCGGTCTATCTGCTCTATGTTGTGTATACGACTAATGCCATCGGCACTCATAGCCGCTATCAACAAAGCAATACCTGCACGAATATCAGGAGAGGTCATGTTGCCTCCGCGAAGTGTAAAGTTGTGGTCGTGACCAATAACTACGGCACGATGTGGATCGCAAAGAATAATCTGTGCGCCCATATCAATTAGTTTATCTACAAAGAACAGGCGACTTTCAAACATCTTTTGATGTATCAACACACTGCCTTTGGCTTGAGTAGCCACTACTAGCAACACACTTAGCAAGTCGGGTGTTAAGCCCGGCCAAGGAGCATCGGCTATGGTCATAATAGAACCATCGATAAACGATTCTATCTCGTAGTGCTCTTGAGAAGGTACAAATATATCATCACCACGTTGCTCAAGTTTAATGCCTAAGCGACGAAAGCTCTCGGGAATAATGCCCAAGTTTTCATACGAAACATTCTTGATGGTAATCTCGCTTTTGGTCATAGCGGCCATACCTATGAAACTACCTACCTCAATCATATCAGGCAAGATGGTGTGATTCGTACCATTCAACGTCTCCACCCCTTCGATAGTCAGCAGATTGGATGCAATGCCACTGATGCGTGCTCCCATCGCATTGAGCATTTTGCAAAGCTGTTGCAAGTAGGGTTCACAGGCGGCATTATAGATCGTTGTTGTTCCTTTGGCCAGCACAGCAGCCATCACAATGTTGGCTGTACCCGTTACCGAAGCTTCATCGAGCAACATGTATTTGCCATGAAGCTCTTTGGCTGAAATTTCGTAAACGCCTCTTTTGTCGTTGTAACTAAACTGCGCGCCTAGCGTTTGCATGCCCACAAAGTGTGTATCTAAGCGGCGACGACCAATCTTATCTCCACCGGGTTTTGATATCATGGCTTTGCCAAACCTTGCCAACATAGGACCAAGTAGCATTACAGAGCCACGCAGACTAGAACATTTTTTCAAGAACTCATCGCTTTCAAGATATCCCATATCTACTTGAGAAGCTTGAAAGCTGTAAGTATCTACTCCGAGTTTCTTCACAATTACCCCCATGTCGCGCATCAACTGTATCAGATTGTTGACATCGAGTATATCCGGTATGTTATTTACTACCACCTCTTCGGCAGTGAGCAAAGTGGCACAGATAATCTGCAACACCTCGTTTTTGGCACCTTGCGGACGAATCTCACCACAAAGTCGATGCCCTCCTTCGATTACAAATGAAGCCATGTTGAGTAATTTGTTGTGTTATTAGTATTTTTTTCGTTGGTTATTGCTACCGTTGTTACGGTTGTTTTGGAAATTGTTTTTCGGGCGATAGTTTTGAGTCAAGCGGCTAGCCATAAGCTGCATGATATCATCCGTCATTTGCAATTTTCCTGCTGACAGTTCATACAAATCATCAGCAATCTTTCGATCATCTACAGTATCCTTATTCCAAGCCATGAAGTCTTTCTTCATGTGATTGCAAATCAAAGCGGTCAGGTTACGCTTCTCTTCTCCTTCGGGCAATTCGCATGCCTTTCTGATAAGTACCTCTAGTGTGCGACCATAATGACGATAGCGAATTCTCGTTGCAGGATAAGCTATTGAATCTGGTTTTGTCACCAAGTTATCTTTCTGAATCAATTCGTAAGGATAGTCAATATCAAGTTGAAAGTTGGCCATGATAGCGAGATGATCCCAAAGCTTGTGTTTGAAATCGGGCACATCACGCAAGTGAGGAAACATATTCCCCATGATATTGATAATGGTGTTGGCGCATTTTTGACGTTCTGCACGATCTTCGATTGTCAAAGCGTGGTAAACCATATTTTGAATGCTACGACCGTATTCGGGCAAAGGCATTCTTTTGCGCTGGGTGTTATATTGCATATATTCAGTTTTTATTTATTACAATAGTTTTTTGGGCATCGAGGCCACAAACTCTTTCAAATAGAAAGGTTCAAAATAGGCTACATCTTTAAAGTCGTTTGCAACAAACGATTTCTCGGCTAGCGGGAACATCATCTTGGCCAACGGATGTATATCATCAATAAAATGAGCGTTGGGATGAGTAATCTTTTCGCGACATTTAGCCGCTCCATTGCCAAAGAAATAAACGGGTTGCTTCTCTAATATATCAAGATAAGAGTTTTCGTCAATAATATCGGCCGAAGTCTCTTTCACTACTCCCAAGGCACGGTCATAGATGGCTGAGTAAACCTCCATACGGCGAGCATCAATCATGGGACAAAGCAAAGCATCTTCGGGCAAGTCGTGATATAACAACACCGGCACACACATCACCTCGAGGGTAGGTAAACCAATTAAAGGGAGGTCACGCCCGTAGCATACACCTTTCGCCATCGACACACCAATACGCAATCCTGTGTATGAGCCTGGGCCACAACTCACAGCAACTGCATCCAATGGGATGGCACGGCTATCAACAAATGATAAAGCCTCATCAACAAATACTCCTAACAATACAGCGTGAGATGGGCCTTTCAAATCTTCTTTCACAAAAATAGTTGCACCATCTTGGCTCACTGCCACCGAACAGGCCGATGTAGAAGTTTCTATATTCAAAATACACGACATAATTATCCTAAGCTATTAAGTTGATGCAAAAATAGCTCTTTATTTTCAATATATTGCAAACTACTGGCAACTAAAAGAGTAACAGTTGAGTTGTTGCCTCTTCATTGGCAACACTTTGCCATGCCCTTGGCAAGACGTTGCCTATGCAGTGGCACAATTGTGCCAAGGGCATGACACAAAGCTGGCACAAGCTAAGCAGCAAATCAAGTCAAGAGACTAATTTAGAAGCCCTCAGACATTGTTTTTTCCTCATTCACAAGGTAATCTGAAAATAATCGTGTATTTTTGCCAAAAAGAAAATACATTATGATAGAATCAATGACCGGCTATGGTAAAGCCACAGTCGAACTTCCTGATAAAAAGCTGAATATAGAGATTAAGTCGCTCAACAGCAAAGCACTCGACCTATCTGCAAGAATCGCTCCTATCTATCGCGAAAAAGAGATGGCGATTCGTAATGAAATATCCAAAACACTCGAAAGAGGCAAGGTTGACTTCAGCCTTTGGGTGGAGAAAAAGGAGAGTGCAGAAAGTGCAACCGTTATCAATCAAGCATTGGTAGAGGGATATTACAACCAGATTTTGTCTATCTCTCAAAACTTAAATATCGAACTTCCTACCGATTGGTTTCAAACATTGCTTCGCATGCCGGATGTGATGAGCAAACCAGAGGTGACGGAATTGACAGAAGAGGAGTGGAACACGGTTCACGAGGGCATCAAAGAAGCCATCAACCACTTGGTTGACTTCCGCAAACAAGAGGGTGTGGCGCTAGAGAAGAAGTTCCGTCAAAACATTGATAACATTGGTAAGCTACTCGAAGCAGTAGTGCCCTACGAGCAAGAGCGCGTAAACAAAGTAAAAGAGCGCATCATCGAAGCTCTTGAAAAGACATTGAGCGTAGACTACGACAAGAACCGCTTGGAGCAAGAGATTATCTATTATGTAGAGAAACTTGATATCAACGAAGAGAAGCAACGTCTTACCAACCACTTGAAGTACTTCATCAGTACGATGGAAGAGGGTAAAGGACAAGGCAAGAAGCTTGGTTTCATTGCACAAGAGATGGGTAGAGAAATCAACACACTTGGCAGCAAATCTAACCATGCAGAGATGCAAAAGATTGTGGTGCAGATGAAAGACGAACTAGAACAAATCAAAGAGCAAGTGCTCAACGTAATGTAAGACAAACAACCTATGGAAGGGAAATTAATCATATTTTCAGCACCTTCGGGTTCGGGCAAATCTACTATTATCAAGTATCTGCTAGAGCAGCATCTCAATTTGGCATTTTCTATCTCAGCTACCAGTCGCCCACCCCGTGGCGAAGAGAAGAATGGTGTTGACTACTATTTCTTATCGCCCGAGGAATTTAGAGAAAAGATTGCCAACAATGAGTTTCTTGAATACGAAGAGGTATATGCAGATCGCTACTATGGCACCTTAAAATCGTCAGTAGAGCAACAAATCAAAGCCGGACAAAACGTAGTATTTGATGTAGATGTAGTGGGTGGATGCAATATCAAACGTGCTTACGGATTGCAAGCATTATCCATTTTTATTCAACCGCCTTCAATCGAAGCATTGCGCAATAGACTAGTGGGCAGAGGAACTGATACTGCCGAAGTGATAGAAGACCGCTTGGCAAAAGCTGAATACGAACTAACATTTGCTCCACGCTTTGACAAAATCATCATCAACGATGACTTGCACAAAGCTCAAGAGGAAGCATTACAAATTATAAAAGACTTTTTAGCACAGTAATGATTGCTCAAAAGAAAATAGGCATATTCTGCGGTTCGTTCAATCCGATACACATTGGGCACTTGGCGCTAGCCAACTACCTATGCGAGTTTGACGGGTTGGACGAAGTGTGGTTTATGGTTACTCCTCAAAATCCCATTAAGAAGTCTACAGAACTATGGGCGGATGATTTTCGCTTGCGTTTAGTAAAGCTGGCTATTGATGGATATGCTAAGTTTAAAGCATCCGATTTTGAGTTTCACTTACCAAAGCCTTCTTACACCATCAACACGTTGCAAAAACTGGAAGAGGCTTACCCCGATGATCAGTTTCATCTAATCATCGGTTCGGACAACTGGCAATTGTTTCCTCGTTGGAAGCAATCAGAAGATATCATTGCCAATTATCCTATTCTTATCTATCCCCGCCCCGGATATGAAGTAGACGCCAAAGAACTGCCCCAAACGGTTTGCCTTACAGAAGCGCCAACATTCGAAATCAGCTCTACCTTTATTCGTCAATCAATAAAAGAAGGCAAAGACATTCGCTTTATGCTTCCCTCACATGTTTACCAACAAATAAGGGAGTGGCTATAAAGCCCATAGAATACCATCGCTCATGTTAACTAGCTTAGCATATATATTCATCTTGGCATTGGTACTCGGATATCTATCCGTCAAACTAAAACTACCGGCATTGATTGGGATGCTTCTCACCGGTATTCTGCTTGGCCCTTACGTGCTAGATGTTCTATCTCCCTCTTTATTATCGATATCAGTAGAGCTACGCCAAATAGCTTTAGTTATTATATTAATGCGTGCCGGCTTGGCGCTCAACATACACGAACTCAAGAAAGTTGGTAGACCAGCTATCTTGATGTGCTTCGTGCCTGCTTGCTTCGAGATAATAGGTGTGATGCTGATTGCCCCTCCTTTACTAGGTATAAACTTGGTAGAAGCTGCTATTATGGGCACAGTGATTGCAGCAGTGTCGCCGGCAGTGATAGTGCCTCGCATGCTCAACCTGATGGAACGGAAGATAGGTACGAAGAAAGGCATTCCGCAACTCATCATGGCCGCTGGCTCGGTAGACGATGTGTTTGTGATTGTGCTATTTACCGCATTCATTGCTTTGGGCAAAGGAGAAAGCATTGCAGCAGGGCAGTTCTTTCAGATTCCTATATCCATTGTCACCGGATTAGTACTTGGTATAGTGGTAGGTTGGTTGCTTTCTCTTTACTTCAAACGTTTCCACTTACGCGACTCTATCAAGGTAATTATCATGATGAGCGTTGCATTCCTATTTTTAGGAGCTGAACAGAAGCTACAAGGCATCGTTCCACTATCAGGATTATTGGCAGTAATGGCTATGGGAGCTACCATACTTTACACCTACCCTGTATTAGCACAACGCATTTCCAGCAAATTCTCCAAACTGTGGATTGCAGCCGAGATACTCTTATTTGTATTAGTTGGCGCTACAGTGGATATTCAATACGCCATTGCCGCAGGTGTAGCATCGATTGTTGTTATATTGATATCGCTCATGTTCAGAATGAACGGAGTGTTTGTGAGCCTCATCAAAACAAAGCTCAACATGAAAGAGCGACTCTTCTGTATGATTGCCTATACACCCAAAGCTACGGTTCAAGCTGCTATAGGCTCACTACCTCTTGCTATGGGATTGGCATGTGGCAAGAGCGTGCTTACAGTGGCAGTATTGGCCATACTTATCACCGCTCCATTAGGTGCATTCGCTATTGATAAGACTTATAAGCGATTGTTAGAGCAGCCCGAAAAGGAATCAACTGGAAGTAACTAGAGTTATCATTACCACCTCTGCACGAGCGCCAATACGGATATTGCGTCTCGATGTCCCTACTCCATTGGTTATAATCATAGGCACACCGGCTGAGGTTTTCTTCATTCCCGATAGGAAGCGTCGTCCATACCGAGAGTTGGTAACAGGTGCATAGCCTAAAATACGTACTTGCCCACCATGTGTATGACCTGCCAATACTAAATCGGCATTATCAACAGCTACTTGCTCGGCATAATCGGGAGTATGCACCAACAATATCACAAAGTCTGAAGAAGTTAACGACAAAGTAGGCGATACTCCATTCCTTTCTAAATCAAACGGATTGCGAACACCAGATAATAGAATAAACTCCCTATCACGCCAAAGGGTATCTGTTTGATGTTCCAAGAGATGAATATCGTTCTCTAACATCTGCTCTACTACCTCTTTATAGCAGCGATTGTATTCATGATTGCCCATTACGGCATACGTTCCCAACGGTGGTTGAATAGTGCCCAATGCATCAAACAATGGAGCTACATATTCGCAAGCCGACTGATAATCTCCACCAAGCAACAACACATCGGGTTGCTCTGCCTTGAGTAGTTTCACCAACTTATTCAGCCCCTTCTCTTTGAGTAGACTTTTATAGTGCAAATCGGAAACAAAAGCTACCCTACAACTATCAAATGCTTGCGGAATGTCTTGATTGAGGAAGTCGTAACTCTTCACCCGGATGGTAGCACAGGAGGAAAACAGCAGAGCTATAACAAGAAATAGTAGGTAGTTATATTGTTTCATATACGATTGGTAGAATGTAAATAACACGTTTCAAGGGTTTAAAGATAGTTCAAAAAGCTATATCTTTGTTGACATGAAAGAAATAAAACCCAACTCACTATATGCTTGGATGCTGGCTGCACGCCCCAAAACACTGGCAGGAGCAGCTACTCCCGTTATTATTGGCACAGCACTAGCCTACTCGGTAGGACAGTTTCAATGGATACCGGCCCTTATCTGCTTGCTATTCGCTTCGCTCATGCAAATAGCTGCCAACTTCATCAACGATCTTTTCGATTACTTAAAAGGCACCGACCGTGAGGACCGACTTGGCCCTGAAAGAGCCTGTGCACAAGGATGGATATCGGCCAAAGCGATGAAAGCAGGAATCGTTGTGGTTATAGTGATTGCTTGTTTATTAGGATGCAGCTTATTGCTCTATGCCGGTTGGGAGTTAATTATAGTAGGACTGCTGTGTGTGATTTTCGCTTTCTTTTATACTACAGGGCCTTATCCCCTATCCTATCATGGCTGGGGAGACTTGTTGGTCATCATATTTTTCGGCTTCGTTCCTGTGGGTGGCACTTATTATGTACAAGCCCTCGGTTGGTCACCCAATGTCACCATCGCCTCACTTATCTGCGGGTTGGCTGTAGAAACGTTATTGATAGTAAACAATTATCGCGACAGAGTAGAAGACAAACTAAGTGGTAAGAAGACACTAATCGTTCGATTTGGAGCTGAGTTTGGTAGCTACCTATACCTACTTGTAGGCATTATCGCTGGCTTGTTGTGCTTATTACTCACTCCACGCACTACTAGTATTGTGGCCGTCATGCTCATCTACCTAGTGTTACATATAAGCACATGGCGAAAGATGGTAAAGATAAACAGTGGTAAAAAACTAAACAGCATACTGGGCGAGAGTTCGCGCAATATGCTGCTATTAAGTATTTTGTTATCGTTGGCAATTGCCTTTGGTGAATATATTAACCTCTAGCAACTCTATTATTTATCTTTTCAGGTACATTTCATCGTAATACTTTTGATAATCGCCGCTGGTTACCTCATTCACCCACTCTTGATTATTCAAATACCACTCTATCGTTTTCACGATCCCCTCTTCAAACATGGTTTCGGGAGTCCAACCAAGCGCTTCTGATATCCTAGTAGGATCAATCGCATATCGTTGGTCGTGGCCTAATCGATCTTTCACGAACGATATTAAATCATCATTAATCCAATCAATCGAAAGAGTACCATCTTCGTTCTTCACTTTCTTTTTGAGAACGTTGCGATACTCCGGTTGGTCGCTCATCAACTTATGGATAGTAGCAATAGTCAGTTTCACAATTTCAAGATTTGTCTTTTCGTTGTGTCCGCCTACATTATACACCTCGCCATTAGTACCTTTATTTACTACCATATCAATAGCCTTGCAGTGATCGTCTACATACAACCAATCTCTTACATTGCTACCATCACCGTACACAGGTAGCTTCTTACCTTCAAGAATATTCTTTATAATAAGAGGTATTAACTTTTCGGGGAAGTGATAAGGACCGTAATTGTTGGAACAACGAGTGATGGTGACCGGCATTTTATACGTGTCAAAGTAAGCCATCACAATCATATCCGCACCCGTTTTAGAGGCACTATATGGGCTATGTGGACAAAGCGGTGTTTCTTCCGTAAAGTACCCATTTTCGTCTAGCGAGCCATACACCTCATCGGTAGATACTTGATGAAAGCGAACACCTTTGCGCCATGTAGGATAGCCATGTTCGTCTTTGCCAGTCACCCAAGCGCGACGAGCAGCATCCAGCAAATTCTGAGTACCCAAGATATTTGTCATCAAAAACAGTTGAGGATTTTCAATGCTGCGATCTACGTGACTTTCAGCTGCAAAGTTTACGATATAATCGAACTTATACTCGCCAAACAAGCGGTCTACCAACTCTTGATTAGTGATATCGCCACGCACAAAAAAGCAGCGTTCATTGTCGATATCCTTGGCTATAGTGCCCAAGTTGCCGGCATAAGTCAAAGCATCGAGCACCACCACACGGATATCATCGTGCTTTGCTAAAATATATTTAAGATAATTGGCACCGATAAAACCGGCTGCCCCTGTTACAAGATAAGTTTTCATGAATTCAATATAATTAAGTCTATGATCTTGCTAAATCAATTAAGTATTGTCCATAAGATGTTTTGCCCATTTCCTCGCCCAACGCATTAAGTTGCTCAGTGGTAATCCACTTGTTTCTCCAAGCTATCTCCTCAATGCAGCTCACATAAAACCCTTGTCGGTTTTGAATGGTAGCCACAAAGTTTGAAGCCTCGAGCAAGCTGTCGCAATTGCCTGTATCTAGCCATGCAAATCCACGCCCAAAAAGTTCCACATCCAATTTTTCTTCAGCAAGATATATTTTATTTAAGTCTGTTATCTCATATTCACCACGTGCCGACGGTTGCAACGAAGCAGCTTTTTCGGTAACCGTAGCATCGTAAAAGTAAAGTCCCGGCACGGCATAGTTACTTTTAGGTATTTGTGGTTTTTCTTCCAGCGAAAGCACTTTGCCTGCATCGTCAAATTCCACTACACCATATGCACGAGGGTCTTTCACGAAATAACCAAAGATACAAGCTCCGCCTTTTTGGCACTTCTCAACTGCCTTACGCAGCATCGATGAAAAGCCTTGTCCATAAAACATATTATCACCCAATATTAAGCAACCGGGTTCTCCATTAAGAAATTCGGCACCCAAGACAAATGCTTGCGCCAATCCATTGGGGTTCTCTTGCACTTTATATTCAAACTTCATGCCAATAGATTCGCCCGTACCCAATAGTTCGCGAAACATGGGCAAATCTCTAGGAGTTGATATGATAAGGACTTCGCGTATTCCTGCCAACATCAATGTAGATAACGGATAATAAATCATCGGTTTGTCATAAACCGGCATAATTTGTTTAGAGATAGCTTTTGACAACGGGTAAAGTCGCGTAGCACTACCTCCTGCAAGAATAATTCCTTTCATAAACTGCTGTATTTCTTATTAAAACGTTACAAATAACGGAAAGAATTCTTAATTGACAAAAATAAAAACAACAAATCAAAAAGTAGAATCAAACAATCTTGGCAAAGAAATCAATCTATCTGCCGAGTTTCACCCTTATGAAACTTTATTTTCGTCTCGATGAAACAAAAGTTTCGCCCTTATGAAACAAAAGTTTCACCGTGATGAAACTAAGCAAAACGAAGTGGCTTTTGTCTTTAATCGGCTAGTTCTATTACTTCCAGGTCTTTGAATGTGCCATTGTCTATAGCAAATCGCACCATGGTGCGCACTTTATGAAAACCCTGTTTGCCTGCTGCACCTGGATTGATGTGTAGCATATTGAGCGTCTTGTCATATTTCACCTTCAAGATATGAGAATGCCCGCTAATAAACAACTGAGGCGGACGCACCATAAGGCTACCACGAATAGAAGGATCATAATTGCCCGGATAGCCTCCGATATGTTTCATCAACACCTCTGCCCCATCTACCGTAAAGCGATTGATTTGTGGAA
>CAMTOV010000058.1 GCA_947074235.1 uncultured Bacteroides sp. | reverse complement strand
TAATTCTCTTTCTAATCTGTTGCTCATCGGCATTATCGCGAAGCATGGCACGCTTCATCCGCACTTCTAGCGGAGCATACACCATTACAACTTTATCTACTGTGTCAGCAAAGCCCGACTCAATCAATATTGCCGACTCCATAGCCACAATGGGAGTAGTATGATGACGATTTTCCCAATTGATAAAATCGGCCTTAACTACAGGATGAATTATTTGATTCACTCGAATTGCATTCTCTTCGTTAGCAAACAAATAAGAAGCCAATAATGGTTTATTTAATTGACCATTTTGATAAACATCATCGCCAATCAACTTACAAAGCTCTTTGCGTATCTCTGGGTGTGAATTGGTTAAGCGCTTCGCTTCATCATCCGATATGTAGACCGGTATATTCAAAACCTCGAGCAATCGTGATACCACACTCTTGCCGGCCCCTATCCCACCTGTTATGCCTATCTTGATACTCATTGATTATAAAATGAAGATTGTTCAATTAAGTAATCTACCTGAGTAGGCGAAACACTAATCTGACTAATATTGAATGGAACTCTTTGTAGTTTAACCGTACATTTATCTGAATTACTTCTTAGCAATTCATCATATGACACCACAACGAGAAAATCGTCAGCTGTAACTGTTTTAAATTGTCCAACACCTATGCGAAAGGTGATATTTACTTTAGATGGAAATGTTCTCAAAACTTTATCATAAGGAAAGTTGACACCTATAATAGGAACTTCAACAGTTTTCTCTGTGTATATATCAGGACAGAATGTGCACTCTATTTCATCAGGTATAAACTTCACACCTCGTATTTTGGCCATCTCCACCTTCTTGGTAATCGTATCAATAATATTACTTAAGTCAAGATTATGAGTGTATGCCACTGAAATAGTATCAAGTACAGATGCAGGCGCATATACCATCACTGAGTCAGGCGAGAAAATTGTATCTGATATGTAATATTGTCGGGCAGCAGTTACATTCCCAATAAGCTTCACTGGAACGATTTTTGATTGACCTGAAGAATAATAATACTCAATTGTATCAGGAAATAAAGAGATAAGACGAGTAGAAGCAGTAAGTTGGCTCAATATTCTCCTCTCAATATCTGTTGTACGAATCTTTACATGATTATCTTTCGATAAATCTTCTGTAAATTCAATAGATATAGGAGAGAAGCGTCTCTTAAGCATATAATTTAATAATACAGTACCCCTATCTTTTACCTTCACTTCAACCTTAGAAACAGGTTCGGAGGTTATAACTATATGTTCGGGTACATCTTCCAGTCTTATAGGAATAGAGATTTCAGTTTCATACTCATTATCTAATGTCTGTAGTAACCAGAAAAAACCAGCCATCAGTACAAAAAACAAAAAGATTAAGAACTCTCTGCTTTTAGCACTAAGCAGAAAGTTCTTAATCTTTTTAGAACATTTCAAATAAAGATGTTTTGCATGAATACGTCTGAACATCTATACTGAATTAAGTTTTATCAATTATTTAGGTTGTTGAGTTGCAGCAGCAGCATCAGCAAAAATAGAATTTTTGTCGATAGTGATTTTAACGTTGTTTGCAATCTCAAGAACTACTGAATCATCATTGATTTCTTTGATAATTCCGTGAATTCCACCAGCAGTAATAACTTTTTGGTTTACTTGAAGTGATTTACGGAAGTTAGCAATTTGTTTTTGTTTCTTGTTTTGTGGACGAATCATGAAGAAATACATGATAACGAACATACCAATAAGCATAATCCACAAAAGGCTGCCATTTTGTGCAGGCGCTGCTTGCAGCATAGGTGTTACTAAATTCATAGACATAATATTTAATTGTTTGACTTATATATAAGCAAATTACTTCTTCAACTTGCCTTCTCTTTTCAATTGGTTTACAATACCATCCAATGTACCGTTTATAAAACCACCACTCTTCATTGTACTATAAAGCTTAGCGATATCTACATATTCATTTAACGAAACACTGATAGGAATGTTCGGGAAGCTTAAAATCTCGGCTAAAGCTGTTTGCATAATGATAACATCCATGAAAGCAACTCTATCTAAATCCCAGTTTTTAGTATTCTCGCTAATTAAATGACGATAATAATCGGCATTCAATATAGTACGACGGAATAATCTGCGAGCAAACTCTTGATCTTCCTCATCTTTAAACTCTGGAAGCAATTCTTGATTAGCACCAGTTTTTTCATCAAACTTTTTGATGGTTTTTAGAACGAAAGTATCGACAATTTCCTTATCGTCATTCCAATATAAACTTTGCTCTTCCAATAATTGATCAAGCGATTCATTACTAAAGATAATACTTTTGTATATCTTTCTCCAAAACTCACGATCAGTTGAGTAAGAATTATCCTCAGAAGCCATATATTCCTTATAAATATCTGACTCTGCAATTTTATCAAATAACTCTTTAATAAAGTCTTGATCGTTGGCCCAAGTACGTTTTTGATTGTTAATAAACTCAAGAAGCTGTTTGTTAATCTCTAACTGAGCAATAAACTTGTTATTAACAAATTTCATGTTAGGGTTTAACTCTTCTTCGGTAGGTTTTAGTTTAGCTTTTGCGACGTCAACTCTTTTACGCGCATATTCCGTCAATGCAATCATCAGCATAAGAAGATAGTTGTAAAGGTCATATGCTTTTGACAGACTAAAGAACAACTCTTTTTCCGCTGAATCCAAGTTTTTACTTCCATTCTGATAGTAGGCATATACTATCTGTATGACTTTTAGACGAATAAGAACTCTGTTAATCATAAATCTATAAAATACTATTATTTACGAATTGCAAAAATAGATATTTTTAATCAGTTTGCATAAATAAATGGCATTTTTTTATGTAACATTTCATTCTCTTGCCTTTTTCTTTTGACGGTTTAAAAAAAAGTTTCAATTTTGAGGCTTATTTAAACATACTACTACATACGTAATTTATGGAAGATATTAAAAAGAAAACAGGAATAGATATAAATGATAAAGAGATTTTATTCTCCAAATCTATTAAAGCTGGTAAGCGTATTTATTACCTTGACGTGAAAAAAAATCGAAAAGATGAATTATTTTTAGCAATCACTGAAAGCAAAAAGATAGTGACCGGTGAAGGAGATGACTCACAGGTTAGTTTTGAAAAACATAAGATATTCTTATATAAAGAAGATTTTGAAAAGTTTATGACGGGATTAAACCAAGCTGTCGACTTCATTAATGATAAGCAAACCCTCCCTATTAGCAATGTAAAAGTAGAAGAAACGTTGCCAAATAGTGAAGAAATCAAGATTGATATAGATTTTGAATAGCTAATATTTTGATATTTGGGATAGAAAGCGTAATTTTGCACCGCTTTTTGCACATCGGGCGGATTATTCCGCAACGTGTGATGGTGAATTAAGCAAAACAATTACTTAATTTAGAGTAACACAAAAAATTTAAAAAATGAAATCAATTGAAGTAAAAGGAACTGCAAGAACAATTGCAGAACGCTCTTCTGAACAAGCTAGAGCTTTGAAAGAAATCCGTAAAGACGGTGGTGTACCATGTGTATTGTATGGAGGTGAAGAAGTTGTTCACTTTACTGTGCCTGCTGAAGGTTTGCGTAACTTGGTTTACACTCCACACATCTATGTAGTAGAACTTACTATCGATGGCAAAAAAGTAAACGCTATCATGAAAGATATCCAATTTCACCCAGTGAAAGATACTATTATTCACGTTGACTTTTTCCAAATCAATGAAGCAACTCCTATCGTAATGGAAGTTCCAGTACAATTGGAAGGTCTTGCTGAAGGGGTTAAAGCCGGGGGTAAATTAGTTCTTCAAAGCCGCAAGTTGAAAGTGAAAGCATTATATACAGCTATCCCTGAAAGATTGACTGTAAATGTTGCTCACCTTGGTCTTGGTAAAACTGTACAAGTTGGCGAATTGAGCTATGAAGGTCTTGAACTTTTGAACTCAAAAGATGCTGTAGTATGTGCAGTTAAGTTGACTCGTGCCGCAAGAGGTGCAGCAGCAGCAGCAGCTGGAAAATAATCGTAAGATTTATTACAAGCATATTATTAAACGCGGATTATCACAGATTCAACCCTGTGTTAGTCTGCGTTTTTGTTTACTTCGAATTTTAATATTGATATGAAATATCTAATTGTTGGATTAGGAAACATTGGACCAGAGTATCGTGACACTCGTCATAATATAGGATTCATGGTAGTTGACAAACTTGCTAGATTGAATAATGTACCATTCAATAGCGGTCGATATGGTTCTACTGCAACTTTTTCTTTAAAAGGGCATCAAATATTACTTCTTAAACCATCTACATTTATGAACTTAAGTGGATTGGCTGTTCGTTATTGGATGCAACAAGAAAAAATTCCATTGGAGAATGTGTTGATTGTAGTTGATGATTTAGCTTTACCATTTGGCGTTCTTCGTTTGAAGCCACAAGGAAGCGATGCAGGACACAATGGATTGAAACACATTGCTACCACATTGGCTACACAAACTTACAACCGTCTTCGTTTTGGTATTGGCAATGATTACCCTAGAGGTCGTCAAGTTGAGTATGTATTAGGACAGTTCAGTGATGAAGATTGGAAAACAATGGACGAAAGATTGGAGATGGCTTGCGAAATCATCAAGAGTTTCTGTTTGGCCGGTATGAATATCACCATGAATCAATACAATAAAAAGTAAAAAGCTATGGCTGAAGCAAGAATTGACAAATGGTTGTGGGCAGCACGTATATTTAAAACACGTACTATTGCTGCCGAAGCTTGCAAGAAAGGACGTGTTAGCATCAATGGTTCTTTTATCAAAGCTTCCAGAATGATTAAACCGGGCGATGTAATTCAAGTTAAGAAACCGCCTATCACTTACTCATTCAAAGTATTACAGGCTATAGAGAAGCGTGTTGGAGCTAAGCTGCTTCCCGACGTTATGGAGAATGTAACGACACCCGATCAATACGAATTGCTTGAGATGAGCAAAATCAGCGGTTTTGTAGACAGAGCACGTGGAACGGGAAGACCAACTAAAAAGGACAGACGGAGTATGGAAGATTTTACCGCTCCTGAGTTTATTGATGATTTCGATTTTGATTTCGATTTCAACAGCAACAATAAAGAATAAAAAAGGTTGATTCTTGCTTAAAGCAAAGAATCAACCTTTTTTATTCTTTATCAATGCACTGATTACAAGTTAGACTTGATAGCATCTATAATTTTACTGTAACCTAGTTCTGTAAGATGTACTTTACCTGGGTTCATTTGGAATGTACCACCATAATCTGGTCCATCTACATATTTAGGAACAAGGTGGAAGTGCAAGTGAGACAATTTGTCTGAGTATGCACCATAGTTAATTTTCTCAGGATCGAATGCTTTTTGCATAGCACGAGTCACACGTACTACATCTGCCATAAACGCATTAAGTTCTTCTTCACTCAATTCATTCAAGTCATTCACATGATCTTTGTAAGCCACTAGACAACGGCCTTTATATGTTTGCTCTTTAAACAAGAATACGCGAGATACTGACAATTGTGCAATTTCAATCATTAAGTTACTCAACGTTTCATTGTTTTGGCAGTATAAACATTCTTTTGGATCGCTTTTCATGATAAATATGTTTTAAATTGTAATGCTACAAAAATAATGAAAACATTGAAGTTTCATGTAGACTTTTTAATTCTTTTGCTCGACTAATTGATATAGGTTGTCTTTTTCGCCCACTATCCATAATATATCACCCTCTCTAAACGGTTCATCCACATCCACAGTCATTAATATATTATCACCACGCTCAACACCGGCCACAAAACAGTGAAACTTATCGCGCAAACCTGAGTTTTTGATAGTTTTGCCTAGAAAATCTGATTCTTCATCAATCATCACTTGTTTAAGAGTCAATTCATGTTTTTCGTATGCATCTGTTTCGTCCATCATTTTTTGATTCATAATCTCGGCAAAACTATTTATCTGTTCATCCGTTCCTATCACTTGAATTTTATCAAATGGAAAAAGTTGCACACGTCCACCGGGAATATTGATTCTTTTCTTTCCACGAAGTATAGAAGTGATGTGTATGCCATATTTCTTGGCAAGATTTAACTCCATCAATGTCTTTCCTGCCCAAGTAGACTCCCCGGGTATATCAAAATCAGCCAAATGCAAATCGCGAGAAAGAAGTTTCCCTGCATATTCGGGTTTCTTATTACCCAAATACTGATCGCGGATATCCCTTGATCGTAAGTTTTGGAAGAATTTTCGCTCAATTAATATAGATTGTTTCTTCAAGCGACGCGAACCAACCATTATTACTGTTATCAAGATAGCGATGCCAATCATCAAACCCACAGATGCTTTAAACAATCCTGCAATGATAAACATCACAAACGAGATGGCTATCATCACACGAAGCACAATAGTAGCTACCAAAGGCGCACGATTGGAACGATGGTCATTCCATAGTGTTGTAAATTCTACCGAATGGTTCTTTTTAATCATGATGGCTCGCAAGAAAGGAGAGATTAAAAGAATGGTGAGTCCTGCTCCAATCAGAGAACCCCAAAAGTCGGTTAGGTTATCTCTTAGAAATGGAGTGAACCATTTGAAAGAGATAAAGACAACTGCCACACTAATAATCGAATAAACCACCACAATCTTAGCCATGGCCATTAACAACTTACGCCACAAGTTTTCTTGATTCACCGTCTGCACACCCGATGAGTAGCGCACTAAGAAATTGCGCCACGAAGCCGGCAAGTGCTTATCAACAAAATCTGATGCTGGGTCTGCCAGCCTTATCATATAAGGAGTGATAAAAGTGGTGATAACAGATACTGCCACCACTATAGGATAAAGAAACGAACTCGTCACATTGAGCGACACACCGAGTGAAGCAATAATAAAAGCGAACTCTCCAATTTGTGTTAAACTAAAACCGCACTGCATAGCCGTCTTCAAGGGTTTACCAGCCAGCACCACTCCAAATGTAGCAAATATAGATTGTCCTAAAAGCACTACCAAGGTAACTACAATGATGGGCACGATATAGGTACCAATCATATCTAAATCTACCATCATGCCTACCGACACAAAGAAAATAGCACCAAACAAGTTCTTTACAGGTTTCACCAGATGTTCAATAGACTCAGCCTCTACAGTTTCGGCCAAAATAGAACCCATGATAAATGCCCCAAAAGCGGCAGAGAAGCCAACGTGAGCCGCCAATACCACCATGCCAAAACAGAGCGCTAGCGAAACGATGAGCAACGTCTCTTCATTCATCAGTTTGCGACATCGTTTCAAAAATTCTGGTATTAAATAGATACCTACCACAAACCATAATATCAAGAAAAATATCAGTTTGCCAATACTGAATAGCATCTCACTCCCTTCAAAATTACTACTCACTGCAAGGGTAGAAAGTACCACCATCAATACAATGGCCAGTATATCTTCTATAATCAATATGCTCAATACCAGACTGGCAAAATGCTTTTTACTTAAGCCTAAATCTTCGAATGCCTTATATATAATGGTAGTTGAAGACATGGCAATCATCCCTCCCAAGAATAGACAGTCCATCCGTTTCCATCCAAAACTCATCCCTGCCCCTACCCCCAGCAGCATCATACAAAAAATAATGGTACAGGCGGCTATCACGGCAGCACCGCCCACCTTCACCAGTTTCTTAAAGCTAAACTCAAGGCCCAAAGCAAATAGTAAAAAGAGAACTCCAATCTCGGCCCATGTCTGTATATTGGCCTCATCGAGCACCGAAGGCGTGAATGTAACATGAGGACTGGCCAAAAAACCTGCTACAATATATCCCAACACCAATGGCTGCTTTAATTTCTTAAAAATAAGCGTCATGATACCGGCGCTAATCAATATCAAGGCCAAATCGGCTATTAGTGTAGAAAGATGCGACATGAGATTTGTTTAAGAATTAATATGATTACAAAAATAGATGATATTTAACTTACCAACACCTATTATAATGAAAAAGTTTCTATTTATTAATTTCAAACAAAAAAAGAAACGGTATCAAGCAGGGCAATATACCTTGCTTGATACCGTCTATTCGGTTTTACTTTTCAGTAATATTACTTTCTGAAAGGAGGACGAACCACCTTCGCCTTTAGCTTGCGCCCGCGCACATCGATAAATATCTCTGTATCAAGAGCCGAATATTCAGGCTTCACATATCCCATGCCGATACCAATCTTGCGTACGGGGGACATAGTACCCGATGTTACCACGCCGATTACTTCACCCTCTGCATTCAGTAGCTCGTAATCTTGGCGAGGAATACCTCTATCAATCAGTTCAAAGCCAATCAACTTGCGAGCTGTTCCCTCTTTCTTTTGTTTCTCCAACAGCGGACGATCAATAAACTCTTTACCATCAACAAACTTGGTTATCCAGCCTAGACCTGCCTCAATAGGTGTTGTAGTATCATTCAACTCGTGACCATATAGGCAGAAACCCGCTTCAAGTCTTAACGTATCACGTGCTCCAAGTCCTACGGGTTTGATACCAAACTCCTCACCAGCTTTAAAGATAGCATCCCAGATATGTTGTGCTTCATTAGGATAAAAATAAAGTTCGAAACCACCGGCACCCGTATAACCTGTATTCGAGATTATCACATCTTTCACTCCGGCTATCTCGCCCACCTTAAAGGTGTAGTAAGGAATAGTAGCCAAGTCAATATCCGTTAGCTTTTGTAAGGCAGCTTGTGCTTTGGGGCCTTGCACTGCCAACTGAGCTATATTATCGGATGAGTTTTCCAAGATAGCACCCATCGGATTGTTAATGCAGCACCAATCCCAGTCTTTATCTATGTTGGCAGCATTAACTACCAACATATATTTATCTTCGGCATATTGATACACCAACAAGTCATCTACAATGCCGCCCTTACCATTGGGGAAACAAGTATATTGCACCTTGCCCGGCGAAAGAGCGGCCACATTGTTGGAGGTGATGTGTTGAAGAAAATCGAGTGCATTAGGTCCTTTCACCCAAAACTCACCCATGTGAGATACATCGAATACCCCCACCGCATTGCATACGGTGAGGTGTTCATCGATGATTCCTGTATATTCTATCGGCATGTTATAGCCGGCAAATTCATGCATCTTACCTCCTAGGGAGATATGATTGTTGGTAAATGGAGTAGTCTTCATAATCAGTAAAGTAAGGTTGTGTTTTTATATTAAGCTTTTTCAGCTACCAGTTGAGCAATCTTAACGATTACCTTCACTGCTTTTTCCATGTTTTGAATGGGAATAAATTCATATCTGCCGTGGAAGTTTAGTCCACCGGCAAAGATATTAGGACAAGGCAATCCCTTGAACGAAAGTTGCGCACCATCCGTTCCACCACGAATAGGCTTCACATTTGGTTTCACTCCTACCGCCTCCATCGCTTCAAAAGCAGTGTCGATGATATGCATCACCGGCTCAATCTTTTCGCGCATGTTGTAGTATTGGTCTTTCATCTCCAGCGTAGCAGTGCCTTCGCCATATTGAGCATTGATTTGATTTACACATTGAATCATATTTTCTTTGCGTTTCTCAAACAACTCGCGGCTATGGTCGCGGATGATATACGATACAGTTGTCTCCTCCACCGTACCCTGCATACCTATTAAGTGATAGAATCCTTCGTATTTAGTAGTACGCTCAGGTACTTCATCGGCAGGAAGCATTGAGATAAGTTGGTTTGCTACACGAAGCGAGTTTATCATCTTATCTTTGGCATATCCTGGATGCACGTTACGACCTTTGATTGTAATCTTAGCACCGGCAGCATTGAAGTTCTCAAACTCCAACTCACCCAAGTCGCCACCATCCATTGTGTAGCCCCACTCGCAACCAAACTTCTCTACATCAAACTTATGTGCACCAAGACCAATCTCTTCGTCGGGATTAAATCCGATACGAATCTTGCCGTGCTTAACTTCAGGATGCGCTTTCAAGTATTCGATAGCGGTGATAATCTCTGCTATGCCCGCTTTATCGTCTGCGCCAAGCAGTGTAGTTCCATCCGTCACAATCAAGTCTTCTCCTTGATGACTCAATAACTCAGGAAACTGTTTTGGACTCAGAATGATATGTTGAGACTCATTGAGTACGATATCAGTACCATCATAATTTTCTACAATGCGAGGTTTCACATCCTTGCCCGTCATATCGGGGCTTGTATCCATGTGAGCGATAAAACCAATCGTTGGCACTGGTTTATCCATATTGCCCGGCAAAGTAGCAAACAAGTAGCCATTTTCGTCCAACGAAATATCTTCTAGTCCCAAAGACTCTAATTCAGTTTTTAGATACTTAGCAAAAACCATTTGTCCCGGAGTACTGGGAGTAACTTGCGTCGACTCACTTGCCTCAGTATCAAAGCTTACGTACTTTAAAAAGCGTTCTACTAATGTCATTTTTATCTATAAATTTATAATTAAACGATTCGGTTTCATTTGCCGTAAAGTTAGAAAAAGAGAGATTATCCGCCAAGTTATTAGCTATTTATTTTAGTTTACCGATTATAACAACACACATAGCCTTTCATTTTGTCAATAGCAGATTTATGTAAGATTAACAAATAAAGGCTTTCGAAGAGTAGATTTAGGCTTATCAATAAGCAGATACTTAGTTTTCAATCAAAACACAGTGCCTTATGCTCCATTAGGCAGTATGTTTTCATACTTTTCCCAGTGCCTAAAAGATGAGATCTGAGCTTTGTAGCGAGGGGTAGATAAAAAAAGAAGGAGCAAACCGACGGTTGCTCCTTACAGTATAGATTAGTCGAAAGCTAATTCATGATTCTTGATACAAATATAGTGAAATAAAATGAGATTCTAAAAACATTTAGTGTGTTGCCACATACCAAGGAGTGTTTACTTTACCTATTGCTTGATTACTAATGCTAGGATCTGAAATTGTAATCCCCGAAAAGGTATTAATGCGATTTACACCATTTTTCATTGAATAATAGGCACCAATATGGGTTTTATTGGGAACAACTCTTTGCAGCTGATTCATAAATGTAAGTTTCAAAGCCTCATCATGACACAACTTATCTACATAATCGCCAAAATCGAAAAATATAGTAGGAGAATATCCATCCAAACGCTGAAGGGATGATATCAAAGATGCATCAAACTGGTAGTTTGAATTAATTTCTCTCATTATCGGAACCAAGGCATCAATCTCTCTACAATCTATCACGCCTAATGTACCATAAGGATATTGATAAGTCGAATAAAATTGATAAAACCCATCACAAATCTTCTGATAATCGGGTGTTCCTAGCAAATATTCTCCAATGATAGCATAAGGCATGCCGTATGCCATTATTTCACTAGTAGAAGCAATGATGTGATCGGTTGCATATCGAAGCTCATACCCAACTTCTATCCCCGACATGTAACAATCATCAAATAGAATATATTCCATTTTAATTCCGGCATTGACTATTCCTTCAGATAAAGTGGAGACTTCCGTTTGATACTCAGGGCTAGTTCCACCAAAATACCTAGTCAAAGGTACATTCTCATATTCCCAGTGAGGTTTAAAGTCTGAAACGCTTCTAGATTGTTTATTGTCAACTGGCAACCACCCCATACCATGAGAACCTATAATCATGCTATATACTTTGGCGGGTGCTACCTGCTTCATATCACTGATTATTGAAGTAATCCCTGTAGCAGTGGTAAAAGAAGGATTATAATAGGTTTTAATAGACTCCCTTGTTACTTTTCCATTTTTATATACCATTTCGAAAAGTTCAGCTTCAGAAGCATTCACAGAGAAAAAAACAATTATTCGTTCATCTGTTAATCCACGTGCAACGATTGACTCTCCCAAATCATTTAAGTTAGTATAGAAATAAGAAGTCAGATTATTTGACCATGGCATATAGATAAACAAAGTCTTCTGACTGTCAGAGATTACAATCTCACTTTCATCCTTATTACATGAACTTAAAGAGATTAATAAAAACAGAGACAGAATTTTTAAACAATAATTCGTCCATTTATTCCCACTTACCATATCATTTACTTTTCTACAAATTAAGTGATAATCTTTTAATTAGCACTTACTAGTAATAAATAATTTATTATTCAATAAAATGAGGATAAGCTAAAACAGAGTTGATTATTATAAAAATCAACCAACTAAAATACAACAAATCCATTCCAAACTATTTTATTTAATCAGTGTTTATACATGAGTTAATCATTTAATAATGACAAAAAAATGACTAGTCCATACAGCTCCAATCAAGAAATAGCCTCTATATTGATAATATACACAGGCGGAACTATCGGCATGGTAGAAGACCCTAAGACGGGTTCTTTAGCCCCATTTAACTTTCAGCACCTTGTTGACCACGTGCCTGAGTTGAAAGAGGTAAAACATCTATATACCTCCATCCAATTTGACCCACCGTTGGATTCATCTCAGATTGGGCCACAAGATTGGACTAAAATGGTGAAGACAATTGCCGATAATTATGACAAGTACGATGGTTTTGTAATATTGCATGGCACAGATACCATGGCTTACACTGCTTCAGCCTTGAGTTTCATGTTAGAGAATCTAAGTAAGCCGGTTGTCATAACCGGTTCGCAACTACCTATTGGCAGATTTCGCACTGATGGAAAAGAAAACCTTATCACCTCCATAGAGATTGCTGCTGCTAAAAAGAACAACATTGCTACCGTGCCCGAAGTATGTATCTGTTTTCAAGAATATCTATTAAGGGGCAATAGATGCAAGAAAGTAAATGCCGATTATTTTGAAGCTTTCGAAAGTTTTAATTATCCTCCACTTGCGCATATTGGTGTAGAGATTGAAATAGATGAAGAGTATGTGTATAAGCCTGCAACTATAAAGCCTTTGACACCTCATTATAATATGGAGCCGAATGTGATTGTATTAAAACTGCTTCCGGGCATTACTCCAGAGACATTAAAAGGCATGTTGAGCATCCCAAATTTGAAAGGAGTAGTGATGGAAACTTTTGGTGTAGGCAATGCTCCAAGCTTCCCTTGGTTTATTGATATCTTAAAAGAAGCATCGGACAGAGGTATTGTGATTGTCAATGTGACGCAGTGCATGATTGGTTCGGTGGCAATGGCTATTTACGATACAGGTAGCGCCATGATAGATGCCGGAATTATTTCGGGATATGATATCACTACGGAAAGTGCCGTAACCAAGATGATGTATCTATTTGGTGAGGGATATTCGCCCGATAAAGTGAGGGAATACATGAAGTGCTCGTTGATAGGCGAAATGACAATTCATGATACTAAAGAGAATTAAGACAAGAAGGCTGCTAGGCAATTACACTTAGCAGCCTTCTCGACTAATTATTATTTTGAGATAATTATCTCCACTTTTTGTATTCTTTCTTATCAGCAGAAGTTGCTTCAATAATGCTCATAGCAAAACCACCACTACGTGCTTCTTTGATAGACATTTTAGTTTTGCTTGTCACCAAACCTTTTGTGATTTGATATGATGTAGGATTCAAATCGTAATCTGCATCTTTGCCATCAGCATAAAGTGTAGCTACATACTCTTTGCCCGGATCAAGGAAGCTAAGATCGAATTTTGCAGTACGTGCATTTTCGTCGGTAATACCACCTACAAACCAGTTGTTAGTGCCTTTAGCCTTACGAGCTACTGTGATATAATCACCTGGTTCTGCTTCAATATAGATACTTTCGTCCCAGTCAAGAGCAACATCTTTGATAAATTGGAATGCGTCCAAGTGCTTTTCGTAATTCTCAGGTAAGTCAGCAGCCATTTGCAATGGGCTATACATAGTTAGGTAAAGAGCCAATTGTT
>CAMTOV010000057.1 GCA_947074235.1 uncultured Bacteroides sp. | reverse complement strand
GTAGACGGTAAGCCTTTTCGTAAGATAGTTTAGCTTGCAACCCTTTTGCTATGAAATAGGTTCCAGCAGCGCCATAGCCAAATGCATCTACCGATTTGGAAGTACGTACATACTGATCGAGCGCACTCGAAGTAGCAATAGGGCCAGAAATATGTTGATTGTAATATTTACCAAAGAACGATACGTTCCAGCGGTCATTAGGCATCAAGCGATAAGAAAGACCACTAATATTTTTGCGCGTCTCCTTAGCAATGGCATTTGCAGCCGATTCAGAATCGACCAACAAAGAACGATTGTTACGGTGAAATATATTCATTACATGATTAAATGTAATACTCTGAATCTGACTAATGCGATAAGTAGCTGTAGCTGTAGCATTCCAGTTCGTGTTATTAGACTCTAGACGTTGGTATGATTGCTCACCGGGTAAGCGCAACTCACGACGATCGCCACGCCAATTGTATTCGTATGAAGCAGTATCTACATTTTGAGTAATATTCTTATTATAATTGGCAGTTAACGAAAGGTCTAAACCTTTCACAAACAGATTGCGCTTGCTATATTCTACCGAAGGCATCAATGAATGACCTTTGCGATGTTTATCCCCAAAAACAATCTCTTGACGCACACCTGTTTGAATCTCTTTATACATATTAGACCAAGTAAATCCAAACATCAAACGATCGGCCCAAGCTTTATCTTTAATGCCTATTTTTCCAACAATTGCTTCATTGTGATAAGTATCATTAAAGCGTTGCACACGTTCAATCAATCTTTTGTTTATTGCACCTGTCTCGAAATCTTTGACCGATGTGTCAATAAAATAGTTATTATCTGAGTAATTTTGAAAAGCATTCAGTTCGTAGAAGAAACCATTATCAAAAGATTGCCCAAAATTAATGTTTGAACGATGTGTGTTGAATGAACCATAAGAGTAAGAAGCATCAAGAAACCAACGATTGTGATTCTTCTTGGTTACAATATTAATAACGCCACCAATAGCATCTGTGCCAAATCCTACAGGAACCACCCCTTTATAAACCTCAATGCGCTCTGCATAATTTACGGGAATATTATTTAAACTGAAGGAACTCCCTACACCTTCTTGAGGGACACCGTCAATAAATATTTTAATATGTTTACCGTTGAAACCATCCATCATCAACTGCATATCCGATCCTACCCCTCCCGACTCACGTATCTTCATACCCGGCGCTTGAGCTAAGGCCTCACTTAAACTGCTTGTTGAATTTTGCAAAGCTTTCGCATCAATAGCAATGGCATTATAAGCCGAGCGTTTTAAACGACTCACTCCATTGGCTACTACTACAACTTCACCCAGTTCCTCAGACTGTGGATTAATAATAATATTCTCTTTTAGACTAACACCATTATTAAGTTGGACTTGTTTTTCTACTGTATTATACCCTAATATAGAAACTACTAGTGTATACTTTCCTGCTGGTGCGGAAAGTTCGTATAGCCCTTTCGCATTTGTTACAGCTCCGTAAGAAGTGCCTTTTAAATGAACAGTAGCATATTCAACAACTTCTTTGTCGGAAGAAATAACTCGTCCAAAAACAATTCCATTTTTACCTACCGCATGAATACATAAAGAAAAAAGCAATAGAAAAGATAAAAGAGTAATCTTTATATGATTTCGTGTTCCCAATTTTATATCAATTAATAACGTTTATAACTCTACTTTGACCACATGGCCAACTATTATTTATTTGCACTGCAAAGGTCGTTATTATTAAAATGGTGCGAAATCGCCTTTTATGGGTATTTATTGATTCCTAATATTATTTCTATAACTATCAATAGGTAGTTAACCAATATAATGAAGCAATTAAATGTATAGTTTTAAAATAAAAGATAGATACGGTATAGACAAGGTGCCTCACTGTATATAAAGGTCAATAATTAGACTTACATGTTCAAATCCACAAAAAGTTTTATTTTATTGATGTGTAAATTTGTAAACAAGACAAGGCTAAAACTGTTAATAATACAGATAATAATAAGATATAATGAAAGTATTTTGTAGAAATATCATATTAGGCTTGATATGCGTGCTGTCTCTTAATTTACATGCGCAACAAGAACAACCAGCTCGCAAAAAAGTTGGCCTTGTATTGGGTGGTGGTGGTGCTAAAGGCGCTGCAGAAGTAGGTGTAATGAAAGTGCTTGAAGAAGCTAACATACCTATTGATTATATTGCTGGAACTAGTATTGGAGGTGTAGTAGCGGGACTATATGCAATAGGGTATAATGCACATTTTATTGACAGTATGTTTCGTAGTCAGAATTGGATATTCTTACTAGGGGATGAAGTGAAGCGAGTTGACAAAACATTTTTATATAAGAAAAATAAAGAGACGTACACATTTAATGTTCCATTTTCCTTGAAGAAAAAAGGGACCATACCAAATGGATACATTACGGGACAAAATATCTTAAATCTATATACAAACTTAACAACTGGCTATCATCAAGTAAATAATTTCATGGATTTGCCTATACCATATAAATGTGTAGCAACAGATATAGTTTATGGTAATCAAGTAAACATTTCATCGGGTTCATTGCCCGTAGCTATGCGCTCAACAATGTCTATACCCGGAGTATTTATACCTATGAGTAGAGATAGTATGCTACTTATTGATGGAGGCGCACTAGATAATTTTCCGGTGGATGTAGTGAGAGATATGGGCGCAGAAATTATTATAGGAATTGATCTGACAACGGGGTGGAAAACAAAAGAAGAATTAAAGACATTACCAAACATGGTATCACAACTGATAAATATCATGGGCGAACGTAAGTATCACGAAAATCGATATGCAACGAATCTTTATATAAATCCTCCACTAAAAGGATATGGTACTGCCAGTTTTACGGATAGTGCCATAGACTCTATGATAACCATCGGCGAGAATGCAGGTAGAGCACAGTGGAATGAAATCATTGAATTGAAAAAACAGATTTACTATGATACTTTATATTGTGACACCATAACTATTAAAAAAAGGGATAGAGTGTGCCAGTCAACCTATGAAATAAACAAGATTGAAATTATTGGTATAAAAGAAAGTGATAAAAAATGGTTTCGCAATAGAATAAATCTAAAAGAAAATTCAATAATTACAATTGACCAGATAAATAAAGCAATATCAATCATGCAAGGAGTAAATGCTTTTTATATGGTAAACTACTATCTTACTGATAAAGCTCCTTATGATCTTACCTTTGTATTGACACCAAAACAATATAAATTACTCAATATTGGAGCAAGAATAGATAATGTAAACATTGCGGGGTTACTTTTAAATGTAAACAATGATAATAATATTGCAGTACATAATCACTATTCATTTACTACACGCATATCTCGTAATCCATATATCCGCCTTCAATATTCAAATGGTAACTTTTACAATCAAAGATTTAGTGTGAATTACACATTTAGATATAATAATTTTGGACTATATTCACATAATCACAAAATAATGAATTTCAATTTTATCTCTCAATCATTTGAAGCATTATACTCTAAAACTAAATTAAACTCTAGGTATCAATTTGGCATTACTGCCGACATAATGGGTGGAAAAGATTCACTATATAGACCCAACTATAAATTGGACAAAGTGAAATATAAGCATTCAATAAACTATTTTGCCGATTATTTATATGATGGACTAGACAGTGATTATTTCCCATCCTCAGGATACAAGGTTCATGTAAAGGGTATGCTATACACGCACAATGGCATAACTTATCAAAAGGGCTATCCGAATGGCAGTATACAGTTCGCAGGGGAAACGGCATGGAAGCTTTTACCATCATTATATTTATTACCCAAAATATCGGGGAGATTTCTTTTTGGTAAAGATTTTCCTTTATATTATCAAAACTATATTGGAGGAATATTTGATGCTAATCTATTTCCCAAACAAATTGAATGGGAAACATCACAATATGTGCATCTATTAGACAACTATTACCTATCGGCACGAATAAATTTACGATATATGATAAAGAAACGTTTATACATCACCGCAATGAGTGAGTTTGGTAAATCCAGTCATAAATTTAAGGATATAATTGATGGAAAATATAGTTGGGGAGTTGGATTGAGAGCATCGTATGATTTCTTTTTAGGTCCAATAAGTGCACAGATCAATTATTCCAATCTTTATAAGAATGTAGGGTTTTTCATCAATGCTGGTTTCTACTTCTAATTATTAAATAGAGTAATAGAAAAACATATATAAAGAAACAATTATTGGTGTTATTGCGAGATTATACAAAGAAGAGAAAATAAAAAAAGGGGAACATTGATGTCCCCCTTATATTTTAAGAAATAAATTTCTTATTCTGCTATACAGATAACAACGCGGTTTTCAGCGTTTTCTGCAAATGGTTGAACAGCGCTACCTTTGGCAGCAGTAAGAATTCTACCTTCTGCAATACCTTTTGCTTCTAGAGCTTTAGCTACAGAATCAACACGACGTTCTGACAACGCTTGGTTGTATGTAGCAGATCCACTTTCTTTAGATGCATATCCTACACAAGAAATCTTAACTGAAGGATTAGCATTTAAGAATTTCACTAATTCATCAATCTTAACTGCTTGTTCTGCAGTAATAACAGATGAATTCAAAGCAAAGAAGATATCTTCTGTCATAGTAGGAGCAGGAGCTGGAGCAACTGGTTTTTCTACAACTGGAGCAGGAGCTGGAGCTGGAGCAACTGGTTGCACAACTTCAACAACTTCTTGAGCCACAACTACTGGTTTAGTTTTAATTTTACCCAATCTTACTGACACACCAGCTAACAGATTAGTTTGCCAATCCACATTACCAGCTTTCTTAGAGTTGTACTTGTCAGAAAGAATATTAGCATTAGCTTCCAAGTTGATACCAACACGTTTGCTTACGCGGAAATCACATCCTAGTCCGAAACGACCAGCAACAAAATTTTTGCTACCAGACCAAAGGTATTCTAGTTTATATCCATGAGTATATAGATCGTTAGCTTCACCATTATCAAAAGAATGATTAAAACCAACACCACCCATTAAGTAGCCGTTAAAAATACGGTCTGGATTAAATCCACAGAAAAGAGTACTCAAATCTAATAATAAGTCAAGATTAGCTTGAACATATTTAAATGAATAATCTTGCTTTGGAGTAACCCAACATCCTTTTCCTTCCCATCCACTCACACCAATACGTGCGCCCAAAACAGGTAAGAATTTGTAACCCACATTCAAAGCAGCAGCCGGAGATAACAAGTCTTTCACTTTAGTTTCACCGATTGTAGAGCCTAAACCTACTTGTGGCTGGATAAACCAATATGGTGAAAAGGTTTCAGCAACCTCTTGCACTTGTACCTCTGTCACCTGAACTTCTTGCGCAAAGGCAGTCATGCTACCCGCAGCAAACAATGTTGCAATTGCTAGATTTTTAAAATTCATAGACATGTATTTTCTTGTTTTTGAAAAGAAAGGTGTTCCTCCCATTATAGATAAGAACACCTTTCTATTTTATTGTTTATTCAACTATTTAGTTTCCTAATTAGTTAATATCACCTGGTTGGATTACAAACTCAACATATTGTTGGTTAACATCATACAATTCTGTATTCCATTTAGTTGTAGCAACTACAGGAATTGCAACCTTGAATGATTCAGTAAGTGCACTACCACTAAAGTTGATGAATGTCAATGTTTGAGTTAAGTCAATGCCACCTACAGTTGCATCAGTTGAAGTAAAGTCATATTTACCTTTAACTGTGTTCCAGTCTGACCAATCAGCATAGTTAGTGCTAGAAGAAACACTGATATTACCAGCAGCATCTTCAACAAGGTTAGTGATAGCGTTATCAAGATCCCAATTAACAGCAGTTACATTGAACCATTTTTGCAATGCTTCAGTATCAGAAGTAGAGTTACCACTTGACAATACAACACCTGTAGAACCGAAACCAGTGATTGTTACTAAAGTAGAAACATCAATTGTGTAACCTTTTTGTTCCAAATCATAGAAGATATTAGGATCTGGAGCAACAACAGTCATAGTCAATGGCTTGATGAAACGTACCAAGAATTTGTCAACAGCACCAGTCAATTCTGTGTCACCACCACTACAATAAGCACCTACAAGTTTCACAGGAACTTTATTATCAGCCAAAGCAAGAAGTTTGATTGCAGCATCAGTTGGAGTACCAGGAACTGTTGAAGAAGCAGCAGGATCTTCAACTAAGTTGATAACACCTTCAGCACTGATAGCAGCAGCAGCTACTAAACCTGATTCATATTTGTAATATAGCGTATCACCTGCAGCAGATACTTCCCAGTTTGCACCAAGTGTTGCAGTCATAGAAGCAATACGTTCTGCATCGAAGATGAATTTAGCACTTGTTGCACCATTTACAAGATCCAATGGAGCTGCAAATTTCTCAGTGTAACCAGCCATCAAGCTAGCAATGATTTGAGTTGAGTAGAAGTTAGATGTACCATAAACTGCATCACTCATCATTGTTGGATTAACAACACGTACTTTAGAGTCGTTAGTAGAAGCAATTGGAGAGCCTTCCCAGTAAGTAGATAGGTAAGCACCAGCAAATGTCATTTGGTCAAGAGTGATATTCATTTGAAGGCTAAATACATATACACTAGAGTTAGAAGTTGATTTACCTTCGAAACGGCCATAAACAGTTCTTACAGCTACACCAGCATTATACTCAGCTTGAGTAATTGGGCTATCAACGATATCAAGATCCCAAACAATTACATAAGGATTATCTTCAACATTAGTATTTTCTACATAAGACAATACACCAAGTGTATCAACAGCAGGAGTTCCTGCAGTAGCAGTAGCAGAAGTTCCAAATGAACCAGCATTCAAAGAATATAGGCTTACAAATGTAGCTTCATCAATTCCTAATACATCATATACTTTTTCTTTCAATACATCAGAGAAAACAGTATCAGAATAAGAAATTTCACAGCTTTCTGCATCAAAGTCAAAATCAAATGTACCTAGAAGACCTAAATCAGTTTCACCTGCAGCAGTCCAAAGAATATCGAAATAAGCAGCATCAACAATGTTATCACCATCTTTCAATACAACTTGAATAGAAGTAGTTGAACCTACAACAGATTGATCAGTAGCAGAGATTACACCAGCAGCATCAATAGAAACAACTGTAGATTCTTCTAGTAAGCTAAATTCAAAAGTCAAACCATATTTTTCCATATCGATTGGAAGACCATTAACTACTGTTTTAGCTAAAGTGTTCAAATCTAATGTAGCGTTATAAGCAACGTTAGCTACAACAAAATCTTCGTCTGTATCAGCTGTAATTTCTTCATAAGTAAAGAATTCGTCAGCTTCTTCAGATGGTTTCATAGGTTCTGTTGCGTTATAGATAGCAGGAGTACCTGAATAATCAAAGATTCTAGCAAAACCAGAAGTTACAGTTGGAGCTTCTTCATCTGCAGATGTAGGAAGAATAGTTGCTTGTACAGCAAATCTATTGAATGACTCAACAGTAATATCTTCAGAAGTAGATGTAGTAGTAGTTGTAGCAAAAGTTCCAGTTTTAGAAAGAGTTACAGCCATTACACCATTTTCTACAGTGTAACCTTCTACAGTAAGAGTTGGTTCAGCATCTGCTCTTGTAATGATGTTAGTTCCTTCTTTCAATAACACATCTAATGCAGTGATGCTAGCAAGATCAACGCTTGATGGGTTCAAATAATAATTAGCAACTTCGTTACCATTAATAGTTTTAGCTTCTGCATCATCAGCTGGTTCTACAGGAATACCATCTTCATTAAGCGTCCAAGGTGCATAATTCAAAGTCATGAATGTTACAGCTGGGATACCGTTTACAGATTGAGTATCATCAAAAATCAAACTAGTTAATCTTTGTTGGATCAAAACGTTCAATTTTTCATCTAATGCAGTAATAGCATCTGAAAGTTCTGTCAACTTTGGTAATACAACGTTGTTTACAGTATTTTGCAATGTTACAATATCATCAGAATTTTGCTTAACATCATCTTGCAATGAAGCTAATTCTGTTTTAAGAGTTGCAACATCCGACAACAATGTTGGATATGTTTCAGTTAGATTCAATTTTTCAATTGATTCCATGAAAGTATTCAAAGCAGCAACTTGTTGGTTTAACAAAGAGATAACAGCATAAGTGCCAGTTTCTGAGTCAAAGCCTAAAGCTTCTTGAATTGATTTTAAAGAACCATTGATTGCAGCAATTTGGCCATCTAGTTCTTCCATTTTAGCATCATAAACCGATTGGTCTACTTTACCGTCAATTTGCGCTTGAAGAGTTGCTTTCAACTCATCAACCATTTTTTGTGCAGCAGCAATTGCATCAATTTTAGCTTGTGCAGCAGCTTCAGCAGCAGCAGCAGCTTTAGCGTCAGCAGCAGCGGCAGCTTGAGCAGCAGCATTTGCAGAACTTTGTGCAGCGTCAGCAGCAGCTTGAGCTTTTACGATATCAGCTTGCGCTTGAGTAAGAGCAGCTTGAGCAGCACTCATCGCAGTCTGCAAAGCTGTAATCTTGCCAGACAAATCGCTGTTCAAGCCATCGATTTGACTTTGCAAGTCATTAATGTCGTCATTATAGTCTTTACACGACGTAAAGACAGATGTAGAAGCTAATAACATAGCCCCACACATGACTAAACCAAATAGTTTTTTTCTATTCATAAGTAAAAAAAAATTAAGTGAATAAATAAGTATAATAATTTATGGTATTCCTGTTATCCATGCGGCTTTTAGTGTTAAAAACCCATTTTGTTAATATTGTTATTTGTTTACACTAAGCATATTATAGTCTACCTACAATATTGGGCAAATATACAAAAAAATATTATTCTACGTACAAATAATCAAAAAAAGTGAAAAAAATATGCTTTTTCTGACCTTTTGCTTAAAATCCTATCAAAACGCTATATAAAACAGGAAAAACAACAACCTGATAATCAGTTTATAATGAACAACACGAAAGCCGCTCACTGAAAAAGTACAATTAACAGACTGCTAAGGGTTACCTAGCATGGTAATAAGGGTTTATTAGCTACAAGCAAGATTTGCCTTGTTAACAGCTAAGATATGAATATAAAATGGAGTTGCTTATTTCACACGTCTATTCAATTGATTGTTTGCCTTAGAGGGTTTTGACTTACCTACTCGTTTTCCCTCGGACTTCTTTTTATTATTTTTGTTAATTGTACCAGAGGAACGGTTTTTACTTTTATTTGCGGCTATTTTCATACGTTTACTACTCCTTATTATATATATACTATACAGACGTTAAATCAAACATAATTTGCGAGAGAATAGTTTATCGTGTTAGCGAGAATTTTAAGCTTACGCCAAAATCGGCATTTGTAACAGAATATGCTGAAGCTGAGACCAATGGAGTATTCTTTTGATGATCATAGAACACACGCACATTGAGGAATCTACTCAATACATAATCGGCAGAGACAGAAATCTTCAAAGCCTTGTTACCACTAGTGGCTTGCGTATTGATGGTTTGTATATCTCGTGCAAGTGCATTTTGATTGCGGAAAGAAATATCAGCACGTAGCGCTAAGTCGTTACTAATTTTATTCTTCGAATTGGAAGTATTTCGTCCTTGAAACAACTCGAGACCAACGATTTTATACCCCATACCCAACACAAAGTCGCGTGAGGAGGTTTCCACAATCTGATTAGCTGTCATACTCAAGTTGAGCACGCGCGTCATTTTATATTCCGTTTTGGCTGTTATACCGTTTTTAAAACTGATATCTACACCCAATAGCGGCGAGAATTGTTCGTTGATAGAAACCGCCGTGATATCATACATGCTAGATGGTATTAAACTGCCATTTGTCACATCTTCAATAAAGCCCAAATCGCCCATATAGCTCTGAAAGCTTTGGAAGGTATTATAACTACCCACACTGTAGGTGCTACGATAGGCATGACTGATGGTTACGCTCTTGAAATGCTTTTGAAAGAAAGGCAATTTGCTTAAACCACTGTAAGTGATGCGCCAGTTAGGTAGCATGGACAAGATGCCCGGAAACATGTTTAAAGAGGTTTTATTGGAGTTACGATTGGTATATGCTGCCAAGAATGAAGGAATCATTACATCGGGCGAATACATATCTACGGCATTGATAACACTGGTTGATACTCCATTGCGCGTAATAGGAAGTGTGGCGCCATCATAGAGCTTTTGAACACGCTGCTGCACCGTCTCTAGATTATTCAAAAATCTATCAAATGATTTAGATGCATATCCATTGCTAGCACTGTGACGTTCGAAGGCGCTACCGATGGTAATAATAGACATATTGAAATTACCGCTTTGCAGCGACGGCTTGCCTTCGAACATAAACTGTATTTCGTTAGACTTATTGCGGGTGCGACCAGCTGTAAGATCAATCTTCAAATCACGAATTGGTTCTAGCGCCATGCGCACTTGTATATCTTCAAGCGAATTGGTAGTAGCCGGGCTCACTAAAGAATCTTTCGACAACCAGTCTTTAGCCAAAGCTTTATCGATATAATCGTTGCCTGTCATACCAAAAGCAAAACCTAGTCCGGGAGTAAACCCAGCCGGACCACGATGCTGTCCTAACATATCACCAATCTCGGGCAAGAAGCCAGGGAGCATCATGGCGTATGTATTTTTATAAGTGATGCTCACATTACGAATCATCATAGCAAAACGAGTAGCCGATTGACCTATGCGATACCATTTATTATCTTCGGGTTTCGGCCCCTGAACAGCCGTAAGTTTAATGCGTACGCTATCTCTATTTTCTATACGAATTGTATTAGCATCTACCACTTTATAGCGAATAGGATAACGATTGCCATCTACCGTTAGTGCACTTACCTTAGGCTTTTTAGACGATAGTCCATGTCGGATGGTGACAGTAGTATCTGCTTTCAAAGCAATTTCACGTTCAAATCGTTTTGGCTTTTCCTTCTTTTGAGTAGCAGCATTGCGCGCATTACTTCTAGTAGTGGAAGCAAAACGACGGTTCACCGCCTTCAGATAATCAGATTTATTGTAAAGCGTCTCAAAATTGATGCGACTATTCACATCAATAGAGCGCTGGTTGGCTATCGTGTTTCCCAACTCTATACCATCAGTCAAAAGCACTCCTCTATCCCAGTTGTAAGAAGAAGAGAAGCGCACATCAGAGGTAATCCAGTCGGTTGCCGGAATTTTATCGAATGGCAACTTATATGAAGCATTGAATGTCTGCCTATAGTCGATGGGGCGACCAAAGTGTAGCAGACTATGACGAATGGTATCCTTGCGAGCCTCGTAGCTTTCTGGGTCGACATTACGATTCAATATACCGTATGGTTCTTCAACTTCAGCATGAGTAGCCGATGTAAAGTTCATCTTTAAGTTCTTCGACAAATCCCAACGCAAAGCGAAGTCACGATTCCACAGGAAGCTTTTAGCCACACTCACAGGAATCCCCGTTAAATCTTCAAGATTCTCCATATCACGCAGTTGCAACTCATAGTAATGACGATTCATATCAGTATTAAATGCCAAACTCTGCGGCAAGTAGTTTAGGTTAAAATCTTTGATGATACGAGCCCACTTCGACTTAGTTTTCATATTCTTGAATGGTTCCCAAGCTTTATATACCGGTGCATAGTTGTACGAGAAAGCTCCACGCCAATCTATTTCATCTTCGTAAACGGTAGTACTACCTTGGTTGTGACGCTTGGTGAAGCTATAACTCAAGTTGAAGTTGGCTGGATCGTAGGGCATAGGGTTTTTACTCACAATATTGAAGCGTAGGTTGCTCAAACTGAAGTTCTTATAAACGGTTATCTCATTAGCGATATTGCGCAAAGAGTCTTTAGCCTGCTTATTGGGCAAGGCATCCAGTGCATCTTTGAGCAACATATCCGTATCTAACGGATTATACTTTGGCATAGTCTTCTCTCTTGAGAACGAGAAGTAAACAGGAGCACTTAGCTGCACCGCTTTCGGGAAGAATCTTCCCAACTCGAAGGTGGTAGTAAACTGATACTGATAGTAATCATCTAATCGGCGTTCGCTCATGGTTTGCTCCAACCCACCAAAGCCGGCAGTTTCTATATGACCAGCCACATTAAAGCTACCCACGTCAGAGAGTTGCACATTCATATTACCTTGTGCAGCCCAGCCACCATCCTCGTCAAAGTCAGCAAGCCTCAACTCATTCACCCACACCTCGGCCGACTTCTTTGCACGCGAGTTGTTTCTAATCCCAATCATCATGGTTTTGACCTCTGCAAGCGATGGGTTACCCATAATGCTCACCTTATTGGCCGGTTGTTCGGGGTCATATTCCGAATAAATCTTACCATAACTCACACCTGAGTTCGCATGGTTTTTAGCCATATTTCTTTTTTGTTTCAAATCTGTAAATACAGACAGAGCCACATTAAGGGTATTCTCAATAGGCCACACAGACAGTCGATCGGCCTCCAAATCATTATTGTAATGTCCTGGAGCTGTTAAGGTAAGCGGTATTTCGTATTCGTAGAAGTTAGAACGATAATCCGATCCCAATCTTATAAATACCGACAACTCGCCATCTTTCAAATTAGTTACATCATCTGTCAAGGCTTGCGCACTAGCAAACATCTTCAATTGTTTGTACATACGCATATCCAGTCCCGAATTCTTATATACAGCCCTTGCATCACCCGGCGCCAAATCGGCAATCTTTAAACTCATGGCCTGCTCATTGCGTTGACGTAGTTGTGGCTGACTAGGATCTACCACGCGACTAATGCCCGGAGGCATCACATAGTTGACAGGAGTCTTATCAGCATTCTCTTCTAAGTTGACAGTCGATACATCCAATGTACCAGTTACTGTAGGTGCAGGGTTTTGAAGGTTATAAAGCGCATCGGTATAAGTTCGCCATTCACCACGCACCAATTCAAAAGTAGCAAAACGCAAGATAACCGGCTTCTGAAAACCAGTCAAGAACATACGCATAAAGCGAATTGATTTAAAATCTTTAATGCTACCAATAGCCTCTCCACTGCGCACCGGTATCTTAAATTGATACCAGTCTACTTCTTCGGTTTTTCCATTGCGAAGCTTCACTTTGGCAGTACGTTTATCCGTTACGTAGTTTTCGCCTACCTTCAATTTAGACTTCTCTAGCTGAACACGATACTGATAATACTTCTCCATCTCTTGCAGCGTATTATCTTGATTGATATCTTCAATATCAGGAGTTGTCTTGGCAGCCGTTGGGTATCTCTCGGGCGAATCTTCATCGGCAGTAGAGTTACCTTCTGTGTTGTTGATGTATTTATAGCGCTCCAAGATGGTCTTCTCTTGCGCATCATAATCCGAGCCGCGGAAGTAATGATACTTATCGGCAGCAGGCGAATCCCAAAATGTTTGATATGTTTCAGTATCGACCGTTGATTGAACAGCATTCAGATACTCCATATAAGTGGAATAGTTGCGCTCATCCTCTATAGACAATCCATTCAAACCAACGTCTTGCAAGCGTCGTGTGCCGGTAGAATTATCAAAAGCATAAACCAGACTGCGTTCTTTTGGCACTCGTCCCCACACTGTCTCTTCCACTTTCGATGGATCGCCATCAATAGGAAGCCCATTTTCAAAGAACTTCTTACCATCTTTCAAGATATCTTCCGAGATATCGCCTAAGTTCAAATACAGATAACCACCCGAAGGAGCGTTGTTCACATCGGGATTATTACTAATATTCCCACGTTCATCCCCATCGGCATAGATAAAAGGATCCATCAACCAAAACTCGATATACTCTATGTTGGCAGTCTCAAAGTCACTCGTTTCAATGCGACGCATCATCCCTCCCCACCGTTTTTCGGGATTTTTCAATCGCCCGTCTGTTTCCAGATTTCTATCTAAGTTGTATGAGCCTCGCTCATTGGGATAATAGGCTACATTGAGCACAGCCAACGTATTTGTTTCTTGATAGTTAAGCTCCTTGTTTGGAAATACTTCTGTTTCGTAAACCTCGCGCACATAGTGATTGGAGAGTTGATCCATGTCGTTTTTAATATGCGTAGG